>NZ_CP021247.1:0-300000 GCF_017309955.1 Novosphingobium sp. KA1 | reverse complement strand
CTCCGGCCTGTCTCGCCGGGAAACTTGGGGCGGCATCGTCCGGCGGCTCGCCGGGGCGGGGGGGATGAGCCTGTGCTGCTTTGCACTGGTCGCGCCGGTGCTGGTGCTGGCACCCGCGCGGGTTCTGCGCGATCTCGGCGGCGAGGTGCAGGTGCGTCATCTCGAGGCGACCGGGCATGGGTTTTTCGGCAACCTCTTGTGGTATGCACAAGGCCCGTTGCTGGCGGGCTTCGGTGCGGTGGGGCTGCTGCTGGCATTTGCCGGCCTGGCGGCGCTGGCCGGATCGCAGGCCGGGTCGCTGGGTGATGCTGAGCGGCTGGCACGCTGCCGGCGCGCATTGGCTGTCCTGGTGCCGTATATGCTCGCACAAGGGCTGGCGCTGGGGTTTCAGGGACTGGTGTGGGAGCGCTGGGCGATCCCGCTGCTACCGGTGCTGGCCGCGCTGGCCGGACTGGGGACGATGGCGGTGCTGCGGGGATTTCGCGATGCCCCCTCGTTTTCACCCATGCGGCCGACGAACAACCCGACTGCCGTGTGCGCCACCGTGCTGATCCTCATCGCGGCCTGCCTTGCGCCGATGCTGGCGATGACCGAACGGGCGCGTGAGCGGGCGGACGATACGCGCCAGCGCGCCACGGCCTGGGCAATCGCGCATATCCCGCCGGGCCGCACGATCCTCGTCGAGCACTTTGCGTTCGACATGCTGCGCCAGCCCTGGGCCGAGCGGTTTCCGATGGGCGAAGCGGGTTGCATCGACGTGCGAGCGCGGCTCTCGGCGCGGATGGACTACCGTGCGATTGCGGCGGCGCGCGGCGGCCGCAGCAATCTCGATTACGGCACGATGCCGGCGGACCTTCGCGCGACCTGCCGCGCCGACTATGCGATTCTCACCCAGTACGACCGTTACGCCCGGGAATGCGCGCGCTTTGCACAAGCTTGCCGGGCTTATCGGGCCCTTCTGGCACAGGGGCAGGTGGTGGCGACGATCCGACCGGAGCCGGGCGAAATCGGCGGACCCGTCGTGCGGATCGTGCGGTTGTCGGTGCCGGGATCTGCGGAGCCGGTTGTTGGTGCAAATTATGCAATTTCCTCCCGTTAATCGAATATTGCGCAACTGAGAAACCCCGTTACAACGCTGGGTCTGCGTTTCCGGGCTCGCGACCGGTCGTCCGGAACGCGGCGATGCTGCATTGCATCGTTGAAAGGGCCCAACCTTTCCCTGCGTGAATTTCCGGGGGAAGATGGATGCCGGAAAGCATGGCCGGTCCTATATGTCGAAGGCAGGCGCTGCGCGCCCCATCGAGCGCAGACGCCGCAAGCCGTAAGGAATGCGGGAGCACGTTATGAGCGCAGATGAAGTGAAGATCGCAGCACAGGCCCGAACGGACGAAGGGCCCGGAGGGGCGGCACTTCACGCGGCGATCGTATCGCGCATCAGCGATTCCCTGCTACCCGGCGATGCCCCGGTGGACGACCGCGCCTGGGTCGACGAGGCCGCGCGGGTACTCCTGGAAACCGCAGCGACGCGCCAGCCGGGCGAGGCGGTCATCGAGCTGGTCTCGGCCAGCGAGGATCGTCGTTATCTGCGCATTGCGCTCATCAATGACGACATGCCGTTCCTGGTCGATTCGGTGGCCGCCGCCATTGCCGAGGCCGGTCTCGTGATCGACCGTCTGGCCCACCCGGTCGTCACGGTCGAGCGTGACGGCGAAGGGCACCTGGTTGCCCTGCCCGAAAACGGTGTCGAAGGTGCGCTGCGCGAATCGATGATCTACATCGAGACCGCCCGCATCGATGCGCGCCAGCGCGGCGAGCTGCAGCGCATGCTGGAAACCACGCTGGCCGACGTGCGTGTTGCCGTCGCCGACTGGCCGCAGATGGTTGCGGCGATGACCGCCGATTCCGCGCTGGTCAGCGACGCGGAAGGTTCCGAACTGCTGCGCTGGTTCGCCGGCGGCATGCTCACCCAGCTTGGCCATGTCACCCAGCACCGCGACGGCAGCCATGCCGACCTGCTTGGCGTCTGCCGCCGCGATCAGCGCGATCTGCTGTCCGAGGCCAGCTACGCCCTTGCGTTTGCGGCCTTCGACGCCCAGCTGGCCGAAGGCGCGGTGCGCGCGCCGATGGTCATCAAGGCCAACCGCATTGCCACCGTACACCGCCGCGTGCCGCTCGACCTGTTCCTCGTGCCGCTGGTCGAGGATGGCAAGGTCACCGCGCTGTCGGTCCATGCCGGTATCTGGACGAGCGCCGCGCTGGCCGCCACGCCCGACCGGGTTCCCCGCCTGCGCACGGCGATGGCGGGGCTGGCTGGCAAGCTTGGCTTTGACCCCAATGGCCACACCGGCAAGGCACTGGCCCATGCCCTGACCAGCCTGCCGCACGACCTCGTGCTGGGCTTCCCGGACGACGATGTAGAGCGCCTCGCGACGACGATGACCGGCCTGGTCGACCGTCCGCGTCCGCGCTTGATCGTCACCACCTCGCCGCTTTCGCGCCACCTGTTCGCTTTTGTGTGGATCACCCGCGACACCCTTTCCACGCAGATGCGCAAGCGTATCCAGGCGATGATCGAGGAAGCCGCGCAAGGCGTCACGCTGGACTGGGCGCTCAGCGTCGAGGCGGGCAACCTGGCCATGCTGCGCTACACGCTCGACATCCGTGAAGGCGCAGGTTCGCTCGACGAGGCCGCGCTCGACCACCGTCTGCAGGTCATGCTGCGCGGCTGGGGCGAGGCGGTGGAAGCGGCGCTCGCGCAGTCGTTCGAACCGGCCCGCGCGGCCGCGATCGCCTCGCGTTATGCCGATGCCTTTCCGATGGTCTACCGCAGTGATTACGGCCCCGCCGAGGCCGCTGTCGACATCGCCCACATGCGCAAGCTGGTGGTCGAGGAAGCGGGCGGGAACGACCGCACGCAGGCGCTGCGTGATGTGCGCCTCTATGGCAACGACGGCGACGAGGCCGGGCACTTGCGCCTCAAGATCTACCAGGCCGAGGGCAGCCTGCCGCTGTCCGACGCGGTGCCCGCGCTGGAGAATTTCGGCTTCCGCGTGATCGCGGAAATGCCGACCCCGCTCGAAAAGGGCCGCATCGGCACGATCCACGACTTCACGCTGGCGCTGCCCGCCGGCCGCGATGCGGGTGACGTGCTCAAGCTGGCGCCGATGATCGAGAATGCGCTGGTCGGTGTGCTCAATGGCCGCAGCGAGGACGATCCGTTCAACCGCCTGGTTCCCGGCCTTGGCCTGTCCAAGCGCGAGGCGAACTGGCTGCGCGCCTGGTATCGTTATCTGCGCCAGGCCGGCATGAACTTCGGCATCGCCACCGCGGTCGACGCGCTTCAGGGCGCGCCGACGGTGACGCTCGGCCTCATTGACCTGTTCCGCGCGATCCATGATCCGGCCTACACCGGCGATCGCGGCAAGGCCCGCGCCGCTGCGCAGGAGGCGATCCGCACCGGCCTCGCCGGGGTCAGCGCGATCAACGACGACCGTCTGCTGCGTGCCTATCGCGATCTGGTCGGGGCAATGCTGCGCACCAATGCCTTTGCCGAGGCAGGGCAGCTGGCGCTTGCCTTCAAATTCGATTCCGCGCTGGTTCCGGGGCTGCCCAAGCCGCTGCCCTGGCGCGAGATCTTTGTCTATTCGCGCCGCGTGGAAGGCATTCACCTGCGCGCTGGTCCGGTCGCGCGTGGCGGCCTTCGCTGGTCTGACCGTCGCGACGACTATCGCACCGAAATCCTTGGCCTGATGAAGGCGCAGCGCGTGAAGAACGCGGTGATCGTGCCGACCGGCGCGAAGGGCGGTTTCTATCCCAAGCAGCTTCCCGACCCCGCGCTTGATCGTGCCGGCTGGGCCGCCGAAGGGCAGGCCAGCTACGAGATCTTCATTGGCACGCTGCTGTCGATCACCGACAACATCGTGGCCGACACGGTTGTCCATCCTGACGGCGTGACGATCCTCGACGGCGAGGATCCGTACTTCGTGGTCGCAGCCGACAAGGGCACGGCCAAGTTCTCCGACGTTGCCAACGGCATCGCCGAATCGCGCGACTTCTGGCTGGACGATGCCTTCGCCAGCGGCGGCTCCAACGGCTACGACCACAAGGCCATGGGCATCACGGCCAAGGGTGCCTGGCTCTCGGTTCAGCGCCACTTCCTGGAACAGGGCGTGGACGTGCAGGTCGATCCGGTTCGTGTGGTCGGTTGCGGCGACATGTCGGGCGACGTGTTCGGCAACGGCATGCTGCTCTCGAAAGCGCTCAAGATCGTCGCTGCCTTCGATCACCGCCATATCTTCCTCGACCCCAATCCCGATCCGGCGGCCAGCTGGGACGAGCGCAAGCGCCTGTTCGACCTGCCGCATTCGAGCTGGGACGACTATGACAAGTCGCTGATCTCCACGGGCGGCGGGGTGTTCTCGCGCAAGTCCAAGTCGATCCCGTTGAGCGCCGAAGTGCGGGAGGCGCTGGGTATTGGCCTTGAGGAAATGGACCCGGACTCGCTGATCTCGGCGATCCTCTGGGCCAAGGTCGACCTGCTGTGGTTCGGCGGCATCGGTACTTATGTGAAGGCGTCGAGCGAGAACAACGCCGATGTCGGCGATCCCGCCAACGACGCGCTGCGTGTCAGCGCCAACGAAGTGGGCGCAAAGGTCATCGGCGAGGGTGCCAACCTTGGTGTTACCCAGGCCGCGCGCATCGAGTTTGCGGGGCGCGGCGGCCGCATCAATGCCGATTTCATCGACAATTCGGCTGGCGTCGATTGCTCGGACAACGAGGTCAACATCAAGATCGCGTTGGCAGCGGCCAAGCGCGCGGGCGTCCTCAGCGAAGAGCAGCGTGTCGAACTGCTGCGCGACATGACCGACGAGGTTGCCCACCTCGTGCTCGAGGACAACCGGCTGCAGGCCCTGGCGCTCTCGATCGCGGAGCGTGGCGGTGCGGCGGCGATCCCGGCGCAAGTGCGCCTGATCGAGACGCTGGAGGAAGGCGGCAATCTCGACCGCAAGACCGAGGGCCTTGCCGACAACGAGGCGCTGGCCCGCCGCGTGCAGGACGGTCGCGGGCTGACCCGTCCCGAACTGGCGGTGCTGCTCTCCAGCGGCAAGCTGGTGCTGCAGGACGCCATCGAGAAGAGCGCGCTTGCCAGCGATGCCAGCCTGCAGGCGCTGCTGCTGGCTTCGTTCCCGCAGCCCATGCAGGAGCGTTTCGCCGCATTCATCGAAGGCCACCGTCTGGCCCCGCAGATCGTCGCGACCAAGCTTGCCAACCGCATCGTCAACCGCCTTGGCATCGTCCATCCCTTCGAACTGGCCGAAGAGGAAGGTGCCGAACTGGCCCATGTCGCAGCGGCCTTCGCGCTGGCGGTGCAACTGTTCGATCTCGACGCGCTCTGGGGCCGGCTCGAAACCGCGCCGATGAGCGAGGAGGCTCGCCTTGCGCTGTTCAGCAAGGCGGCGGGTGCGGTGCGCAGCCACATGGCCGACCTGCTGCGTGCCGGTGCCGGTCGCAGCACGCCGTCGGAAGTGATCGCCCGCATCGGCGGTCAGGTCGCGGCGCTTTCGGTCGATACCGAGGAACTGCTGGGTGAGCGCGTCGCGCAGCACTCGCAGAAGCTGCGTCAGGGCCTGCTCGAACTGGGCGCGCCGGAAGCGGAAGCGGCGCTGGTGGCCAACCTCTACGATCTCGACGGCGCGGTCGGCATTGCCGATCTCGCGGCGGAGACCGGGCTCGATGCCCGCCGCCTTGTCGGCGCGTTCTCGCGTATCGGCGCGGGGCTTGGCCTCGACTGGGCGCAGGCCAATGCGGCGACGATGAACCCGTCCGATCCCTGGGAGCGTCTGCTCGTTGCCGGGCTCGCGCGGGACTTCCAGCAGATGCGGCTCGACTTCCTCAAGGCGCTTTCGCGCACCGAGGCGGGCAAGGCCGATCCGGCTGCCGCGGCCGAGGAGTGGGCCCGTGCGCACACGGCCGCGATACGTACTTTCCGCTCCATGGTGCAGCGCGCGGAGAAGACGGTGCCGCTGACGCCGGCGATGCTCGCGCAGATCGCCAGCCAGGCGCGTAACCTGCTCGGCCGCTGATCGGCGTCGCAAGATGATGGGGAGGGGGCCTGCGGGCCCCCTTTCTTGTTGAGGGTCTCAGACCAAGCTGCGTTGAGCTTGCCTCACTGCGGCCTGGCATCAGGCGATCCGGGGCCTTGCGGTCATTCCAGTGGCAGTCCGTGCGCTTCCTTCACCGCTTCCAGCACGATGATCGACTTCACGTCGCGCACGCCGGGAATGCGCAGCAAGGTCTTGAGGGTGATCTGCGAAAGGTGATCGACGTTCCGCGCGACCACGTGGACCAGATAGTCCATGTCGCCCGTCACCGCATTACAGGCGATGACGTAAGGATGCTCGCGGATCGCCTGTTCGAAGCGCTGGATGATCTCGTCGACATGGGCGTTGAGGTTGATCAGCACATAGGCTTCCAGTTCGAAACCCAGCTTGCGCGGGTCGAGCACCGGCACATAGCCGCGGATGACGCCCTCGTCCTCCAGCCGCTTGATGCGGCGGCTGACCGGGGTGGCGGAAAGCGCGGTGCGTTCGGCGACTTGCGCTACCGGCATGCGCGCGTCTTCCTGCAAGGCCGCGATGATCTTGCGGTCGAATGCGTCGATCTGCATGAATCCCCTGTCCGTTTTTCAATTCTTAGTGGAAGTCACCAATAGCACGGCAAATGACGGGTGCAATCGCACGGAACTGACGTGCCGGTCGTGCTATCCTTCGTCCACATGAAGACGCCGTCCACCCAGACAACCACGAGCGGCCTTCGGGGAGAGTATGAAGGCGCGGGCGACGACTATACCGTCGGCCAGCACTGGCATGCCTATACCCCTGAGATGCACGATCGCTGGCGCCGCCTCTATGCGCGGCAATCGGCACTGGTCGAGACTCACGCCTGCGCGGCTTTCCGTGAGGGCTTGAAGCGGCTCGACTGCGCCGAGGGCATTCCCCGCTTCGAGGATGCCAATGCGATCCTCGAAGCGGCGACGGGCTGGACGCTGGTGGGGGTGCCCGGGTTCATTCCCGACGCGGTGTTTTTCGATCACCTTGCGCATCGCCGCTTTCCGGTGACGCGCTGGCTGCGCGAGGAACACGAACTGGACTATCTGGTCGAGCCGGACGTGTTTCACGACTTCTTCGGCCATGTGCCGATGTTGCTCGATCCCACGATCGCCGATTTCCTCGAGCTTTACGGCAAGGCCGGAGAACGGGCGATGGCAATGGACGCGCTGCCGATGCTGGCGCGGATCTACTGGTACACGATCGAATTCGGCCTCGTGCGCGAGGATGGCGGTTTGCGTGTGTTTGGCGCGGGGATCATCTCGTCCTCGGGCGAAACCCGCTATTCCCTGGAAGATCGCGACGTGCTGCGCCTGCCTTTCGATGCCGAGCGGGTGATGCGCACCGGCTACATGATCGATGCCTTCCAGAAGACCTATTTTGTCCTCGAAAGCCTGCCGCAGCTGATCGAGGGCCTTGTCGGGCTCGATTTCGGCCCGGTCTACGAAAACTGGCGCGCCGAGGCGCCGATCCCCGCCGGAGCGCTGCTGTCCGGTGAAGCCCCCTTCGGAGAAACGACCCCATGACCGAGCCGACTTCCGACCTCTTCGACAACCCCATCGGCCTCGATGGCTTTGAATTCGTCGAGTTCTCCGCCCCCGAAAAGGGCGTGCTGGAGCCCGTGTTCGAAGCGATGGGCTTCACGAAGATCGCCCGTCACCGCTCCAAGGACGTGGAACTGTGGCGTCAGGGCGGGATCAACTTCATCACCAATTACGAGCCGCACAGCCCCGCGTGGTTCTTCAGCCGCGAGCATGGCCCCTCGGCCTGCGGCATGGGTTTCCGGGTGAGGGACGCGCGCGCGGCCTATGCCGAATTGCTCGCCCGTTCGGCCGAGCCGGTGCAAGTGGCGACCGGGCCGATGGAACTGCACCTTCCCGGCATTCGCGGCATCGGCAATTCGATCATCTACCTGATCGACCGCTATGAGCGGAACGGCGACGGTGCCCTGTCGATCTACGACATCGACTTCGACTACCTGCCGGGCGTGGACCGTCACCCGGTGGGCGCGGGCTTCGATCTGATCGATCACCTGACCCACAACGTCTACGGCGGCCGCATGGCCTATTGGGCGGACTATTACGAGAAGCTGTTCAACTTCCGCGAGATCCGCTTCTTCGACATCAAGGGCGAATATACCGGCCTCACCTCCAGGGCGCTGACCGCGCCGGACGGCAAGATCCGCATCCCGCTCAACGAGGAAGCGGAAGGCGGCAAGGGCCAGATCGACGAATTCCTGCGCGCCTTCAACGGTGAGGGCATCCAGCATATCGCGCTGATCTGCAACGATCTCGTCGCCGCCTGGGACAAGCTCAAGGCGCTCGGGGTGCCGTTCATGACCGCGCCGCCGGAAACCTACTACGAGATGCTGGAAGAGCGTCTGCCCGGCCACGGCGAGCCGGCCGAAGAACTGAAGATGCGCGGCATCCTGCTCGACGGCACGACCGAGGGTGGTCAGCCGCGCCTGCTGCTGCAGATCTTCGCCGAAGCGCGCGTGGGGCCGGTGTTCTTCGAATTCATCCAGCGCAAGGGCGACGATGGCTTCGGCAACGGCAACTTCAAGGCGCTGTTCGAAAGCATGGAACGCGACCAGATCCGGCGCGGCGTGCTGAAAATTGAAGAACCCGCCGAGTAACCGAGTTTGGGAGAGACGGGCGGGCCCATGCAGGTCCGCCCGCACCGTCACCGGCAGAAGCTCTTGCCGTCCGCTTCCAGATGGAAGTGGTTGGCATGGGCGGCGTTGTAGTCCGGCCCCAGTGTCGTGCCGAAGCGCTTGCAGGCGCTTTCGTGGACCACGCGCAGGAAGCGGCGTTCGGCGGGGGAGCCGCCGTTCCAGTCATCCAGTACCGAGACGCGGCGGCCATCCGCCAGCACGAAGCCGGATACGTCGATGGCGTTGGCGGTTGCATGGCCCGAGCGCCGGGCGGTTCCGGCGACGTTGCGGCAATTGTAGCTGCCGTAGGTCTCGATGCTGATGATCCGGCTGCCGAGGATCTGCTGCGCCGCGCGGTCCACGCCGAAGCGCGCCCAGGCCGCAAAGGGCGTTGCCGTCGTGCAGGTCACCGGGCCAAGATTGGTGACGCTGACGGTCGACGAATCGGTATTGAGCGCGGAAAGCTTCACCGTGCCGACCGTCGAGCAGCCGCTGCCATAATAGCGATCCGCCACGGGCGAGAACACCGCGTGCTGGCTGCCGAGTGTCGCCATGCATTGGCGTGCTTGGGGCGAGGGCACGGTTATGGCGGGCCGCGCGGCCTGCGTAGGGCGGCGCTGCGGTTTGTCCGGCTCGCCGATGCACCCGGCGATCGCGGCAAGCAGTGGCAGCGTAAGTATCAGTTTGGGGAGGGCTTTCATGGTCCCGCCTAACATCCGATCCTTTGGTGAACGTCAGATTAGCCTTGCGGTAGGTGGCTTCGAAATCCGGCGGTCCGAGTTATCCACCGGCTATTGCTCTTATAGGCGATGCGCGGAACCGGCGGATTTTCGTGTAAAATCGCCACGCTATGGCCGCGCGGCGCAACGATCTGTCGCAGCGCTGCGGAGAATCGTTTGACAAATTTCAGGGGGTCTTTAGACGCGGCTCCGGGCCACGCGGTCCCAACGCCGCGCGTGCTCTCTGTAAGGAGAGTCAGAAATGACTGATATTATTAGCGTCCCCGCGCGCAAGCCTGCGCGTCCGCACTTCTCGTCCGGTCCTTGCGCCAAGCCGCCCGGATATGCCCCCGAAAAGCTGAACACCGAAGCTCTCGGCCGCTCGCACCGCGCCAAGATCGGCAAGACGCGCCTTGCGTATTGCATCGATCTGATGCGCGAAGTTCTGCAGCTGCCCGACACCCATCGCATCGGTATCGTCCCCGGTTCGGACACCGGCGCCTTCGAGATGGCCATGTGGACCATGCTCGGCGCCCGCGGCGTGACCGCGCTGGCCTGGGAAAGCTTCGGTGAGGGCTGGGTTACCGACGCCGTCAAGCAGCTCAAGCTGGAACCCACCGTGTTCCGCGCCGACTACGGCCAGCTGCCCGATCTCGACAAGATCGACTGGTCCGACGACGTGCTCTTCACCTGGAACGGCACCACTTCGGGCGTGCGCGTTCCGGACGCCAACTGGATTCCGGCAGACCGTGAAGGCCTGTCCTTCGCCGACGCCACTTCGGCGGTCTTCGCTTACGACATCGACTGGACCAAGATCGACGTTGCCACCTTCTCCTGGCAGAAGGTTCTGGGCGGCGAGGGCGGCCACGGCGTGCTGATCCTGGGCCCCCGCGCGGTCGAACGTCTGGAAAACTACACCCCGGCATGGCCGCTTCCCAAGGTGTTCCGCCTTGTCTCGAAGGGCAAGCTGGCAGAGGGCGTGTTCAAGGGCGAAACCATCAACACCCCCTCGATGCTCGCCGT
Organism: Novosphingobium sp. KA1; assembly: GCF_017309955.1. Lineage (NCBI taxonomy): Bacteria > Pseudomonadati > Pseudomonadota > Alphaproteobacteria > Sphingomonadales > Sphingomonadaceae > Novosphingobium > Novosphingobium sp. KA1. The sequence goes on along the minus strand of NZ_CP021247.1, from coordinate 289,498 downwards.
CGAGGATGCGATCTTCGCTCTGGAATGGGCCAAGGGCCTCGGCGGTCTCGAAGGGCTCAAGGCCCGTTCGAACGCCAATGCCCACGCGCTGGACAAGATCGTCGCCGAGCGTGACTGGCTGAGCCATCTGGCAATCGACAGCGGCACCCGTTCGAAGACCTCGGTCTGCCTCTCGGTCGAGGGCGCCGATGCCGACTTCATCAAGAAGTTCGCGGCCCTGCTCGAAAAGGAAGGCGCGGCCTACGACGTCGCCGGATACCGCGATGCCCCTGCGGGCCTGCGCATCTGGTGCGGCGCGACTGTCGACACCGCCGATATCGAGGCGCTGGGACCGTGGCTCGACTGGGCCTACGCCACCGTCAAGGCTGGCTGAACCAGACCGAAATACCATAAATGGCGTCGCCCCCGCATAGGCGGGGGCCCCGCTTTCCTTCCTTCCGCCCGGCGCCAGAGCTGCGTTCGACGAGCGGCCCCCCGCACAATCCGCGGGGATGACGATAAGGGAACAAGATCATGACCAAGCCCCGCGTCCTCATTTCGGACAAGATGGACCCCAATGCCGCCCGTATCTTCGAGATTCGTGGCTGCGACGTAGACGTCATCACCGGCGAAACGCCCGAGCAGCTGATCGCCCGCATCGGCGATTATGACGGCCTCGCGATCCGTTCGTCGACCAAGGTCACCAAGGAAGTGCTCGCCGCCGCGAAGAACCTGAAAGTGATCGGCCGCGCCGGTATCGGCGTCGACAACGTCGACATCCCGGCCGCTTCGGCCCAGGGCGTCGTGGTGATGAACACGCCGTTCGGCAACTCGATCACCACCGCCGAACACGCCATCGCCATGATCTTCGCCCTCGCGCGTCAGATCCCCGAAGCCAACGCCCAGACCCAGCAGGGCCTGTGGCCGAAGAACGGCTTCATGGGCGTTGAAGTCACCGGCAAGACGCTGGGCCTGATCGGCGCGGGCAACATCGGCTCGATCGTCGCCAGCCGCGCGCTCGGCCTGAAGATGAAGGTCGTTGCGTTCGACCCGTTCCTCACCCCGGAACGCGCCGTGGAAATGGGCGTGGAGAAGGCCGATCTTGACACCCTGCTCGAAAAGGCGGACTTCATCACGCTGCACACGCCGCTGACCGACCAGACCCGCAACATCCTCTCGGCCGAGAACCTGGCCAAGACCAAGAAGGGCGTGCGCATCGTCAACTGCGCCCGCGGCGGGTTGATCGACGAAGCCGCGCTGAAGACCATGCTCGACAACGGCCACGTCGCCGGTGCCGCGCTCGACGTGTTCCAGACCGAGCCCGCCAAGGACTCGCCGCTGTTCGGCACGCCGAACTTCATCTGCACCCCGCACCTGGGCGCATCGACCACCGAAGCGCAGGTCAACGTGGCGCTTCAGGTTGCCGAGCAGCTGGCCGACTTCCTGGTCAACGGCGGCGTCACCAACGCGCTCAACATGCCCTCGCTCTCGGCCGAGGAAGCGCCGAAGCTGAAGCCCTACATGAAGCTGGCTGAAATGCTGGGTTCGATGGTCGGCCAGCTGACCCGCGATTCGGTTCCCCGCATCTCGATCCACGTCGAGGGCGCGGCTGCCGAACTGAACCAGAAGCCGATCACCGCCGCCGTGCTGGCCGGTTTCATGCGCGTCCAGTCGGACACCGTGAACATGGTCAACGCGCCGTTCCTCGCCAAGGAGCGCGGCCTTGAAGTGCGCGAAGTGAAGACCGAGCGCGAGGGCGATTACCACACGCTGGTCCGCGTTTCGGTGAAGACCGAAGCGGGCGAGCGCTCGGTGGCCGGCACGCTGTTCAACAACGGCGAACCGCGTCTGGTCGAACTGTTCGGCATCAAGGTCGAGGCGGAACTCGCCGGTGACATGATGTACATCGTCAACGAGGACGCGCCGGGCTTCATCGGCCGCATCGGCACCCTGCTGGGCGAAAACGCGATCAACATCGGCACCTTCAACCTCGGTCGCCGCGATGCCGGCGGCGAGGCCGTGCTGCTGCTTTCGGTCGACAGCGCCGTGCCGGAGGACGTCCTCAAGGCGGCCACCGCGCTTCCGGGCGTGAAGACGGTCAAGGCGCTCAAGTTCATCTGACCGGGCGGATTATAGCTCCCAACGGAAGGGGCCGGTGTCTTCGGATGCCGGCCCCTTTTCCGTTTTCGAGGGATTGCCGTGCCTCCCGTGCGGCCTGACGCATAGCTGCAACATGCCGCAATTTGCCCACTACATATGGTCGGCATGGTCACAGCCATGCCACAAGTCCGTCAAAGCAGTACCGGAACGACCGGAGTGAACAAGCTGGTGGCCCACGCGTTCGGCGTGCGGCTGGTGAGCGATGTGCCGGAGCGGCTGTGCCGGTGGGGCATCGCGCCGCGCCTCGATGCCAAGCGGCGGGAGCGGCTCTCGCGCATTCGCGAGCGCGGGGTGCTGTTCGTTCACGTGCCCAAGAATGCGGGCACATCGGTGTCGCACATGCTCTACGGCACGCAGGTCAAGCATGCGACGGCGCGCTACTACGCCAAAGTGGCGCCGGGCATGCTGGACCTGCCGAGCTTCGCGGTCGTCCGCGATCCGGTGGAGCGCTTCCTTTCGGCCTTTGCTTATGCCCGCACCGGCGGCACGCGCGACCGCATCGTCTCGGAGCCGTTCCGGGGGCGCTACGAGGCATTTCGCGATGTCGATTGCGCGATCGCCCATCTGCAGCGGGCACGTTCGCCGTTTCATCTCGACCACATTTTCCGCCCACAGGCATGGTATCTGCAAGGCCCGGACGGCGCGCTGGCGGTGGATCGGCTGGTGCCCTACGATCGGCTGGACGAGATTGCCGACATGCCGGGGCTGGAGCGCCTCGGTGGCATTCCGCGTCTGAACACCTCGAAGCGGCGGGCTTGCGGACTGAGCGAGCGGCAGGAAGCATTCGTGCGTGATTTTTATGCGGCAGATTGCGATCTGTTCGCGTGGGCGTGTGCAGGTTGATATTTGGTTGAAAATCCGCCGCAGGCGGATTTTGCGGCACCGGCCCACTCCCCCACCCGACCTCCCACGAGTGTATCCTGATGGGTGGTCGGCCCCCTCAGCAAAAAGGTCCCCCGGACCTTTTTGTGTTCTTCGGGACGGGAGTGGGCCGGTGCCGCTCTAAAAATGCCCTCGGGCATTTTTCAATCGAACTCTAAGCGCATTCGACATTCGATGCCGGGCGGGTTAAGGGCGCCCTCGCTATGCAGGATAACGACCGCGATCTCTTGCCCGAAGGACTGGGCGACCGTCTTCAGCAGCAGGCCTGGGCCTCGCAAACCGTGCGCCGCGCCGCGCATGACGTGCTGGCCAGCCATGGCTACGAGCGCGTCGAGACGCCGCTGATCGAATTCGAGAAGGCGCTCGCGCACCGCATGGCGGGCGTGCAGGTGCGCCGCATGTTCCGTTTCGTCGATCCGGTTTCCTTGCGGATGCTGGCGCTACGCTCGGACATGACCGCGCAAGTCGCGCGCATCGCCGCCACCGGCCTTGCCGAAGTGCCGCGTCCGCTGCGTCTGTCCTATTCGGGACAGGTCTGCACCATCAAGGGGGACGGCCTCGACCCGCGCCGCGAGCGGCTGCAGCTTGGCGCCGAACTGATCGGCACCGATTCGGTGGCCGCCGCTGCCGAGATCGTCGAACTCGCCATCGAGACGCTCACTGCTGCCGGGGCCACCGGCATTTCGGTCGATTTCACGCTGCCCGATCTGGTCGATACGCTTTCGGCCGAAGCGCTGCCGCTGCCTGCTGGCCGGATCGAGGCGGTGCGCCAGATGCTCGACGCCAAGGACGCGGGCGGTCTGGTCGATGTGGGCGGCGAGGGCTACCTGCCGCTGCTCTATGCCGTCGGCCCGTTCGAGAGCGCGATCGAGCGCCTTGCCGCGTTCGACGCCAGCGGCGCGCTGGCAGGCCGCATCGCCGGTCTTCGCGAGATTGCCGCGCGTGTCGGCGGCAAGGCGCGCCTGACGCTGGATCCTTCGGAACGTCATGGTTTCGAGTACCAGTCGTGGTTCGGCTTCACGATCTATGCCGAGGGCATTGCCGGAAGCCTTGGCCGCGGCGGCACCTACCGCATTCTCGGCCAGACCGGCCACCATCCCGAATCGGCAACCGGCTTCTCGCTCTATCCCGACCTGCTGGTGGACCTGCTGGCCGCCAAGGCCGAAGCGCCGCAGCGCCTGTTCCTGCCGCTGGGCCACGATGCGGCGCTGGCCGCGCGTCAGCGTGCGGTGGGCTGGGTGACGGTGGCGGCGCTGTCCGAAAGCGACGATGCGATTGCGCTCGGCTGCTCGCACATCCTGCAAGGCGGCGAGGCGGTCGCGGTGTGATCGGGGCGGGAAGGGATCAACCCTTCCCGAACACCTGCTTCAGCCAGGCATCGACCGGGGCGGTTGCCGGATAGGCCGGATTGCCCAGTTCCCGGTTGATCTCCATGTGCCCGCGCAGCCCTTCGCCGGAAAAGCCCTTGCGCTCCACCCGGGTGCCGCCCTTGCGCAGCGCCGCTTCCAGGGCCTCTGCCTGGCGCACGCCGTCCGGTCGCTGCACATGGAGCAGCAGGAAGGCCGGCGCATTGGGGGCGGCCGCCTGATCGGTGGGGGAGAGGGCGCGCTGGCGGGCAGGCTCGGTGCCGAAGGCCTGTGCGTAGGTGCGCTGCATGATGCGCGGACCGTCCGTCATCTGCGAAGGCACGTCGTAAGCGGCGCCGTCGATGGGAATGACGCCCGCGACATCGGCATAGGAAAGTCCGGCCTTGCGCAGATATTGTGGATCGGTGCCGACCAGTGCGACCAGTTGCGCGCCGGCGCTGTGCCCCATCAGCACGACCTTTCCGCGCGCGATACCCAGCGCATCGGCGCGTTTGAGCAGCGCGGCGAGCCCATCGGCAATGTCCTGTGCCTGCTGTTCCACCGTCGCGTCCGGCACGAGACGATAGTTGAGACTGGCAAAGGCGTAACCCTCGCCGGTGTAGTGCGCCACTTTATATTGGCCGGTGGCATTGTCCTTGTCGCCGCGTTTCCAGCCGCCGCCATGGACAAAGAGAACCAGCGGGGCTGGTCCGCTGGTCGCGGCGGGCCAGAAATCGAGGGTCTGCAGGGCCTCGGTGCCGTAGCTGATGCCGGTTTCCTGCGGCCCGGCAGGCGCGGTGGCCGCCGTGGTCAGCAGGAGCACGGCGCAGAGGGACAAGCAAGGCAGGGGCAGCTTCATCATGGTCGCAAACTCCGTTGGTCCTGAATCGCGGCGAGATGAAACGGCACTGTAATGTTCCGTCATGAACACACCACATCAAGACCGTACACGCGCGCGCCACGCAGTGCTTGACTAGGCCCCCGCCTTCCTCTTAGGGCGCCCACGAAAAGCCGGGGCGCGATTGCCTCACCACAAATCCATATCGCCGAGTCCTGTCGAAGGGCGTTATTGGATCCACCGTGGCAGGGTGGAGGAGTATATCCATGGCCAACGTAACCGTGATCGGTGCCCAGTGGGGCGATGAGGGCAAGGGCAAGATCGTCGACTGGCTGGCAAGCCGCGCCGACGCCGTTGTCCGTTTCCAGGGTGGCCACAATGCCGGCCACACGCTGGTCGTCGGCGACCAGGTCTACAAGCTGAGCCTGCTGCCTTCGGGCATCGTCACCGGCACGCTGTCGATCGTCGGCAACGGCGTGGTGCTGGATCCCTGGCACCTCAAGTCGGAAGTCGAGAAGCTGCGCGGCCAGGGCGTCGAGATCAATCCCGAGAACTTCGCGATTGCCGACAACTGCCCGCTGATCCTGCCGCTCCACCGCGACCTTGACGGCCTGCGCGAGACGGCGGCCGGTTCGGGCAAGATCGGCACCACCGGCCGCGGCATCGGCCCGGCCTATGAAGACAAGGTCGGCCGCCGCGCCATCCGCGTCTGCGACCTCGCCCACCTCGATGCGCTGGAGCCGCAGCTTGACCGTCTCTGCGCCCACCACGATGCGCTGCGAGCCGGTTTCAACCAGCCGCCGGTTGACCGCGAGGCACTGATCAACGAACTGCGCGAGATCGCGCCTTTCGTTCTCCAGTTCGCCCAGCCGGTGTGGAAGCGCCTCAACAAGGTCCGCAAGGCCGGCGCCCGCATCCTGTTCGAAGGCGCGCAGGGCGTGCTGCTCGACGTCGACCACGGCACTTATCCCTTCGTCACCAGCTCGAACACGGTTTCGGGCACGGCGGCTTCGGGTTCGGGCCTTGGCCCCTCGGCCACCGGCTTCGTGCTCGGCATCGTCAAGGCCTACACCACCCGCGTCGGTTCGGGCCCGTTCCCGACCGAGCTGGAAGACGAGACCGGCCAGCGTCTGGGCGAGCGTGGTCATGAATTCGGCACCGTCACCGGCCGCAAGCGCCGCTGCGGCTGGTTCGATGCGGTGCTGACCCGCCAGTCCTGCGCAATCTCCGGCGTGACCGGCATTGCGCTGACCAAGCTCGACGTTCTCGACGGCTTCGAGAAGGTGAAGATCTGCACCGGCTACCGCCTCAACGGCAAGGTGCTGGACTACTTCCCCAGCCACGCCGCCGATCAGGCCAAGGTCGAGCCGATCTACGAGGAAATGGACGGCTGGCAGGGCACCACTGCCGGTGCCCGTTCCTGGGCCGATCTGCCCGCGCAGGCGATCAAGTACATCCAGCGCGTGCAGGAACTGATCGAGACCCCGGTGGCCCTGGTTTCGACCAGCCCCGAGCGCGAGGATACCATCCTCGTTCGCGATCCTTTCCAGGACTGATGCCGTGGGTTCGTTGTGGGAAACCCGGCGAACCCTGACCCGGCCGGCGCGGCGTTTGAGCGCTGCCTTGCGGGGATGCCTCGGCATCTTCGCGCAAGTCGAAAAGCGGCGCGGGATCATTCTCGCGCCGCTTTTGCTTTTGCTGGGGGCATCGGCGGTGCGGGCCGAACCGCTTCCGCCGATCGACCTGATCCGCGTCGACAAGTCGGAGCGGCGCATGGAACTCTGGTCCGGCGGCCGCGTGGTCCGCGTGATCGAGCATATCCAGCTGGGTGACCAGCCCCTTGGCCCCAAGCGTTTCGAAGGCGATGAGCGCACACCCGAAGGTCGCTACCAGATCGACTGGGGCAACCCGGACAGTGCCTATCACCTCTCGCTCCACATCTCGTACCCCAATACGGCGGACCGCGACTATGCGGCCGGGCAGGGGCGTTCGCCGGGCGGGATGATCATGATCCATGGCCAGCCGAACGGGTCGGATCGCCGTCCTGCGGGCGATTGGACCGATGGCTGCATCGCGGTATCCAACGCTCAGATCGAGATGCTCTGGCAGTCCGTGGGCGATGGCACGCCGATCGAGATCCTGCCCTGATCCATCTCGGTATCGGCTGAAATTCCCGTCATCGCTCTGGGTGTTTTCACGAATTTTAGGATGTTCAAGGGGAGCAACGGAGGCTGTTCGATTTCCAGTGAGCCGGGGCGGGGAGGCGACCGGGACTGGCCCGCTCCATGCGGCCAAGCGCTGAGGGCGGAACCGCTGCGAATTGCTGAACTGAAAGAAGCGGGCAGGTTCAAGCCTGCCCGCTCCTGGGTTCAGTTGAACTGGAAGGCCGAGATCGCCGTGCCTAGCACGAGATCGGAGTAGACTTTCTCGCCTGCCTCTTCCGATGCCCCGGCGGCCACCATCAGTGGCAAGAGATGTTCCTCGCGGGGGTGCGAGAAGCGGCCGCCCGGAGCCTCGGCCCACCCGGTGAGCGCTGCGGCGCGGGTTTCGGCATCGCTCGTCGCGGCGGCGGTGAGCCAGGCGTCGAACGTCTGCGAGGGCGCGGTGGATGCGGGATTGCCGTAGCCGCGCATGTTGTGGAAGCTCATGCCCGAACCCACGATCAGCACGCCCTGATCGCGCAGCGGCGCGAGCGCCTTGCCGGCGGCGAGGTGCAGCGCCGGATCGAGTGAACGGTCGAGCGACATCTCGACGACCGGCACCTCGGCCTCGGGCCACGATACCTTGAGCGGGACAAAAACGCCGTGGTCGTAGCCGCGCTGGCTGTCGAGACCGGCGGTGAAGCCTGCCTCGCGCAGCAGCCGTGCCGCTTCGCTCGCCAGATCGGGAGCGCCGGGGGCGTCGAAGCGCAGCTCGTAGGTGTGCTGCGGGAAGCCGTAATAGTCGAACAGCAGCGCGGGGGTTTCGGCGCCGGTGAAGGCGAAGCCCTGCGTTTCCCAGTGACCCGAAACCACGAGGATGGCCTTGGGCGGCTCGGGCAGGCGGGTGGGCAGCGAGCGCAGGAACTCGGCCATCGAGGTCCAGTTGCCCTGCGGATCGGGCATGAAGAAGCAGGGGCCGCCGCCGTGGGGAATGTAGAAGCTGGGTTGGCGGGTCATGGGACGGGATCCTTTGCGGGACGGTGGTTCAGGCCTTGCGGAGCGTGGGCGAGAGCGCAAAGGCACCGTCGCCGATCAGGGCCTGGACAAGGAGAGCGATCGCCCAGAAAGCGGGGTATTCCCAGCCGCCGCCGGGGGCGTTGAAGAAGAAGCCGTTGGCGCCGTGTACGGTGACGATCGTGCCGACCAGCAGCGGGATCAGTGCCAGGGCAACGGCGCGGGCCTTGAAGCCGGTGATGAGCGCCAGGCCGCCCAGGAATTCCGCGGCCATCGTCACATAGGCGAGCGCAGGCGGCAGGCCGAGGCTGCCGAAATAGGCGGCGGTTCCGGCAGGAGTGAAGACAAACAGCTTCAGCGCGAAGTGCGCGAGGAACGTGACGCCAAGGGTGACGCGCAGGACAAAGGCGCCGTAAGGGGCGGTCGAGGCGGAAATGGCAGGGGAAGAAGGTGAGGTCATGGGGGCTTCCTTTCGCATGCCGATCTAGACCTTTGCCTCATTGGTGATAATACTGCCATTCGTTGAATGAATTTATACCTGTGGTGTCAAATAGGGGCATGGCATGGACCGTCTGAAGGGCATCGAGGTATTTGTGCGGGCGATCCGGCTGGGCGGCCTTTCCGCCGCTGCGCGTGAATTGTCGATGTCTCCGGCGATGGCGGCCAAGCACCTGAATGCGCTTGAACAGCGCCTTGGCGTGACCCTGGTGAACCGCACCACGCGCCGTCTGGCCCTGACCGAGGCCGGGGCGGCCTATCTCGACCGGGCCGAGCGGGTGCTTGCCGAACTGGAGGAAGCCGATGCCGAGACGATGGCGCGTTCCGCCTCGGTGGAAGGGCTTCTGCGGGTCTCGGGGCCGGCCGCTTTCGGCAGCGCCTATCTGGTTGATCTCGTCACCGAGTTTCATGCGCTCTATCCGGCGGTGACGATCGAACTGGGCCTCAATGACCGCGTGGTCGACCTGCTGGAAGAACGCTGGGACGTGGCAGTGCGCATCGGCAAGCTGGCGGACAGCAACCTTGTCGCCCGCCGGATCGCGCCGGTGCGACTGTGCATCTGCGCATCGCCAGCCTATCTCGAGCGGCGCGGCACGCCGCAATCGATCGAGGATCTCGCCGCGCATGAATGCCTGGGTTATACCCTGAGCGGGGAGGCGGGGACGACCCGCTGGGGGTTTGGTGCCGATGGCAGCCGGGCCGTGGCGGTGCGCGGCTCGTTCCATGCCAACAACGGGCAGGTCCTGGCGCAGGCGGCGATAGCGGGAATGGGGCTGGTCTACGGACCGCGTTTTTTCGTGGACCGGGCGATTGCCGATGGACGCTTGGTCGAACTCGACCTTGGCGCCGAACTGATCGACCTCGGTGCCGTCCATGCCGTCACCCATCGTTCCCGCCGGCCTGCGGCCAAGACACGGGCATGGATCGACTTCCTGGTCAGGCGCCTGCCGTCCATGGCGCGCGACTGGTGATCCCGGCGCGCGCGTCTATTCAGAAATCCACGGCAATCCCGTTGCGGACCCAGTCGCCGTAGCGGGTGGGCGAAATGCCGTCGGGATCGGCGTCCTCATCCGGCTTCGCCGCGTCCTGCGAAGAAGGCTGGGGCGCGGGCTCGTTCGTCCAGTGGGCGGGCTTGGCGAAGCCTTCGGGACGTTTTGTGGCGCGTTCGGTCATGGCAGCCATGTGGTGTGGGTGGCGTCAAAACGCAATCGTCTATAAGGGGGCGGCGATGGATATTCCCGGCCTTCCGGCGCGCCGTGCCGCGCTCAACCTTATCGATGCCGTGCTGCGGCGTGGCGAAACGCTCGACCAGGCGGCCGGTTCGGCGCTTGCCCGCGTGAGCGGCGACGCGGACCGGGCGCTTGCCCGCGCCATTGCCGGCGAAGTGCTGCGCTGGCGGGCCGACCTTGACGATCTGATCGATTCCGCCACCCGCCTGCCGCTGGCCGACGATGCCAAGGCCCGCGCCGTGCTGGAGATCATGCTGGCGCAGGTCCTGCGTCTGGAAACCCCGGCCCACGCGGTCATAGCCACCGGCTTGCCGCTGCTCATGGGCGGCCCGCGTCGTCTTGCGCACGGCGTGTTCTCGGCAGTGACCCGGCGTGAAGCCGTGCTGCCCGCCGTGCCGACGCTGCCCGAAGCCGCGATCGAGCGCTGGTCCGCCGCGTGGGGCGAGCGTGTGGTCGACATCGCTGGCGGTCTGGCCGCGCCGCCGCCGCTCGATCTCGCGCTGCGCGATCCGGCGGAAACGGCCGCGTGGGCCGAGCGACTGGGCGGCATCTCGCTCATGCCCGGCCATGTCCGCCTGTCGCGCGGTACGGCGGTCGAGCATCTTGAGGGTTTCCGCGATGGCGCCTGGTGGGTGCAGGATCTGGCCGCCAGCCTTCCCGCCCGCCTGCTGGGGGCTGGGGAGGGGCGCAAGGTGCTCGATCTCTGTGCTGCGCCCGGCGGCAAGACGCTGCAACTGGCTGCCGCCGGTTGGCAGGTTACCGCGCTCGATTTGTCGAAACGCCGCCTCGAACGTCTGGGCGACAACCTCAAGCGCACCGGTCTTGCTGCCGAGATCGTCCAGGCCGATGCGCTCAAGTGGGCGCCGGAAGAGAAGTTCGATGCGATCCTGCTCGACGCGCCGTGCACGGCCACCGGCACCGCACGCCGCCATCCCGACGTGCTGCACCGCATCGCCGCACGCCAGATCGGCGAGATGGTGGAGATCCAGTCAGCCATGCTCGAACGCGCGGCAGGCTGGCTGAAGCCCGGTGGCACGCTGGTCTACGCGGTCTGCTCGATGGAGCCGGAGGAAGGCGAGGAGCAGGCCTCCAGGGTTGCGCTGACCCCGGCGCCGGTCACGACCGGGGAACTTCCCGAGGGGCTCGTGCCGACGGCGGAAGGCTGGTTGCGCACCGATCCGGGCATGCTGGCGGATGCGGGCGGTCTCGACGGCTTCTTCGTGGCGCGCTGGATCCGCGCGTAATACCAAGCAGCAGTGATGCTGACGGATCAGCAGCTTGGAACGCTCTGGCGCCGCGCGGGCTTACCGACCTGCGATGAGGCAAGCTCAGCACAGGTTGGTATAAGATCGGCTTGGGGATGTGGGCGGGCCGGGAAAAACGGTCCGTCCCATGCCTTTAACCGCTGCCGGAGCAGGCGTGCCGTGCCTCCGGTAAACTACGTATGTTTTGCATTGCAACGACTCGCAAGTCTCAGGCATCCTTGGCCTCAAGGGTGATGCGAGCATGGCTGGTTCCGCGCTGCAATAAAATGCCGCGCGGGCTGCTGCTCTCTTTGAGGAAGCAGTCGCGATGGTGCGGTTTTTACCCCAGTTTGTGCAATGCCGGCTCGGCCGCCATGAGCCTGACCGAAAACACGTGACGTGGGACGGTGGCCATTTTGTCGGCAATTGCAGTTCGTGCGGGATGGCGGTCCGGCGCGAGAAGCACGGTGTCTGGCGCCGGGACTGGCTGATGGACTCCGGGCAGGTGACGTCCCCTGACGAGAAAATGCTCTAAAATTTTGCTTTTACGCGTTGTTCGCGCCGCCTGATCACCGGGTGGCGCGGAAACTGCTCCAGGCGCTGGTCACGCGGCTTTTGCGGCCCGTTCGATCAGGTCCGCGTGCGGCAGGCGATCGAGCCTGAAGCGCGTCCACGATGGTTCCTGCACGACGGCCTTGCACAGTGCCGCCCAGAACGCCGTCTTGCCCTCTACCGGCTTGTCGGCCTGCTCCCGGTCGCGGGGCCAGCTGCGGTCCAGAAGGTCACGGGCCTGATCGGCGTGGCCGGTCAGCATCATCTCGACGAGGGCCGTGGCAGCGACGGGCGTACCGCCGCCTGCTTCCGGCGGATAGAGGCGCCTTGCAGGGTATGCCTTGTCCTGCCAGGCCGCGAGTTCCGCGCCGACGGCAAGGACGCGGAAGTTGAACTCGCTGGCCGAGTAGGTCCGGCTCGTCAGCCGGGCAAGGTCGACCGCAAAGTCGTCGCCCGTCCAGATCACCGGCAGCGGCACGACGATGGCACCGGCATGCGGGGCGCCGTTGAAGAACTCCACGTCGAAGGGAAGGTTGAGATGCAAGGGGCCGGGGGCCTTGCTGACGGTGACGCTGTCGAAGCGTTCCCCGCCGATCCGGCGATAGGCGAGCTGCGGCGCGAACGTCACGGCGTAGAGATCCGCCTTGCCGCCCGAACCGCCGTAGCCACCCAGGACAAGGGCGTTCGGTTCGCCCGAACTGGCCGTTTGCGACCACAGCAGCGAGACCTGCATGTAGCCGCTGCCCATGGTTACAGGCCCGTCCGGGCCGCTGGCGGCGATGGCGCGGCAGGTCTCGTCGTGATCGCTGCCGGGCGGGCACCCGGTGATGATGATAGCTCCGCCGGGGCCCTGCAGGAGCGGCCCGAGCGGCTGCGGCGCAGCGGCGGCAAATGCCGGCAGTCCGGCCAGAATAAGCGAAAGAATAGCGTGGCTTGCGCGCACGGGCAGCGACTCCGGAAGAGGCCTGCCAATATTGCACCGACAGCGGCCGTCCAGGCAATCGGGCGGCCGCTGCTGGCGCAAATATTTATGCGCGAACCGTGGTTTCCTAGCGGACCTTCAGGCCGTGCGGCTGCGGCGGCGCCAGAACAGCAGTGCACCGAGGCCGAGCGCGAAGAGAGTCATCATGCCCGGTTCCGGCACGTCGGTGCTGCCGCCCGAGCTCGAGGGCGGATTGGAGCCGCTCGGCGGGGTGTAGCCTCCGGTATAGGTGCCTACGTGCATCTCGCCGTTCTGGACGAGGCTGCCGAACACGGCCGAACCCTGGATGTAGTTCGAGGTCGTTGCCGCCGCGCCGGGCGCCAGCACCGAACCGCCCCATGCCGTGGTGAGCGACAGGTCGTCGGCTTCGTAGAAGTTCCAGACGACATGTTCGCCGAGGTTGTTGGTGCCGCCGAGGAAATTGTCGTCGAGCTTGATCGAGCTGCCCGAGACATTGACGATGGCGGTATCCGCGCCGTTCAGGTTGAACTTGATCTCGCCGATCTTGTCGAGGTCGGCCGCCGAGATGTTGAACACGGCGACGCCGCTCGCGTCGGGCTGCGCGTTGAACGTGCCGGTATTGCCGCTGATCGAGAGCTGGCTGTTTGCCGTCTCCGTGCTCATGGAGTGGCTGAGGCTCTCCATCGAGGTGGTGATCAGGCTCTTCTGCTGGTTGAGGTCCTGCACGAATTGCGGGTCGCTGGCGGCAAGGCCCGAGGTGACGGTGTTGTTGTTGACGTTGGTGTTGCTGATCGTGCCGCCCACCAGCACCGTCTGCGCCGCGCCGTTGAGGTTGAGGCCGCTGTTGACGCTGCCGCCGACGATCGCGCCAGACCCGTTGTTGAGGTTCTTGTAGCCGCCGTTGACATCGCCCACCACGGTCAGGCCCGGGGTGTCGGTGCTGGACGCGGGCAGGGCGGTGATCTGGTAGTTCGAGGCATTGCCGTCGAGATTGCCGCCGACAAACGTGCGTCCTTCCACTTCCGAGGAGGAGGTGAGATCGCCCAGCACCACGAGGTTCCAGGTCTTCAGAACGTCGATCCCGGCGATGTCGGAGGAGGCCAGTACGGGCGTGGCCGTCAGTGCCAGCGCAGCGACAGTGACGGACAGCGAGAACTTGCCGATTTTGGTGCGCACACGGGTCATGGGTGGATTCGCCAAGTTAAAAACTACTTCATAGAATTCACTATCTATACTTGGCGTTTTGGGAAATGGCGGTTTCGCCATGTCTCGAAATGAGACATGGCGACCGGTAATGTTTGCGCGCGGATCGAGGGCCGGAAGAACGACCGGAACCTGCGCGCCGGGCGGCGTTCAGTCCTTGACCTTGTTCTGGAAGCTCTTGCGCAGCTTCATCAGCTTGGGCGGGATCACCGCGAGGCAATAAGGGTTACGCTGGCCTTCGCCGTCCCAGTATTCCTGGTGGTAGTCTTCGGCCGGATACCATGCCTCGTTCTGCTTGCCGTCTGCAAAGCCTTCGATGGTGGTGACGACCTTGCCGCTGTTGTCCTCGTTCGAACGGGCAACGGCCGCTTCGGCCTCGGCGGCCTGGGCATCGTCCAGCGGAAAGATCGCGGAGCGGTACTGCGTGCCGACGTCGTTGCCCTGGCGGTTGAGCTGCGTCGGGTCATGGGTGCCCATGAACACGTCGAGCAGGTCGCCGTAGGACAGGACCGAGGGATCGTAGTTCACGCGGATCGCTTCGGCGTGGCCGGTGGTGCCTTCGCAGACCTGCTTGTAGGTGGGGTTGGCGACAGTGCCGCCGATATAGCCGCTTTCGACCGAGTCCACGCCGATGACATCGCGGAACACCGCTTCGGTGCACCAGAAGCACCCGCCTGCAACGATTGCCGTTTCCATTGGTAGCTTGATCCTCATGAGGGGAAGTTTGGCCGCTAGATAGGTATGCTTGAACGCGTTGTCATTGGGCGCCTTGTTATTGTGCGAGAGACAACTACCTTCGCCGCACCGACAGCCTCGTTACCGGAGACTCGCCATGCGCCGCGCCCTGATCGCCCTTTCGACGTTCCTCGGCGTGCTCGCCGCACCGATTTGCGCGACTGCGACGGAAGAAAAGACCGAAGCGCAGGCCTGCAAGGGCTGCGAGGCGCTGCTGGAACTCGCCGCCGCCAATCCGTTGCGAGAGGCAGACCGCGCCCGCGACCAGTATCGCCATCCGGTGGAAACGCTCAGCTTCTTCCGTGTCGGCCCCACCATGAAGGTCGGCGAATATGCGCCGGGCGGGGAGTGGTATTCGCGCCTGCTGGGGCTCTACCTTGGCCGGCAGGGCCATCTGGTGGGGCTCTACTACAATCCCGACAGTCCGGCTTTCAAGCCGGAGACGCAGGCCAACATTCGCAAGAACGCTGCTGAATACCCGGCCGACGTGGCGAAGTTCACCGGCCTGCCGGCGGATCGCTTTGCGGCCTATACCACCGGCGCGATCCCGGCGGGTGAGAAGGGCACCTTCGACGTCATCATCGTGCCGCGCATGCTGCACAACCTGCTGCGCTGGAACATCGCCGCGAGCGAATTCGCGGCGATGCGCGATCTGCTCAAGCCCGGCGGCCTGATCGGCATCGAACAGCACCGCGCCAAGGCCGATGCGCCCGATGCCTACGCCGATGGATCGAAGGGCTATCTCAAGCAGGCGGACGTCATCAGGTTCATGCAGGCGCAGGGCTTCGACCTCGTCGGCCAGTCCGAGATCAGCGCCAATCCCAAGGACAGCGCCGACTGGCCGGGCGGTGTCTGGACGCTGCCGCCCACGCTGGCGCTGAAGGACCAGGACCGCGCCAAGTACCTCTCCATCGGCGAGAGCGACCGGATGACGCTTCTGTTCCGCAAGCGGGGCTGATAGGGGGCGCCCCGTCTTCATTTGGATTACCGCATGACCCAGATCACCGTTGCCGCGCTCCAGCTCGCGCTCAATTCCGCCGACGAGGGCGAGAACATCGCCGCCGTCTCCGCGCTGGTGGAGGAAGCCGCCGCCAAGGGCGCGCAGATCGTGCTGCCGCCCGAACTGTTCTCCGGTCCCTACTTCTGCAAGACCGAGGAAGAGGAACTCTTCGCGATCGCCCGCCCGACTGCCGAGCATCCCTCGGTCATTGCGATGAAGGCGCTGGCGGCGAAGCTGAAGGTGGTGATCCCCACCAGCTTCTTCGAGCGCGACGGCCACCACTATTATAATACGCTGGCGATGATCGGCACTGATGGCGAGATCATCGGCACCTATCGCAAGAGCCACATCCCCGATGGTCCCGGCTACGAGGAGAAGTACTACTTCCGCCCCGGAAACGACGGGTTCAAGGTGTGGGACGTTCTCGGAACCAAGGTCGGCATCGGTGTGTGCTGGGACCAGTGGTACCCGGAATGTGCGCGCGTCATGGCGCTGATGGGGGCGGAACTGCTGTTCTATCCCACTGCCATCGGCTCGGAGCCCTATGACGCCGCGCTGGACACCAGCCGCATGTGGCGCCGGGCGATGGTGGGCCACTCGGTATCGAACTGCATGCCGGTGATCGCCGCCAACCGCATCGGCATCGAATCGGAATGCGGGACGGAGCAGACCTTCTACGGCCACTCCTTCATCACCGACGAATGGGGCGATTACGTCGCCGAGTTCGGACGGGACGAAACGGGCGTGCTGGTTTCCACGCTGGACCTTGCACGCGCCGCCAGGCACCGGGCCGGCATGGGCTTTTTCCGTGACCGGCGCCCGCAACTCTACACGCGTATCGCGCAGGACATTTAAGCCGCCACATCCGAACAACACGCGGGGGAGCCGGGTACCTTGGCGAAACACACCTATCTGATCGCGCTCGGCTCCAACATGCGTCATCCGCGCCATGGCGCCCCGCGCAAGGTGCTCGCCGCTGCACTGGATTCGCTGGATAATGGCAAGTATGAGGTGCTGACCGCCTCTCCCGTGATCGACAGCGCGCCGCTCGGCCCGTCCCGGCGCCGCTATGCCAACGGCGTGGCGCTGATCCGCACCAGGCGCGAGCCTGACGAGGTTTTGCACAAGTTACAGAAGGTCGAGCACAAGTTCGGTCGTCGGCGCCGCGGAGCGGCTTGGGGCTCGCGGGTGCTCGATCTCGATATCGTGCTGTGGAACGGCGGTCCCTGGGCGGCGGGTGAGGGCGATCAGAGTCTGGTTATCCCCCATCCGGCCTTCCGTTCGCGCGACTTCGTGCTGGGCCCCGCGCGCAGGATTGCGGGCACCTGGCGCGATCCATTGACGGGTCTGACGATAAACCAGCTTCATGCCCGCTTGACCAAGGCTCTCCCTACCCCTAGGTGACCCCTTCCGCAGCCGTTCACGGCCGCGCCCGGCAACGGGGGCCCTTAGCTCAGTCGGTAGAGCAACTGACTTTTAATCAGTAGGTCGCTGGTTCGAACCCAGCAGGGCTCACCACCTTTTCCAGCAGTTTTGGCAGAGGTGAGCGGGAAGCGCGGGGCGCTTCCTGTCGTATTCTCCTTTCCGCAGGAACGTTTGCTGAACTCCGCCGGGATTCTGCGTTGCTGCGAATCCATGTTCAGCACTCCGGCTGATACTGTTCCGTGTGCGACTTCCATTGACGAAACGTCGGAGTAGAACCGACGTGTTGCGCGACTTCATCATTGTCGGGAAGCATTTTATTGACCGAATATGACCAGACGTCGGTACGGTCAGATCGGCAAATCCGAACAGTCCCGAAGGCGGAAGCTGCAGGCGCGGCCTTTTGGACCATGCGCACGAAGGGAAGGAGTGGAACAAGTCCCTGTTCCGATCCTTCCTGGCGCAGCAATGTGTTTTTTGCGCAGTCCCTGCGCGGCTCGCTATTGACCGCCATCCCGAACCATAGCGCCTCTGGGCGGACAATCTGCCGGCCCAGAGGCGCTTTGGTTCGATCGGTTGGTCATTTGGGCGCCAGATAGGGCGCGCCTAGAGGTATTCCGGTTCCACTTGCAGCATGCCCTTGCAGAGCAGATGCGCGATCATGTGGGTGCGGTTGCGCGTTCGAGTCTTCAGTCGGACGTTTTCGACGTGCCGGGCAACCGTACAGGCTGCGATTTCGAGCTCTATGGCGATTTCCTTCGCCGATAAACCTCGTGCAACCAATTGGAGTACTTCGATTTCGCGTGAAGTTAGATGTTCACAATCATCCCACAAGGATTCCATGTCGCTCCCTCCCTACACAAAACTAAGCGACTCGATTTTCGACTCCCCTCGATGGTGCCTTGTATGCTGATTGGCGTTTACGTGTAACCTGAAACTGTCCACCATTGACCGCAGTGAATGGACTGTCCTGGCCAGGGGCAGGGGGTTTTCTATTTCATAACATCGAGATGCGCCCGAATGATACTTAGGTATTGGTGCGTATTGTGCTGTTAAATTGACCCATTTGACATCGGGGGCTTTCGGGAACAACTTATGCCTCGCAGTTTCGGGCTGTGCCAAGAAACAGGGCAAATCCAAAAATAGAATATTCGGAGTGTTATGTAATCACTCGGGATATTCATGTGCTCGGACACTCCGTGCCAGGGGAAATTCGCACTTAATACACCATGCTGTGGGGCGCGTTTCGTGCTTGTCAGTTGGGGTGTAGGCGGTGCCTTGCGACCCGGACACCCGGTGCCTTGAACACTCTCTGTGCCGTTTGATGGCTCTGATTTTCCGAATTTTTCGGAGCGGATCAGTGCGTCCAGTGGATATCAAGTGAGTTCTTTTCACCGCCCGGGAGGGCTTGGAATAGGGGTTACGGTCATGAAAAGGAACATGCACTCGCACATTGTTGCAGCCTCGATAGTACTTGCGGCAACTGTATCGCCGCAGGTCATGGCTCAGACGACGACTTCGGAAAGCGGAAGTAATTCTGCAGCAAACTCTGGATCTTCGTCGGGGGCAACGTCGTCGAGCAATCCGACCAACATCAATGCGCCGGTTAACGAGCAGGGGAACCTGACCTCGACCAGTTCCTCGGGATCGAACGCCGTTTCCGGTTCCACGTCGGGCTCGAATTCGAACCAGACGCAGGGTCAGGAAGCCAACAACTCCCAGACGCAGGGGCAGATCCAGGGGCAGACGGCGACGTCGACGAACCAGCAAGGGGTTGCCGTCACGTTCAATTCGACCAACCATCGCACCCAGAAGGTCTACACCAACAACGCCGTGCCGCTGGCCGCATCGAGCAGCTTCAGCAGCGACTATTGCGGCGGCACGGCCAGTGGCGGTGCCAGTGCGGCGCCGATCGGCATCAGCATCGGCGGATCGGGTCCGGTCTTCGACAAGTCCTGCCAATCGCTGCGCCGCGCCGAAAAGTTCGGCATGGCTGCGGCCAATGCCTCCAACCTGGGGCAGCCGGAACTGGCAGGGCGGCTGATGTCGATGATGATCTGGTCGATCTGCACCTCCGATAGCGCCGGTCCCAAGCCCGACAAGTCCACCGCGCAGGCTTGTTCCGCGCTGGGCCTCATGGGCAGCGGCGTCTCGGAACAGGCCATGCCAGGGCCGGTGCCGGAAGCCGCCGTGCAGACGCCGGCGGGCTATCCCACGCCCGAGGCGGCATCGCGCCAGCCTGCGGACGCCACCGGCGATCCCCGTCTGAACGTGGCGATCGCCCGGTAAAAATCACTAAGTTTTCGCCTTTTTACAGTCCCATGGTGGGGCGCGGACTGTGAAACTCATTCTTTTTACGCCCCCTGAGAATGGAGAAGGATCATGATGAAGAAGGCTCTTGTTTCGGTCGTCGCCAGCATGGCTCTCGTTTCCCCGGCCATGGCGGCCCAGGCTGGTATCGCCGTTGGCGGCGCCACCTCCTCGTCCACCAGCGGTGCCAGCGCATCGAGCGTGGGCAGCAGCGGATCGCTGCTGTTCGGCACCACCACGCAGCAGTCCACTGCCGGTGCCAATTCGAACGGCTCGGGTGTTGCCGTGATCAACGGCAACAACACCGGCAGCGCCAGCAACCAGACCTCGACCACCGGTCAGCAGGGCAGCTCGACCTCGCTGGGCTTTGCCGGTTCGCAAAATGGCAACACGGCTGGCGCTTCGGGCGGCTCGTCGGCTTCGACCGGCCTGCTGGGCGGCTGGATCTTCGTTCTCCCCTGACCGCGAGACGGGAGCTTCGGCTCCCTGTCCGGGCCCATCCAGTAACCCCGGTTGGCCCGAAGGGTGCGGCGGACATTCGTGTCCGCCGCACTTTTCGCGTTTGCTGGCGGCTAAATCGGCCCGGGCTATCGGCGGCGCGGACAAGTAGTGCGCACATTCGCAGCGGCTGCCGCGGCTGTTTCCGCCGCCTTCGGCGCGGGGAGGGGGAAGCCATCCTATAATGGCAAGGTCTGTCAACGTCCCGGGAAGAGGACTTTCATGCGTCTTGCCGTTCTTTCGGGGTTCGCCCCGATTGCCATGCTATTTTCCGCAATCGCCCCATCTCAAGCGCAGGCCCAGGAGGAAGTACCGGCCATCACCGTTTCCGGCGGTATCACGCTGATCAGTGACTACCGCTTTCGCGGCATATCGCTGACCGGCAAGGATCCCGCCGTGCAGGGCACCATCAACCTTTCGCACAAGAGCGGGGCCTACCTGGGTACCTGGTCGTCGTCGCTCGGCATGGGTGACCGCTACGGCCCGACCGAGGTCGACTTCTACGGCGGCTGGGCCGGTTCCGTCGCCAAGCGGACCAGCCTTGACGTTGCGCTGGCCTACTACAGCTATCCTGGCGGGGAAGGCAGCGGGAAGATCGAGTACTTCGAGACCACCGCCAAGCTGACTCATGACTTTGGCCTGCTGCGCGCCACGCTGGGCAGCGGCTACAGCTGGGACCAGGCCGCACTCGGCGGCGATCATCTCTATCTTTACGGCGAGACGGCGGTCCCGGTTCCCGGCACGCCGATCACTCTCAAGGCCCATGGCGGCCGCAGCAAGGGCGCGATCAGCCCCAAGTCCGGCGGCTACTATTACTGGCAGCTGGGCGCCGACGTCGCGCTCGGCAAGCTGACTTTCGGCCTGTCCTATATCGATACCGACCTCAGCCGCGGCGCGCAGGCCGACGGCGCCGCGCTGCTGTCCCTCAGCGCCGCATTCTGATCCCGTTTCCGCTGGAGCTTCATGATGACTGACCTGTTCAACCGCCTGCACATAGCGGGCAAGCTGATGACGGTTGCCGGCCTGGCGATCGCTGTCCTGCTGGTGCTCGGCTTCTCCGCCGTCGTGTTCGAGACCGGCACCGCCGTCGGCAAGCTTTCCGACGATGCCGCGATCGCCCAGGCCGATGCCGAGGGCAATCAGGTCAAGGCCGATATCGCCACGTTCGAGGCAACCGCGCGGGCGGAGGCCTCGGCGCTCGGCAAGATGCACGCTTCCGGCGCGCGCGATCGCGGCACTGCGCTGGCGGTTCTCAAGACCGACCTGCTCGAATCCAAGGCCGCTCTGGGTAGCTGGGTGATGATCGTGCCCGATCAGTGGGACGGTCCCGACGCGGGCAAGGGCGGACGTCCCGGCTCGTCGCCGAACGGCAACTTCACTCCTTATTGGGTGAAGAGCAACGGCGTTCTCACCCAGCAGCCCAACAACGAGGAGGGGGCATACGAAAAGCCCTACTTCAAGGCCGCCTTCGACAGCGGCAAGGGCGCCATCGTCGATCCTTATGCTTATGAACTCGACGGCAAGCAGGTGCTGATGACCTCGATCACCCAGCCGGTGCGCTCGGGCGACAAGGTGATCGGCGTTGCCGGTGTCGACATGGAACTGGGCTCGATCGCGGAGCGTCTCGGTGCGCTGAAGCCATTCGGCACGGGCCGGGTCATGCTGCTGTCGTCCTCGGCGATGTGGGTGTCGAACCCCGATGCCGCCTTGCTGGGCAAGGCCTATGAAGGCGCGGGGCTCGACGAAGTGAAGGCGGCGCTGGCATCGGGTGAGACCCGGGTCCTGCCGAACCTCGACGTTGCCGGCGTGCCGACCCGCCGCGTGGTCCGTCCGATCCATCTCGACAACCTCAACACCACCTGGGCGCTGGTGCTCGACGTTCCCGAGGCGACCGTGGCCGCTCCGGCGCGCACGATCGCCTGGCAACTTGTGCTGGGCGGCCTGGTCATCGTGGCCGCCGTGCTTGCCAGCCTGTTCTTTGCCGCCGGCGGCATCATCGGCCGTCCGATGGCGCGGCTGAGCGATGCGGTCGACCGCCTCGCCGGCGGTGAGAACTGCGCGATCCCCGAACTCGACCGTCAGGACGAGATCGGCACGATGGCGCGTGCTGCCGACGTGTTCCGCCAGGCTGCCGCCGACCGCGCCGAGGCCGACCACCGCGCTGCCGAAGAGCAGAAGATCGTCACCACCGCCATCGGCGCCGGGCTCGACGCGCTGACGCGGGGCGATCTGACTGCCGAGATCACGGCGGCGTTCCCGGCCGGTTATGCCGCGCTCAAGGCCAACTTCAACGCCGCGCTCGGCGAATTGCGCCGGATGATCGGTGCCGTCGCGCTCAGCGCCGGGGGCATCCGTTCGGGCTCGATGGAAATCGCGCAGGCCTCCGAAGACCTGGCGCGCCGTACCGAAGCCAATGCCGCCAGCCTGGAAGAGACCTCGGCGGCGCTGGTGCAGATCGACCAGCGCCTCAAGGCCTCGGCCACGGCTTCCGCGCAGACCGTCAGCCGCGCCGACGAGGCCCTTTCGACCGTCACCAGCGGCCGTTCCGTCGCCGGGGAGGCCGTCGCAGCGATGGACCGTGTCAGCCAGAGCGCCAAGGGTATCGACCAGGTGATCGAGGGGGTCGACAAGATCGCCTTCCAGACCCGCGTTCTCGCCATGAATGCCGCGGTCGAGGCGGGCCGCGCCGGCGATGCCGGTCGCGGCTTTGCGGTGGTGGCCGATCTCGTCTCGGCGCTCGCCATGCGGGCCGAGGAAGAGGCCAAGCGTGCGCGTGACCAGCTTACCGTGACGCAGACCGACATCGTCACTGCGGTCGATGCGGTGCAGCGCGTCGATGGTGCCTTCGAGCATATCTCGGGCGGTGTCGGCGAAGTGCACAAGCTGCTCGGCCAGATGGCCGAGGACAACCAGGCGCAGTCCACCGCGATCAGCCAGATCAGCGTGGCGGTCTCGACCATGGATCACTCGACCCAGCAGAACGCGGCGATGGTGGAGGAGACCTCCGCCGCCGCCCGCAACCTGACGACCGAGGCGGGCTCGCTCAACGATCAGGCGGCGCGTTTCGATACCGGCGAGATGCGTGGCCCGACCCGGCTGGCCTACGTGGCCTGACGGGCGCCGAGCCAGCGTTTGGGTAAAAGAGAAGGCCCGCGGATCGCAAGGATCCGCGGGCCTTTTTGCATTGGCTCATTCGCCCGGCTGGTAGGCCCGGGTCACGTGCCCGCTGAGATCCTCGGGATAGAAGTAGACCGGCCGCAGCGCGCCGTCTGCATAACGCTGGGCCTGATCGCGGAAATGGGGCGAGGCCGGATTGCCGCTCTCGCCGCCCGCACTCACAGCCCAGGCGCGCACCTTGGGACCGAATTCGACCACGGCGACAAAGCTGTTGCCGCTGGTGCCGTAATACTTCTTCGTGTCCGGATAGGGCTTGGCCCCGAACGAGGCGAGCGAGCCCCAGATTGCCGAGGTGAACGGCACCGGGATCGACGCCTGCGCATCGTCGAAGTGGGGTTTGATGGCGGCGTCGAGGCGCTGGAAGCGATTGACCTCGCCCCAGGCCACTTGCCAGCCGCCGAAGTCCCGCGTCAGCCGCGCCGCCGCTTCGGACAGTGCGGCAAGGCGCTGTTCGGGGGTGGTGCGGCGGGCGATGTAGTCGGGCAGGTTGAGCCGGGCTTTCTTCGCATCGGCGTTGAACTTGCCGCCCAGCGTATCGCCCCAGAACACCGCCAGCGTGGTCTCCTTCGACTGGGCGCTCCAGCGGCAATCCCATGCCCGCAGCAGGGCGATCGGCGCGGCAAGGGCGGCTTTGAGCGGATCGCTGGCGGGAAGGGCGTCGTAATCGGCGGCAAGCTGCGGCAGCAGCACCGCGAAGGCGGGCAGGTGGCTGTCATAGGCGGCGGCGATCAGGCGCTGGGGCGTGAAGTCGTGCTTGCCGGTCAGCACTTCGTCGGCGTGGACGCCGCGATAGTTGGGACCGACCTGATCCATGTAGCGGGGAAAATCGGCCGCCTTGGGGCTGTCCGGCCCGGCTGCGTCCCAGGGCCAGTCGTTGGTGTTGTGGACCCAGCCGACCTTGGGATCGAGCACGTTGGGCAGGGTCTTGACGGCGTGCAGGCCCTTCCAGTCGGTGGCCGGATCGGCGCCGTCGACCGGCTCGCGATAGTCGAAGCGATTGTCGCGCAGGGGAACGAACTGCGGGTGCAGGTAGGCGATCTCGCCCTTGGCGTCGGCCAGCAGGGTGTCGTTGGAGGAATTGGCCTGCGCCTCGGCGACCTTCATGTAGGAGGCAAGGTCGCTGGTCTTGGTGCGCAGCCAGCTTTGCTGAAGCGCCGGGATCGGCTTCCACATCAGCGCCTCGGCAATCCACTTGCCCTCTGCCTCCGCCACGATCGGGCCGTGGTGGGTGCGATAGGTGGTGAAGCTGCGCGCGGCCAGGGTGCCGTCCGCCTGGCGGAAGGAGAGCGTGACCTCGCGGGTTTCCACCGGGCGCAGTTCCTTGCCGTAGCGGTAGACGGTGCGGCCGTCCTTGCTCTCGATGGTCTCGGCGAACTGGTCGATGTTGTCGACGGTCGAGGAGGTGTGCATCCAGCCGATCTTCGGGTTGAAACCCTGATAGATGAAGAACTGGCCCCAGGTGGAGGCGCCATAGGCATTGAGCCCGGCATCGCTGGTCATCTGCAGTTCGGCGCGGAAATAGAAGCTGGTGTGCGGGTTGATCAGCAGCAGCGCATGGCCGTTGGCGGTGTTGGCCGGGGCGATGGCGATGCCGTTGGAGCCGCTCGGCTCCTTCACCAGCGCGCCGGTTTCCAGCGCGGTGCGGGGCACGCGGCGATGCTCATAGAAGCCCTGGAGCTGGGTCAGCGAGATCTGCTCGATGTCGCCGCCGATGCTGCCTTCGGTGAAGGAAAGCGCCATCCACGGCTCGAACCGGGTGAGCACCCTGGGTTTCACCGCGGCATGGGTGGCGAGGTAGTAGTTGAGCCCGTCCGCCCAGCTGTCCATCAGCGCGCGCAGCCATTGCGGGCTCTGGCGATACTGTGCCTTCAGGTCCTCGGGGTCGACGAAGAGGCGCTGGCGCAAGTCCTGCCAGATCGCGCTTTCACCTTCGGCTTCCGCCGTGCGGCCGAGCGCGGTGAGGTAATTGGCCTCGATGCGGGGAAAATCGTCTTCCGCCTGGGCATAGATCGCGCCGAACACCGCATCGGCGTCGCTCTTGCCGTGGACGTGGGCGATGCCCCAGTCATCGCGGGTGATCGTGACGCGCGCGGCCTCGGCCTTCCAGTGCGCCAGCTCCTGCGGAGTTGCGGCCTGAGCTGCGAAAGGAACGGTAAGCGCGGCGAGAATGGTGCCGGTAGCGAGAACCCTGCGAGCGGGGCGAAATTTGCGATCCATGCCTCTGAGCTATCGCCCGAAAGGCCGCCGGGCAAGGCCGTTGGCCATGCCCGGCGCTATCGTCATTCGGCAGCTTCGACCTCGCGTTCCCAGTCGTGCTGGACGGGATAGGTCGAGATGCGTTCCTGCGGCATTTCCGGGCTGCGGATCGATCCGAGGAAGCGTTCGACCTGACTCTTCAGGATCGCGGCCTGTAGCTGGAGTTCGGTGGAGGAGGTGAGCACTTGCGAGGCGGCCGCGCCGGTCGCCAGCGAGGTCTCGCGCACGTCCTCCACGCGGCCCGTGACATCGTCGGTGCTGCGTGCGGCAAGGTCAATGCTGCGGGCCAGATCCTGTCCGGCCACCGATTGCTGGTCGACGGCGGCGGCGATGGAAACCGAAGTCGCCTCAAGCTGCGCGACGTCCTCGGCGATGGCGCGCAGCGCCGCGACGCTGCCGGTGGTCGATGCCTGGATCTCGCCGATCTGCGCGGCCACTTCGTCGGTGGCCTTGCTGGTCTGCGCGGCCAGTTCCTTGACCTCGGCGGCGACGACCGCAAAGCCGCGCCCGGCCTCGCCCCCGCGCGCCGCCTCGATCGAGGCATTGAGTGCGAGCAGGTTGGTTCGCTGCGCGATCGAGTGGATCAGCTTGACGATCTGGCCGACCTGTTCGGCCGAGACGGCCAGCTTGGCTATCGTGGCATCGGCATTGGCGGTGGTCTCGCTGGCCTGCCGCGCCAGTTCGGCGGAGGTCGCGGCCTGACGGCTGATCTCGTGGATCGACATGGCGAACTCGTCGCTGGCGGCAGCGGCGGCGGTGACGCCGGCGGACGCCTCACCCATCGCGGTGGAGACTTCGCTGGTGGTGGCGGCGGCGTGTTCGGCGGACTTTGCCATCGACGAGGCGGTGGTCTGCAACTGGCTGGAGGCGGAAGCGACGCCGGTGACGATCTCGCCCACGCTCTGTTCGAACTTCTCGGCGAGGTCGAGCACGATGCGCTTGCGCTGGTCGCGCGCCATCTCGCGTTCGCGGCGCAGGTCTTCCTGGCGGGCGATCTCGGCCTCGGCGGTGAGGGCGGCTTCCTTGCGCAGCTTGTCGAGGCGCAAGTAGCCGCGCCGGAAGGTTTCGAGCGAGCGGGCCATGTCGCCGATCTCGTTGACCTGATCGGTGCCGGGCACGTCGATCTCGCGGTCGCCCTCGGCCAGCTTGACCATGGCGTCGGCCATGTCGGCGAGCGGGCCGGTGATGTTGCGGCGGGTGGTGACGAGGGCAAAGACGCCGTTGAGCGCGGCGAGCAGGGCAAAGGCGAACATCGTCGCCTCGGTCCAGCCGATGAAGTGATCGCGGCTCTGCTCCACCGCCTGGGTGCGCTGGGCGAGCACGTCCTTGATCTGCGCGACCTGGCCCGAGATCGTGTTCATCGCCAGCGCCGGATCGGCGGCGGGGCCGGCGGCGGCCAGCTGGCCGTTGAATTCGTTCAGGGCGGGGGTGAGCCGGTCGAACAGCAGGTCGATGCCCGGATCGGCATTGTCCAGCGCGACGCGGGCCCGGGCCAGCTTGTCGTTGGCGGATTTCACCAGCGCCTTCGTGGCATTGGTGCGCAGGGTGTTGTCGCCTGCCGCATGGACGGCGTCGAGCTGCTGCATGGCCTGGGCGAGGTCGCTCCAGGCATCGGCGGCGGCGAGGGCGGAATCGTGCAGCTTCGCGGTTAGCGCGGCATCGTCCTGCACCTTGGTCAGCGCCGCGCAGGCGAGACCTGCAATGACCACCGACATGGCCAGGAAGATGCAGATGATGATGCGGATCTTGGTGACGATCGACCGGCGCCAGAACCAGTCGCGCTTCGAAGCAGGAGCTTCTTCGCTCATTGCAGCTTTTCCCCTGAAGCGCCGCGGTCCTTTGCGAATGTTGCCGGACCTTGGCGAACCCATGGGGCAAATGCCTAGGCAGTTACGCTTAAATAAGACTTAAGCGGCGCGCGTGCGGCGCAGGCCTCTGGCGTGGCGGAAGAAGCCCGGCGCGCCGCGTTCGGGGGCGAGCCGGTCAGTCAGGCCATGCGTCGTCTCGCCCGCGCCCAGCATCAGCCAGCCATCGGGGGCGAGCGCCGAGGCGATGCGGGCAAAGGCGCGCTCGCGCGTTTCCGCATCGAAGTAGAGCAGGACATTGCGGCACAGCACGATGTCGAAGGTCTGCATCTGGCCGCCGGGCAGCGGCGGCAGCGGATCGAGCAGGTTGTGCTCCTCGAACCGGATCATCCGGCGCAGCCGCTCGCGCACGCGCCAGCCTTGCGCGGTCTCCTCGAACCAGGCGATCATCTCGCCCATGGCCAGGCCGCGCTGGACCTGGAACGGGGTGTAGCAGCCCTTGCGGGCAACCTCGATCACCGAGCCGGACACATCGGTGCCCAGGATCGAGATCGTCCAGCCTGCCCAGCGCGCTTCCTGGCTGGCCAGCAGCATCGCCAGCGTCAGCGGCTCCTGCCCGGTCGAGCAGCCGACCGACCAGATCGTCAGCGTGCGGGTCTCGGCGCGGGCCTGTGCGAGGGCGGGCAGGATCCGCTGGTCCAGCGTTTCGAAGAAGGCGCGGTCCCGGAAGAAGTAGGTCTCGTTGTTGAGCAGCGCCTCGACCATCTGGCGCGCAAGCGTGGTCTGGCGCGAGGGCGAGAAAGTGGCGACCAGCTGGTCCACGCTCTTGATGCCATATTCGCGGCAGAGGGCGGAAAGGGCGGAGCCGATGCGCCAGCGGCGGTTGTCGGGCAGTTCCTGTCCGGTGCGCGCCTTGAGCAGTTCGGCGAGCAGCCGTTCGGAGGCGAGGCTCACTTGCATGGGAGCATTCCCGTCGCGGCGACCACCCGCTGGGCGAGTTGTTCGGGCGGCAGCACGGCGCTGGCGAGACCGGCCTCGGCGACGGCGCGCGGCATGCCCCAGACGGCAGAGCTGGCCTCGTCCTGCGCGAGGATGGTGCCGCCTGCCGCAACCAGCCGCGCGGCGCCGAGCACGCCGTCGCGGCCCATGCCGGACAGCACGATGCCGAGCGTGCGGTCGCCCGCGTGCTCGGCGAGCGAGGCCAGCATCGTGTCGAGCGAGGGCAGGCAGCCGCTGGGCGCCGGCGTGCGGTCGAGGCGGACAAGCAGCCTGTCGTCCTCGCGGCGCAAGGCCATATGCGCGTCGCCCGGAGCGATCAGCACGCAGCCGGGGCGCAGCGGCATATCGTCTTCGGCGAGCAGCGTTTCGCAGCCTGAAGCGGCGCGGATCTGCCGGGCAAAATAGGGGATGATCGCCGGGGGCAGGTGCTGGGTGATGAGCACCGGCACGTGGGATTGTCGCGGCATGGCCGCGAACAGGCTGGCGAGCGCATGGACACCGCCGGTGGAGGCGCCGATGGCGATGACTTCGGCGGGTTTGCGGATGAAGGCGGCGGCAGGGGCGCGGGGCGGCGGCGCTGCCACGATCGGGCGCGGGGCCTCGCTGGCGCGGGGCGAGGGTTGGCCCAATTCGCGGACCTTGGCGATCAGCATGTCGCGGTAGTCGCCGTGGAAGCCGCGCGCGGCGGGCTTGGGCAGGGTGTCCGTCGCGCCAAGCGCGAGCGCGGCCAGGGCATGTTCGCCGCCGTCGAGGGTGAGCGAGGAGACCACCAGGATACGCGCGCCGCGGGCACGCGCGATGATCCGGGGCAGGGCTTCGAGGCCGCCGATGCCGGGCATGTCGAGATCGAGCAGGATCACGTCGACGCGGTTGGCGGCAAGCACCTCCAGCGCAGCCTCGGCGCCATTGGCGGCGGCCACGACTTCCAGCCCGTCGGCGCCGCCGATCATGCGGGTGAG
The DNA here is from genome assembly GCF_017309955.1 of Novosphingobium sp. KA1. Classification (NCBI taxonomy): domain Bacteria; kingdom Pseudomonadati; phylum Pseudomonadota; class Alphaproteobacteria; order Sphingomonadales; family Sphingomonadaceae; genus Novosphingobium; species Novosphingobium sp. KA1. The sequence goes on along the minus strand of NZ_CP021247.1, from coordinate 260,308 downwards.
GGCGGTGCGCGCGACCAGCGAATCGTCGACGATCAGCAGGCGTACCGGGGGGAGAAGGCTGGGGCGAACCACGCGGCTGCGCAGGGACGTGGCGGGCATCGCGGCAGGGCTCAGGCGACGCCGACCAGTTGCAGTTTCATGTGCAGCGTATCGTGGTCGAACGGCTTCATCACGTATTCGTCGGCCCCGGCCGCGATGGCGGCCTCGATATGCGCGGTGTCGCTTTCGGTGGTGCAGAACACCACCTTGGGCTGGTTGGCATGGCCGGTCCGGCGCAGCAGGCGCAGGAACTCGATCCCGCTCATCACCGGCATGTTCCAGTCGAGCAGGATCACGTCGGGCATCTGGCTTTCGCAGCGGACCATGGCTTCCTGTCCGTCGCAGGCCTCGCTGACGGTAAAGCCGAGCGCCTCCATCGACTGGCGCGAGAACTTGCGGATCATCCGCGAGTCGTCGACGATGAGGCAGGTTTTCATGGCTGGTTTCCTTGTCCCGGACTTGAGACCCTAGGTGTTTTACGTAACCAAGAACTTAAGCGGCCTCTGCGCCGGCGGAATTGTCAGCCGGACCGCCGGCGATCAGCGCGGCGACGTCGGCCACCAGCAGCGGCCCCAACGCCGTCTCGACCAGACCGTGCGACATCGCCGCCCAGTGGCCGTCCATCCGTGTGCGCACCGGTTCGGGTGTGCTCCAGGCCTCGGTCACGTCTTCCACTTCGTCCACGAGCAGCGCGTAGGACTGGCCTTCGTGCACGATCACCGCAGCGGGCGCGCCGGCCTCGATCCGGGCGCTGTCGCCAAGACCCAGCGCGCGGCGAGCGTCGATCACCGTCAGCACCCGGCTGCGCAGGCCCGAGAGCCCGGCGATGTGCGGCGGCGCACAGGGCACCGGCGTCAGCAGTTCCAGCGTGATGACCGACTGCACGTCACGCGAACGCAGCGCCGCGCGGCGACCGGCGAGAGTGACGACGACAAGCAGTTCCTTCATGGTCAGCCCCTCCCGGCATGGCGGCGCAGCGCGCCCATCAGGGCGGCCTGGTCGTAGCGGTAGATGCTGGCCTCGCTGCCGGTGCAGTCGGTCTCGTCCGGCTCGGTGCGCAGGCGAATGACCTCGCGGGCCGGGGAGGCCGCCTCATTACCGGCAAGGATGGCAAGATCGGCTTCCTCCGGCGCATCGTCGGCGATCACGCGGTAACCCGCGGCCTCGACCATCGGGCGCACGAAGTTCTGGATCCAGGCATCGCCAGCGGGCAGGCGACAGACCGGCTGCACCGCGCGCGGCGGGCTGCCTGAATGGCGGGCGAAGAGCTGGTAGGGGGCGACGATCCGGGTCGCGACACCGTCGATCAGCACGATCGGGTCTTCGTCCTCGGCCCCGCCCGCAGCGATCACGGCGGCATCGACATCGCGGATGTCCAGTGCCTCGGTGACGGCATAGGCCAGTTCGCGGTGGCCATCGGTAAGGCGCAGCAGCCGCAGGGTCTCGCCGGCCTCGCCCAGCGAGGCGAGCCCGTCGAGGGGCAGGATAGTCTCGCGGATGGTCACCAGCGTGCGTTTGCCCTCGATCGTCACGGCACTGCGCGCGACTTCCTCCAGCCGGTCGAGCACGCCCACCGGCATCGCGCGGCGGGTGCCGTCGAGCGCGTCGAACAGCAGCACCTGCATCGTGCGGCGGGGCAGGGCAGGGCCGCTATCGGGCAGCCGCGCGCGCCGTTCGAGCGCATCGACGGCCAGCCCGCCGACGCGGGCAAGACCGCTCACTTCGAGCAGCAGGATCGGATGGCCGTCGTCGGTCAGTGTCGTGCCGGCATAGAGGCCGGTGGCGATGATCGCGGGCGCGGCGGGCTTGATGACCAGTTCCTCGTGGCCGAACACTTCGTCGACGATCAGCGCGAAGTAGCCGCCGCCGGCATGGCGCAGGACGATGACCGGGCGCGAGGCGTCGGCAGCCTTGTCCGAGAGCCGCAGCACCTTCGCAGCGGCAAGGCAGGGCAGGCGGCGGTCGCGGATGCGGGCCAGCATGGCGCCGCCCACTTCGTCGATCTCCAGCGTGCCTTCGGCCAGGTGGACGATCTCTTCCACCGAACTGCGCGGGATCGCGAAGCGCTGGCCGCCGATGCCGACGGTGACGGCGGGAATGATCGTCAGCGTCAGCGGCACGCGCATGGTGACGCGGGTGCCCGTGCCGGGCGTCGAATCGATCTCGATGGAGCCGCCGATGCGTTCGATGTTGGCGCGCACCACGTCCATGCCGACGCCGCGCCCGGAAATGGCGGTGACGGTTTCGGCGGTGGAAAGCCCGGCCTCGAACATCAGTTCGTAAGCCTGCGCGCGTGAGAGCTGGGCGGCTTCGGCCGGGCTGACGATACCGGCGGCGACGGCCTTTTCGACAAGGCGGGCCTCGTCGATGCCGCGGCCGTCGTCGACCACGTCGATCAGGATCTTGTTGCCGGTCTGGCGGGCGGAGACCGAAAGCCGTCCGACTTCGCTCTTGCCGATGGCGCGGCGGGTGGCGGCGCTTTCGAGGCCGTGGTCGATGGCATTGCGCACGATATGGGTGAGCGGGTCGCGGATGATCTCGACCATCTCGCGGTCGAGTTCGACCTCGTGGCCGGCAATCTCGACATGGGCCAGCTTGCCGAGTTCGCCGGCAAGATCGCGGACCATGCGCGGCAGGCCGGAAAACAGGCTCTCGATCCGCTGCATGCGGGTGCGGGTCATCGCGTCGCGCACCTCGGCGATGATCGCGGAGAGGCGCTCGAACGGTTCGTGGACTTGCGGTTCGACCACGCCTTCGCGCAGGCGGCGGGCGAGTTCGTTGCGCGCCAGCACCATGTCGGAGACACCGCTCATCACCTTGTCGAGCAGTTCGACCGGGATGCGGATCGTGCGCTGGGGCTGGGCGGTGCGGGGGGTGTTCTGCGTGGCGGGAGCCGTCGGCGCGAGCGCGGTGACGGGGGCGACCGCGGGTTGCAGCGCGGCGGTCAGTGCCTCGTCACCGCCGTCGGGGAAGATCTCGCCCGCCTCGATGGCGTCCACCATGTCACCGATGCGGTCGACCACGGCGAGTACGGCGCTGACGAGGGCGGCATCGGCGCCGCGCCGACCGGCGCGCACATCCGACAGCGCGTCCTCGGCCGCATGGCTCAGCGCGCCGAGGCGGGGCAGGTCGACGAAGCCGCAATTGCCCTTCACGGTGTGGACGAAGCGGAAGATCGAATCGAGGCGCGCGCGGTCGCCCGGATTCTCTTCCCAGGAAATCAGTTCGCCGCCCAGCGCTTCCAGCATTTCGCGGGTTTCGGCGACGAAGTCTTCGAGCAGTTCGTCCATATTGCCCCCCCCAGTTCCCCTTGGCGTGCCCCTCGGCACCATACTTGGGGCTTATGCGGCGGAAGAAATTAACCAAGCGTATAGGGCAGTGCATTCGTTCGAGCCCGGAAACGCGGGCCGGGGCGGCGAACCGGCGCGGTCCGGCCGGGACGGCGCGAGAGATTGGTAAAATTTCCTTTTCAGCAAGGATTTCCCCCTAGCTTGTCGGACAAGCGAAGGAGACCGTTCGTTGATCGAGATCGAAGTCCAGAACGAGACACGCCAGACGCAGGAGACCGTCCGGTTCGCCGCCGTGCCCCGCATCGGCGAGGGCGTGCGGCTGCAGGATCCCGATGGATTCTGGGTTTCCTACGATGTCGTCGACTTGTGGTACCAGAAAGCCGAGTTCGGCGAGATCTGGGTGCCGTTCATTCACGTGCGGATGACGCCTTCGGAAATCGTGCCCGAATCGCTTCCGCACCCGCCGGTACTGGCCGAGGACAAGCAGGAAGTGATCGAGACCGCCAAGAAGGTCGCCCGGATCCTGCAGGCCAACGAGAACGCATGAGCAGGGGAGTCAATGTCATGCTGGAAGGTCTGATCAAGCGCTCCCAGGGGTCGGCGCCGCGTGCAGTTGAATCGGCGCCTGCGCTCGAGGCACCTGCCGCTACCGAAGCACCACGGGCACCTGGCGTGCGGCGCGGGCTGATTGTCGACGATTCGCGGGTGATCCGCAAGGTCTCGCGCCGCATCCTGGAGGCGCTGGGCTACAGCGTGACCGAGGCCGAGAACGGCGAGGAAGCACTGGCCAAGTGTGTGCAGGCCATGCCCGACCTGATCCTGCTGGACTGGAACATGCCGCTCATGGGCGGCCTTGAATTCGTGACCGCCCTTCGCGGCATGCAGGCGGCCTGCCAGCCCAAGGTGGTGTTCTGCACCACCAATTCGGACAATGGCGATATCCGCAAGGGCATCGAGGCGGGCGCCGACGAATACGTCATCAAGCCGTTCGATCATCACACCCTGCACCGCAAGCTTCAGGGCATCGGCGCAGCGTGAGATCCGGTGCCGTGAAATTCGCCGGTGGCGAATGTTCCAACGGACTTCACGCCTGTGCGCGCACCACGCAGCGAAAGCCGATGTGGCTGGTGGCGGTGTCGATCATCTCGGGATGGCGGGCAGCCGGGCGGTAGCGCTGGCAGTAGTTCGCGGCGCAGAGGTGCGAACCGCCCTTCAGCACCTTGCGGCCGATGCGCACCTGCGGCTGCGCGGGGTCGAAGCTGTCCTTCAGCTTGCCGCCGCGCGGATTGCTGAGCGCGCAGCACGAGCCGCCTTTCTTGACCTCGGGGCGCTCTGACCACCAGTCGCGCGTCCATTCCCAGGTGTTGCCGATCATGTCGTAGAGGCCGTAGCCGTTGGCGGGGAAGCTGCGTACCGGGGAGGTGCGTTCCCAGCCGTCGAGGCACTGGTTGGCGAAAGGGAACAGGCCCTGCCAGTAATTGGCGAGCATCTGCCCTTCGGGCGCCAGTTCGTCGCCCCAGGCAAATTCGGCGCCTTCCAGCCCGCCGCGCGCCGCGAATTCCCATTCCGCCTCGGTCGGCAGGTCCTTGCCTGCCCACCCGGCATAGGCCTCGGCATCGGCGTGGCTGACCTGGACGACGGGATGGTCCCAGAGGTCCAGCGTGTCGAGGTCGCTGCCGGGGCCATGGGGATGACGCCAGGACGTGCCGAAATCGAAGCGCCACCAGTTGGCGGGATTGGCGGTGTCCACCGGTCCGCAGGTCTTGTGGAACACCAGCGATCCGGGCTGGGCCATTTCCGGGAGCATGCCCGGGTAGTCCCTGGGATCAGGCGCGATCTCGGCGACGGTGACATGGCCGGTCGCCTCCACGAAACGGGCGAACTGACGGTTGGTGACAGGCGTTTCGTCGATCCAGAAGGCATCGACCGACACGCGCCGCAGCGGTGCCTCTTCGGGGTAGAAACGCTCCGACCCCATGGTGAAGGTGCCGCCGGGCAGATGGATCATGCCGCGCAGGGCTTCGCTGCCTTGGGTCAGGGTTTCGGTCATTGCGGTTCTCTCCGGATGTCGCATCCGGTCTAGGGCCGCATCGAACTTACGCCAATCGCGTATTTCCGTTGCGGCCCCAAACGAGGAACCGAGAGAGCCCGGAGACCGGCAGGCTCTCAGCCGAGCGCCACTTCCTTCTCGGCGTAGAGCCGTTCCAGTTCGGCGCGGCTCTTCTTTTCGGCGGCGGTCTTGAGCTGGCCGCAGGCGGCATCGATGTCGCGCCCGCGCGGGGTGCGCACCGGGGCCGAGATGCCGCCCTTGAACACGATGTCCGAGAACGCCTTGATCCGCTCCGGCGTCGAGCATTCGTACTGCGCGCCGGGCCAGGGGTTGAACGGGATCAGGTTGACCTTGGCGGGCAGGTTGAACTGCTTGAGCAGGCGCACCAGTTCGCGCGCGTCCTCGTCGCTGTCGTTCTTGTCCTTGAGCATCACGTATTCGAAGGTGATGCGGCGCGCGTTCGAGGCGCCCGGATAGTCGGCACAGGCCTGCAGCAGGTCCTCGATGCCGTACTTCTTGTTGATCGGCACGATCTCGTCACGCACGTCCTTGGTCACCGCGTGGAGCGAGACGGCCAGGTTCACGCCGATTTCCTCGCCGCAGCGGGCCATCTGCGGGATCACGCCCGAGGTCGAGAGGGTGATGCGGCGCTTCGACAGGGCGAGGCCGTCTCCGTCCATGACCAGCTTCAGCGCGTCACGCACGTTGTCGAAATTGTAGAGCGGCTCGCCCATGCCCATCATCACGATGTTGGTGAGCAGGCGGCCGTCCGACGAGTAACCGCCGTCCTCGTCGTCGATCTCGGCGCCCCCGGATTCCGCACCGTCAACGCCGTCGCCGAAAGCGAAGTCCATGCGGCCCTTGGGCCATTCGGCCAGCGCGTCACGCGCCAGCATGACCTGGCCGACGATCTCGCCGACGGTCAGGTTGCGCACGAGGCGCATGGTGCCGGTGTGGCAGAACCGGCAATTGAGCGTGCAGCCGACCTGCGAGGAGACGCAGAGGGTGCCGCGATCGGCGTCGGGGATGAACACCATCTCGAAATCGTGGGCGTCGGCGGTGCGCAGCAGCCACTTGCGGGTGCCGTCGCTGGAGTGCTGTGCCTCGACGATTTCGGGGCGGCCGATCACGAAACGCTCGGCCAGCCAGGGGCGCATGGTCTTGGCGATATCGGTCATCGCCTCGAACTCGGTCACGCCGCGGTGGTAGATCCAGTGGTAGACCTGCTTGGCGCGCAGCTTGGCGGCCTTGAGGTCCAGCCCGGCGCTTTCGAACAGGTCGGCAATGCGCTTCCTGGGCAGGCCCATGAGGTCGACGCGGCCGTCCTCGCGCGGGGTCACGCCTTCGACGATGCCGGGGCGCGGCACCGGAACGGGATCGATGTGCCCGGGGATCGGCATGGGGCCGGCCCCGGCGGAGCTGGAAATGGTGTCTGTCATGATTGCCGCGCCATATAGGGCAATTTGCGCGAAAGCGGAAGATACAGCGCAACACGATTGGCGGCAGGGGCGCGGCGGGGCGGTCGCGCGAACGCGCATGGCGCCCGGCCGGTTCCGCCCGGCCGACCCGCCACAGGCTCCGTCCATCGCACCAGTGTTGCTGAAAAACATCAATGATTTCGTTGTGTTATGTTCAGGAAACCGGCCCCGCACGACAGGCATTTGACCAGTCCAGGCAGGCGAGACCTGCTCAAGAACAAGGACTGGAGTGACAACATGAAGAAGGCTCTTCTCTGCCTTACCTCGGGCGCAGCGATGATTTCGGTTCCGGCGATGGCGCAGGATGTCGCCCCCGTGCAGCCGTTCGAACAGTTCCACGTCGAGGCGCTGGCCGGTTACGATGTGACCCGCGCCGGTAGCAGCATCGACGACGATTCCAGCATCGACAACGACCAGTCGATCGACGGCCTCTCCTACGGCGTCGGCGCGGGCTACGATTTCCGCATGAACAACTTCGTCTTCGGTCCCGAGGCGGAAGTGACCTGGTCGACCGCCAAGACCAAGTTCGACAACGGCGATTTCGAAGGTTTCGGCATCGGCAACGTCAAGGCCAACCGCGACGTCTATGTCGGCGCGCGCCTCGGGTATGTCGTCGCGCCCAAGACCATGGTCTACGTCAAGGGCGGCTATACCAACGCCAAGTTCGACGTGCGCAATGCGGTCGGCACCGTCGATACCAAGCGTGACATCGACGCCGACGGCTGGCGGATCGGCGCCGGTGTCGAGCAGGCGATCAGCCACAACACTTTCGTGAAGCTGGAATACCGCTACTCGAACTACGGCAAGGGCGAGATCGACTATACCGGCGACATTCCCGACAGCCAGCGTTTCAACCTCGACCTTGACCGTCATCAGGTCATGGCCGGCGTCGGCGTGCGCTTCTGATCGTTGGCTGATGCCGGGAAGGGCGGTGGCTCCGGCTGCCGCCCTTTTCTGGCTATTGCGCCTTCGCGCAGCCGATCAGGGCGGCGTCCATCGCCGAAGCCGCGCCTGCCAGCGGCCAGGCGTTGACGAAGCGGTTGCCCTTCAGGTCGGTGGCGGTGACGGTCATGCGCGGGGCGGAGCGCATGGCCGCGACGATCGCGGCGTTGTCGCCCTCGTTGCGGGGCCATGCATCGCCGCCGCCGGCGATGAGCGGCCAGCGCTGCCCGCCGACATTGAGCGTGACGGTCGAGGGCTGCATGATCCGGCGCGAGAGGCGTACGTGCAACTGCCCGCGCGCCCCCCGGCGCGGCCAGGTGCCGATGGCGGCAAACGGCTGGTATTCACGCGCGGCCTGGCTGGGCTCGGCCATGGCGATGGCATAGCAGCGCGGCACCAGCGGATCGCGGAACGCGCCCCATGTGGCGTAGAGCCCCAGGCTCTCGCGTGCGCGCACGGGGGCCGAGCCGACAGCGCTGGCGGCGATGCAGGCGGCAAGCAGGGTGATGAGGCGGAACGGGCGACCGGATAGGCGTTTCATCGAGGCGCGCTCATGGCATGGTTTTGAAGGCATGCGAAGCGGTCAGTGCACCTGGCGGGAAAGGGCGGCGACACCTCTTTCAAGCCCTGCGCCAAAATCCCCGGCCCTGAAGCTGGGCAGCATGTCCCGGTCGATGATGGCCTGGCAGCGTTCGTCGGGAAGCTGTGCGGTCAGCCCGTCGCCCACGGCGATGCGCACCTTGCGTTCGTTGGGCGCGACCAGCACGATCACGCCGTCGTTGATGCCCTTGCGGCCGATGCCCCGGCGATTGCCCCATGCGCGGGCATAGGCGGCGATGTCGTTGCCGCCGAGCGACGGGGGCGTGACGACGACCATCTGGTGACGGGTTCGGTGTTCGAACGCCTTCAGGCTCTTGGCAAGACGCGCCTTGCTCGCCGGTGGCAGGACATGGGCCATGTCGCTCACGTAATCCCGCAGGTGGCTGGAAGCGGGCGCCGCGGCGGCACCGGCCGACATCGCCGCCGAGGGGTGCTGGCCCACGGCAAGCAGGAGCGAAGCGCTGCAAAGCGCGATCAGTAACGGACGAACCCCCATGCACCGGTTCTGGCCGCGCGGCCGGGCCCGGGTCAAGCGGTTCACGCGATCTCGCGCGGGCCTTCGCCGACTTTCTTGCCATGCTTGCAATAGCCGAGGCCGTAGTCGCCCTTTTTACTGGGCCGGTCCTGCATGTCGATCACGCCCTCGGCAATCTCGCCGGTTTCCTGATTGCGCGGGTGGTCCGGGTGGGGGAATGGGCTGGTGCCGGATCAAAATGCCTTGCAGGCATTTTGCAGACACACTCTCAGCCAGCCGGGTAGGTGATCTCCATCACTTCCCATTCCTTCTCGCCGGACGGCAGGCGCACCATGCGCAAGTCCCCCACCGCGGCGCCGCGCAGCGCCCGGGTCATGGGGGCGCTCCAGCCGATCAGGCCCTTTGCCGCATCCTGCTCGTCATCGCCGACGATGGTGACGGTCTTGTGGGTGTCGTCCTCGTCGGCGATCGTGACGGTGGCGCCGAAAAACACCTTGCCGCGTTCGGTCTGTTCGCGTGGATCGACCACGCGCAGGGCCTTCATGCGGCGGGCGAGGAAGGCGAGTTCGCGGTCGATCTCGCGCATCCGTTTGCGGCCGTAGAGATAGTCGCCGTTTTCGGAGCGATCGCCATTGCCGGCCGCCCAAGAGACGATCTCGACGATCTCCGGCCGCTCCTTGCCAAGCAGATGGTCGTAGCGGGCGCGCAATTTCGCCATTCCGGCGGGCGTGATCGGAGGACCTGCGGGTTTCATCGCCAGAGCTTTATCCGGCGCGTTCGGTGCGGCCAAGGGGCAGGGGCGCTTCTCCACGGTCTTGCACTGCAGGAATTAGTCCGACAAAAAGAAGGCGAGGCCATTGGGACCATCAGGGATCGAGGACATCATGGAACTTTCACGCCGCTCCGCGCTCATTGCTGCCGCCGCAGCGCCGCTTGCCGGGATGGCAGCTCGCGCCGTCGCCGCTGAAGCTTCGGGGGCGCTTCCGACCGCGCCGGGAGCCGCACTGGCGCCGCGTCCGCCGATGGGCTGGAATTCGTGGAACAGCTTTGCCGGCACCATCACCGAGGCGCAGGCGCTCGAAACCGCGGCGATCATGCGCGACAGGCTGCTGCCCTTCGGCTACGACGTCTTCACCGTCGACATCCAGTGGTACGAGCCCGAGGCCAGGAGCTATACCTACAACGCCCATCCGGTGCCCGCGCTGGACGCCAACGGGCGGCTGATCCCGGCGCCCAACCGCTTTCCCTCCTCCAAGGGCGGCAAGGGTTTTGCACCCTTGGCGGCCAAGGTCCACGCGATGGGCATGAAGTTCGGCATCCACGTGATGCGCGGCATCGCGCGGCTGGCGGTGGAGCAGAACCTGCCGATCCTGGGCACGCCCTACCGCGCGCGCGACATTGCCGACACCAACAGCATCTGCCCGTGGAACCCGGACATGTACGGCGTCGACATGAGCAAGCCCGGCGCGCAGGCCTATTACGACAGCCTGTTCCGCCTCTATGCCTCGTGGGGCGTGGACTTCGTGAAGATGGACGACATGAGCCGTCCCTACGATGCCCATGCTCCGGAAATCGAGGCGGCCGCCAGCGCCATTGCGCGCTGCGGCCGGCCGATCGTGCTCAGCCTCTCGCCCGGCGAGACCCCGGTCCCGCGCGGGGCCGACGTGCGCAAGCATGCGCAGATGTGGCGGATTTCCGACGATTTCTGGGACGAATGGCCGCAGCTCTTGGCCCAGTTCACACGCTTGGAGAACTGGTCGCCGTTTGCCGGACCCGGCTCCTGGCCCGATGCCGACATGCTGCCGCTGGGCCGCATTGCCCTTGGCGACCGCGCCAGCCGCTTCACCCCGGACGAGCAGCAGACGCTGATGACATTGTGGTCCATCGCCCGCTCGCCGCTGATCATGGGCGGGGATCTGCGCGGCATCGACGATGCGACCCTGGCGCTGCTCACCAACCGCGAGGTCCTGGCGGTGAACCAGCACAGCACCGGCAATCGCCCGCATTTCCTGGCCGACAACACCCGCGTCTGGTCGGCGCGGGCAGAGGGCAGCGAGGACCGCTATCTGGCGCTGTTCAACACCGGCGAGGCGCCGCTGGAGGTGGCCGTGCCCTTGCGTGAACTCGGCCTCAGCCGCGCGTCGGTGCGCGATCTGTGGCAGGGCGCGGACCTTGGAGTGAGCGAGGGCAGGGTGCGCGCAAACCTGCGCCCGCACGCCTCCGCGCTCTACCGACTGAAAGCGGGTTGAACGGCCCCTAGGCGTACCAGAACAACCCTGAACCGACGCCGGGCTAAGTTTTTGTTTGTCGCATTTTCCGAGTCATCAGGTAATTCCACCTGATTGGAAAATGCTCTAGCCCGGCGTATTCTTGCCCATCATCCGGCTGAGCGGACGGCTGCTCTGCGCGCCCGATTTGTCCGGGTAAATCGCCTGATAGACGACCGCGTTCTCGAGCACGCGCTGGATGTAGTTCTTGGTCTCGTAGATCGGGATCTGCTCGATCCACGTCACCCAGTCGACCGAGCCCATGCGCGGATCGCCATTGGCGGCGAGCCACTTGTTCACATTGCCTGCGCCTGCATTGTAGGCACCGATCGCCAGCGGGTAGGAGCCGCCGAAGTAATTGCGCATCCGCGCGAAGTAGGCATCGCCGAGCTGGATGTTGTAGCTCGCGTCGCTGACGAGACGGGCACTGTCGTAGGAGAGGCCGAGCTTGCCCGCCTGCTCGCGCGCGGTGGCCGGCATCAGCTGCATCAGCCCGCGCGCCCCGGCATGGCTGAGCGCGTTCTGCGCGAACTGGCTTTCCTGCCGGGTCAGGGCATGGACCATCGTCCAGTCCGCGCCCGGCGGCGTCGGGATCAGCGGATAGGCGATCTTGCCGAAATCGCCGTAGCCATCGGCATGGGCGCTCTGGCCGAGGATCACCGCGAGGTCACGCCGGCCGATCTCGCGCGCGAGGTCCGCGACCAGCACGTGGTCCGCCTCGCTCTGCGCCTGGTCGGAGATCTCCTTGTAGAACTGGACCCCGGTGCGCCAGTCGGCATCGCGGGCGACGTCGCGCACGGCCCGGGTGATCGGCTTTGCCATGAAGGCGCTGCGTTCCGCCGGGGTGGGCATGGCGCGCGGCTTGCTGTCCATGTCGGGCAGCGGACGGCCCAGCCGTTCGAGCGAGAGCTGGCCGTAGAAGTACTGCGGATAGGCGGCCGCCATCTCGAAATAGCGGCTGGCCCCGGCGCTGTCGCCCGCCTGCGCCAGCGCGCGTCCGGCCCAGTAGAAGCCCTTGGAGCGGGTGCCGGGCGTCTGCGCCGCGGCGCCGTAGCGGTAGAACAGCGGCGCCGCGCGGCGGGCATCGCCCAGCGACCACAGCGCCTTGGTGCCGCCCAGCCAGACCAGCGTCGTGTAATCGTCGCGCAGGCGGTAGGAGAGCTTCGAGATGTCCGTCCCCGGCGCGAAGGCATCGTCGATCGAACCAGCGATGCGCACGGCGGCATCGGCCCCGGCCCCGCGCGCGGCGGTGAGCAGTTCGCGCACCCACTTTTCCGGTTCCGGCACCGGCTTCGACAGCGGCGGGCGGTTCGCCAGCAGGGCGATCTCGGCGGGCAGGTTGCCCGACTTTCGCGCCTGCACCGCGCGGGCATAGACATAGCCCGGGTCCGCATTCATCTGCGGCGTCAGCGTCAGCCCCATGGAGCCCGGCGCCGCGCCCTGCAGGATCGACAGCCGCTCCATGAACAGCGCTCGATTGGCGGGGGAGACGAAGGAAATCTGCCGCTCGGCCTGCGCGGTCTGCCCCTGCCACAGCAGCTCGTCCATGCGGGCGTCGTGATCGGCAGCCGAGAACCGGGCGCCGTAGAGCGACAGCAGCCGCGCCTCGTCATCGGGCGAAAGGCTGCCGCCGCGCCATGCCGCCAGCGCCTTCTGTGCGGCATCGGGGCGCTGCAGCGTCGCCAGCGCCACCGCATAGCGCCCGGCGGCCTCGTTCGAGAGCGGCGGGAACCGCGTGAAGAAGGCGGCGGTGGCATTGGCGTCGGCCGGATAGCGCTGCAGCGCCTGTTCGGCATAACCGCGAATGCGCTCTTCCAGCGGATAGCCCGGGAAGGTCATCAGGAACCCGGAATAAGTGCCGAAATCGAGCTGGCTGCTGGCCGAAAGCTGCCGCCAGCGGTCGATCGACTGGTGCACGCTCATGTCGTGCGACTGCATCTGCTGCGCTTTGGCGAGATCCCATTCGCGCCCGTCCTGCGCGAGGGCGGGGCTTGAGAAAAGGGCCGTGGAAGCAAGCAGGATGAGGGGGGCGGCACGCTGCATGCTGGACATTTGGGGGAAAGGCTCCTTATCAGGCGCTGAACGTCGGGACCGGTTACCCGATGCCAGTCCGTCATTGATGACGATCAGCAGAGGTAAAGTCCATGTTCTCGGGGTCCATTCCTGCTCTTGTTACACCGTTTCGCGACGGAGCGTTCGATGAACAGGCTTTTCGGCGGCTGGTGGACTGGCAGATCGATTCGGGTTCCTCCGCGCTCGTGCCCTGCGGCACCACGGGTGAAAACTCGACGCTGTCGAACGCCGAACACCACCGCGTGATCGAGGTCTGCGTCGAGCAGGCGGCGGGCCGCGTGCCGGTGATCGCCGGCTGCGGCAGCAACGACACGATGAACGCGCTGCTGCACATGAACTTCTCGAAGAAGTGCGGCGCCTCGGCCGCGCTGCTGGTGGCGCCTTATTACAACCGTCCCAGCCAGGACGGGTTGCTGGCCCACTTCAGCTACCTGGCCGAGCACAACGACCTGCCGATCGTGCTTTACAACGTGCCGGGCCGCACGGTGACCGACCTGCTGCCCGAAACCGTGATCGAACTGGCGCGCCGCTTCCCCGATCGCATCATCGCCATCAAGGACGCCAGCGGCGACCTCAGCCGCGTGACCGACCACCGCATGGGCATCGGCAAGGACTTCTGCCAGCTTTCGGGGGACGACGAACTGGCCCTGCCGTTCAACGCGGCGGGCGGCGTCGGCTGCATTTCGGTGACCGCGAACGTCGCGCCCAGGCTCTGCGCCGAGTTCCAGGCCGCCTGCGCCGCCAACGACCTTGAAGAAGCGCGCCGCCTCAACGACCTGCTCTACCCGCTGCACTACGCCATGTTCGAGGACAGCTCGCCGGGGCCGTGCAAGTACGCGCTGGCGCAAGTCCACGACTGGATCGAGAACGAACTGCGCCTGCCGCTGGTGCCCTGCGGCGAGAAGGCCCGGGTGGCGGTGGACGAGGCACTGGTGCACGCCGGTCTGGTCTGAGCGGCGCGCCATTGGGGACAAGTCGGGACAGGCAAGGGGCGTCGGTGCGAACCGGCGCCCTCCTTGCATCTCCCGGCACCTGCGGTAGATTTCGTGCCGTAACATACGTGTTCGAACCGGGTTCAGGTCATAGGGGGTCAGGTGTTCTTAATCGCGATGGCATTGGCGGCACAGCAGGCCAGTATCGGGGACGTGAAAGTCGACTTGCAGGCCTCGCCGCAGGCGACGGCGAGCGTGGCGGACGGCGTGGAAATTGTCCGCCTGGTGATCGCGCCGGATGGCCGCGCCGCCGGTTGCAGTGCGCGAATTCTGGGCGTCGGCCCGGTGGAGGACCGCGCGAATTGCAAGAAGCTGGCGAAGATGACGGCAACCCCGGCGATCGACCATAGGGGCTCGCGGGTCTACGGGGCCGTCGAATTCAGGCTCATCTGGGTGACCGATCGTCTCACCGGTTCGCGGGCTTCGCCGCCGGCGGGCGCGGCGGACCTCTACCTGCCGCTGCAGCGCATCCCCGACGGGCTGCGCCGCCGGGTTGTCGAGCTTCGGCTGGTGGTGGCGTCCGACGGCAAGGTGGAAAACTGCGAGACGGTGACCGGCAGCGGCCGTGCGGCCCTCGACAAGGCGGCCTGCGATGCCGCCGTCTCGGGCGGCGTGGCGCCCTTGAAGGACGCGTCCGGAACGCCGGTTCGCGGTGTCCAGAACCTTTCCATCGGCTTCGTGAAACAATAGACGGCAAAAGCCGCCCCGCCGGCAGGCCGCGACGATGCGCAGCCTGCCGGCGGGGGTGTTACGCGGGCCCGTTAATCCGCCGGGTTGTACTTCTGCACGAAACGCATCGTTTCCGAGAGCATGCGCTTGCGTGTCTCCTCGCGCGAGAGCCAGTGGTCCTCGCTGGCCAGCGTCACCATCTCGTAGGGCTTGCCCGCGTCCTTCAGGGCATCGGCCATGACCAGGCTCTGGCGATAGGGGACCACGGTGTCGTCCTTGCCATGGATCAGCAGCACCGGCGCGTCGGCCTTGGCGGCAAAGCGGCGCGGCGAGATCGCGTCAAAGCCCGAGGGATCGCCAAGCTGCTGGCGCAGCACCTTGCGGGTCATCTGCGAACCCAGGTCCTCGCGCACTTCGGTATCGTACATCAGCCGGATATCGGTGACGCCCGCCACCGCCACGGCGCACTTGTAGAGCCCCTGTTGCAGCGTCACCCCCGCCAGCGCCGCATAGCCGCCATAGCTGGCGCCGACGATGCAGGCGCGCCTGGGGTCGGCGATGCCGCGCTTCACCAGTTCGGCAAGGCCGTCCGAGATGTCGGTCTGCATCTTGCGGCCCCACTGGCCGTCCCCGGCATGGCGGAAGGCATCGGTGCGGCCGGTCGAACCGCGGAAATTGGGCTGGAACACCGCGTAGCCGCGTGACGCAAAGGCCTGCGCCCACCAGTCGAACCCGGGCCTGTCCTCGCTCGCCGGGCCGCCGTGGGGCAGCACGACGACCGGCAGGTTCCTGGCCGGGCGGCCCGGCGGCAGGGTCAGCACGCCGTCCATCTTGAGGCCGTCGGCGGCGGTATAGTCCACCATCGAGATCGGCCCGACCTGCTCGGGCTTGATCAGCGGGCGCTCGTAACCGAACGGGCCGGCGCTGCGGGCGGGCACGTCGACAAGGTACCAGGTGCCGCTGTCCTTGTTGCCGCCGGTGCTGAGGAGGACTTGCGAGAAGTCCGGGGTCCAGTCCACCAGGCGGGGGTTGCGACCGGCGAAGGCCCTCAGGACCTTGTCGAGCGCGACCTGCTTGGCCGGATCGTACATCACCGTCTTGGGGCCTTCGGCATCGGTGCGGTAGCCGAGCAGGCGGCCGGTCGCGCGGTCGACAAAGATGCGGTCGATCTTTGCGTCGGCGAAGATCTCGTTGGCGTCACCGCCTTCCAGCGGCACTTCGTACCAGTGCGACACGCCTTGGCTGTCGTCGATGGTGTAGATCGCGGTGGTGCCTTCCTTGCCGAAGCAGAGCAGCCCGACATGGCCGGTGGGATCGACCCCGCGCGCCAGTTCCAGGCCCCCGGGGGCGATGATCCTCCAGTTGCCGTTCACTTCCATGTCGAGCGTGACGGCGACTTGCCCGCTGCCGTCCACCAGCCAGTCGCGCTCATGATTTTCGGCGGCCGGGGTCGCGGCCACGCGCGGGCGGTTGGTCTTGAGGTCGACGGCGTAGAGCGTGGTGCGGGCATGCCTGGCAAAAGTGTCGCCCTCCATGGACTTGGAGAGCGCGATGCCGCCGAAAAAGCCCACCGTCTTGCCGCCGATCGTGCGGATGCCGTAGCGGCCGCGCGTGGTGTCGGCGACTTCCGGCGTCTTGCCGAACAGGATCCCGGGCTGCCCGCCCCTGAGCGGAATCAGGAACGTGCCGGCCAGTTCGTACTTGTCCGCCGTGAAGCCGGACATCGCCACGGTGGCGCTGGTGGTGAGCAGCATCGTCTCGTTGTCCGCCCATTCGATCGCGCGGACCTTGCCGTCGCCGGTCGCGGCATTGACCAGCGGCTTGCCCGTCTCGTCGACGACGAGCAGCCGGCGCTGCCCGTCGATCCGGCTGATGCTGGCGATGTTGCGGCCATCGGGTGACAGCGCGGCATCCTCGATCCTGGGCAGTTCGCCATAGGCGTCGAGCGGCGGCGGTGCGGAAACGGCGGGCTGGGCCGCGGGCTGGGTCACGGGCTGGGCGGCAGGCGGTAATGCCGCGCTGCCGTCCGCGGCCAGCGCGGGCTGCGCGGCCAGAATCGGCGTGATGATCGAAGTGAGCGCCGCCAGCGCCCATCTGCCCCGTGTCGTCATTTTCAAGAATATTCCCCTGGCCGGACCTTGTTTCCGGATGGCCGCATTGTTTCCGCAACCCGCCCGGAACAGCAAGCGCCCCAATTCGCGATTGCACGATTAGGTCGTAAACTCAGCAACGGCGCCATCGAGGCGCCCAAATGGCGAACAGCTCGGGCCGAAGGTGCCGCCGGGCGGGCTGGTTGCCCGTCCAAGGCAGCTTCGGTTCGAGATGGAAGCCAGTTGGGCGTCCCTGCGGGATTTGACCAAAATGGCCCAGCGCTGCGTCGGGAAGTCTTGAAATATCGACATATTCCAGCGCCTTCCCTCCTGCCGCTGAGCCATTTTGCTTCAAACCTCGATGGCGCCGTTGCTGAGTTTACGACCTAAATAGCTGTTACGGGGCGACTTTTAGCGTTTTGGCGAGACCTGACAGTGATTTTCATCACGGCTGGGGCGGGATTTGCGGGGGCATCCATGGGCTTTACCGTCCGCACGGTCGCAAATCGCGCAAACGGGCGTTTCCTTTTGCCGCGTGAATCCCTAAATGCCGCTTCGATATGGCACGTCCGCAGCACCCCACATTCGACAAGAAGAAGTCCGTCGCCGAGAACCGCCGCGCGCGCTTCGAGTACCACATCGACGAGGTCTTCGAGGCCGGCATCGTCCTGACCGGTACCGAGGTGAAGTCGCTGCGCTTCGGCGAGGGCTCGATTGCCGAGGCCTATGCCGAGATCAGGGGCGGCGAGTGCTGGCTGGTCAATTCCAACGTGCCCGAATTCAGCCACGGCAACCGCTTCAACCACACGCCCAAGCGGCCCCGCAAGCTGCTGCTCAAGGAGCGCGAGATCGCCCGCCTGCAAGGCTCGGTGGAGCGCAAGGGCATGACCCTGGTGCCGCTCTCGGTCTATTTCAACGGACGCGGGCGCGCCAAGGTCGAACTGGCGCTGGCCAAGGGCAAGAACGCCGCCGACAAGCGCAATACGATCAAGGAGCGCGACTGGAAGCGGGAACAGGGCCGCATCCTGCGCGAGCACGGGTGAGCGCGCTGCTCCACCGCCTCGGCGCCTGGCTTCACCGCCAGATGCCGACGCACGCGCAGCTGGAGGCGAACCGCTTCACCGCGCCCTTCACGCGGCGCCCGGAACTGTTCCGCTTCACCCGCCGCTCGGTGCCGCGCGGGGTGGCGGTGGGCATGTTCATCGGCATCTTCGCGCTGATCCCGGGCGTCCAGATCGTCGGCGCGGCGCTGATGTGTGTGCCGCTGCGCGGCAATATCCCGCTCGCCGCCGCGATCACGTTCGTCTCCAATCCGGTGACGACCCTGCTCATCATCCTGCCGCTGGCCGTGGCGATCGGCAACAGCTTCGGTTACCATGCCGATATCGCGACCGTGGAGGTGATGGTGCGGGAAGGCGCAAGTCTGGCGCAGTGGCGGGGCTGGATGCTGTCGGACACCGCGCCGGCAGTGGTGATCGGCCTGTTCGTCCAGTCGGTGGTCGCCGCCGTGGTCAGCTATTTCCTCACCATCTGGTTCTGGCGCTACTGGATCGGCCACAAGCACCGCGCCCGTCGCCACCGCTCGCTGTTCCGCAACGCCTTGCCGGAGGATGCGGCGGGCGAGGGTGACCGGGAAGGCATCGTATGACCGCAGGCCGGAAGCGCATCGGCGCAGGTTCCGGCATGCCGCGCAGCCCGCTCGGCGACGTGGGCGTGGTCGGCGCGGCGCTTGCGATCAGTGTCCTGCTGGTCTGGCTGGTGAGCGGGGACGGGCTGCTGGCGGCGGTGCTGGCCGGTGCCCTGCTGGTCTTTGCCGCGCTCGCCTGGTCGCTGGCGCGGCGCCGGGTGGCCGAGGCCGAAGTCGAGTTCGCGCTGCCCGACTGGTCGGTGACGGTCGCCGCGATCGACCGCGAGGATGTGGCCATCGCGCTGACTGATCGGGCAGGGCGGCTCACGTGCGCCAATTCCGCCTACGAAAGCTGGTTCGGGGTCGGCCATGATCCCTCGCGGCTGCCGATCGGCGAGGCGGCGAAGGAGCCGATCGCCGAACTCGTCCGCACCGTCTGGCGCGACGGACAGGCCAGCACCCTGGTGCGCGGCGGGATGGCGGGCTCGGGGGCAGGTGCGGGCACGGGCGCGACCGAGGCCGACTGGCGCATCGACGTGCGCCGTGCGGGGCGCGGCGAGGATTTCCTGGTCTGGCGCATCCAGTCGGTCAACGCGGTCGATCTGGTCGGCGACGTCGCCC
Organism: Novosphingobium sp. KA1; assembly: GCF_017309955.1. Classification (NCBI taxonomy): domain Bacteria; kingdom Pseudomonadati; phylum Pseudomonadota; class Alphaproteobacteria; order Sphingomonadales; family Sphingomonadaceae; genus Novosphingobium; species Novosphingobium sp. KA1. The sequence goes on along the minus strand of NZ_CP021247.1, from coordinate 241,095 downwards.
GCCAGATCGGCGGCAAGCTGGGCGAGGGGCTGGCCCGCTCGGGCATCTGCGCGGCGCTGGTCGATCCCGACGGCACGATCCGCGCCGCCAGCACCGGCTTCGCGCAGCGCGCGGCGGGTGATCCGCAGGCCGACCTGACCGGGCAGGACTTCGTCGCGATGCTCAGCCAGGAAGAGGGCGAGCGGATCGGCTGGGCCCGCGATGGCGGGCGCGGCGGGCCGCTGGTGCTCTATCACGTGCCGGTGGCCGATCCCGCTCTTCCCGGCGAACCCGATCCCGATACGACGCCCTCGCTGATGCTGGTGGTCGATGCCGCCCAGGGCATCGGCACGGGCAGCAGCAGCAGCGCGGCCTCGCCCCATCTCGAGGCGCTGATGAGCCAGCTGCCGCTGGGCCTCGCCATGGCCGACCGCGACGGCCGCCTGCTGTTCGCCAACCCCGCCTTCATGCGCGCGGCGGGGCGCGAGGGGCAGCATCCGCCGACTTATCCGATCGACCTGGTCACCCGCGAGGACAAGCGCGCGCTGTCCGAGGCGATCCGCCGTTATGCGCAGGGGCCCGCCGCTGCCGGCGACATCGCCGTGCGGCTGGCCGCGCTGCCCGAGGATCCGGTCTCGCTCAGCCTTGCCGGGGTGCGGGGGCTTGGCGAGGCGGCGGTGCTGCTGGGCCTGACCGACACTTCGGAGGAGACCCGCCTCAAGCGGCAGGTGGCGCAGGCCACCAAGATGCAGGCGGTGGGCCAGCTCGCCGGCGGCGTCGCGCATGACTTCAACAATGTGCTGACCGCGATCCTGGGCACCTGCGATCTCATGCTGATGCGCCATACGCCGGGCGATTCCGACTATGACGACATCCAGCAGATCCGCGCCAACTCCAACCGCGCCGCCTCGCTGACCCGCCAGCTGCTGGCCTTCTCGCGCCAGCAGACGCTGCGCCCCGAAGTGCTCCAGTTGCCGGACGTGGTGGCCGACGTCTCGCAGATGCTGCGCCGCCTGATCGGCGAGAAAATCCAGCTGGTGGTCACCCACGACCGCGATCTCGGGCCGGTGCGCGCCGACCCGACGCAGCTGGAACAGGTGATCGTCAACCTGGCCGTCAACGCCCGCGACGCCATGCAGATGAAGAAGGGCAGCGACGGCTCGGGCACGCTGACGCTGGCTACCCACCGGGTGACCACCACCGACGTGCGGGCGATGCGCAGCGAGATCATCCCGGCGGGCGACTATACCGCACTGATCGTGGAAGACACCGGCGGCGGCATCCCGCCCGAGCATCTGGGCAAGATCTTCGAGCCGTTCTTCACCACCAAGGAACAGGGCAAGGGCACCGGCCTCGGCCTTTCCACCGTCTACGGCATCGTCAAGCAGTCGGGCGGCTTCATCTTCGCGGAAAGCGAAGTGGGGCAGGGCACGCGCTTTGTGGTCTATCTGCCGGTCCATCACATGGCCCCGGGGGAGATCGCCTTGCCCGCCGCCAAGGACGAACCGGCGCCCAGCAAATGGGCGGGCGGCGGCTCGATCCTGCTGGTCGAGGACGAGGATCCGGTGCGGGTGGTCGCCGAACGCGCGCTGACCCGGCAGGGTTATCAGGTCACCTGCGCGCGCGACGGCGAGGAAGGCCTCGAGTGCGTGCAGCAGGGCGGGCGCTTCGATCTGGTCGTCTCCGATGTCGTCATGCCGACGCTGGACGGCCCGGCGATGGCGCGCGAGATCCGCAGAATCGCGCCGGGGCTGCCGGTGCTGTTCATGTCGGGTTATGCCGAGGAGCAATTGCGCAAGGAAATCGGCATCGCCAACGCCTGGTTCATGCCCAAGCCCTTCTCGGTTCAGCAGCTTTCCGAAAAAGTCGGGGATGTTCTGGCGCGAACGGCCTCTCATTAAAAAACGGAAAACTGCCAAAGTTCCCCTCTTGTTCTACGTGAACAAAAGCGATACATCCCCTCGCGTGACGTTGACCTTTCCGGTGATGCCGGTAGCAAAGGGGAAGTGAAATGGCTGCTCAGCTCAAGCTGATCCAGGAAGGCAAGGAAAAGGAAGCGATGGACCGTCAGAAGGCGCTCGAAGCCGCCCTCGCGCAGATCGACAAGGCATTCGGCAAGGGTTCGGCGATGAAGCTGGGCTCCAAGGAAGCGATGCAGGTCGAGGCGATCTCCACCGGTTCGCTCGGCCTCGACATCGCGCTTGGCGTCGGCGGCCTGCCGCGTGGCCGCGTGATCGAGATCTATGGCCCGGAAAGCTCGGGCAAGACCACGCTGGCGCTGCACTGCATCGCCGAAGCGCAGAAGATGGGCGGCACCGCCGCCTTCATCGACGCCGAACACGCGCTCGATCCGGTCTATGCCAAGAAGCTGGGCGTCAATATCGACGAACTGATCGTCTCGCAGCCCGATACCGGCGAGCAGGCGCTGGAAATCACCGATACGCTGGTCCGTTCGAACGCGATCGACGTGCTGGTGGTGGACTCGGTCGCCGCGCTGGTTCCCCGCGCCGAAATCGAAGGCGAGATGGGCGATAGCCACGTCGGCCTCCAGGCCCGCCTGATGAGCCAGTCGCTGCGCAAGCTGACCGGCTCGATCAGCCGCTCGCGCTGCCTGGTGATCTTCATCAACCAGCTGCGCATGAAGATCGGCGTGATGTACGGCAACCCGGAGACGACCACGGGCGGCAATGCGCTCAAGTTCTACGCCTCGGTCCGCCTCGACATCCGCCGCACCGGCGCGATCAAGGACCGCGACGAGGTGGTCGGCAACGCCACCCGCGTGAAGATCGTCAAGAACAAGGTCGCCCCGCCGTTCAAGCAGGTCGAATTCGACATCATGTACGGCGAAGGCGTCTCGAAGATCGGCGAGATTCTCGACCTCGGCGTCAAGGCCGGCATCGTCGAGAAGTCCGGCGCGTGGTTCAGCTACGATTCGATCCGCATCGGCCAGGGCCGCGAGAACGCGAAGACCTACCTCAAGCAGAACCCCGAAGTGTGCGACCGCCTCGAAAAGGCGATCCGCGCCCGCACCGAAGGCCTTGCCGAGGAAATGATGGTCGGTCCCTCGGCGGAAGACGACGCCGAATAAGCCCGGCGGTCTTCTCAGGCATGAAAATGCCCCGGTCCCGCAAGGGCCGGGGCATTTTCGTTTAAAAATTGGAGTTGAACGTAAAAATCACCGTCGCCCTCGCGAAGGCGGGGGCCCCGCTTCCTTCTCGCGACATCGCCGAAGAAAGCGGGGCCAGCCCTCAGGCGTAACGCGAACGCACCAGCTTCTCGAGCACCGCAAGGGGCAGGGCGCCCTTCAGCAGCACCGAGTGGAACGCCCTGGGGTCCCACTTGTCGCCCGCCTTGGCGCGGGCCTCGTCGCGCAGCTTCACCCACATCGTATGGCCGATCTTGTAGCTGCAGGCCTGACCCGGCCAGACGGTGTAGCGGTCGATCTCGCCCTGGCTGCGGCCGCGGGCGATGCCGGTGGTGGCGATCAGGAAGTCGGTCGCCTTCTCGCGGCTCCAGCGCTTGGCATGCATGCCGGAATCGACGACGAGGCGCGTCGCGCGGAACAGCAGCGATTGCAGGTAGCCGACCTGGCCCAGCGGATCGCCGTCGAACATGCCCATCTCGTCGGCCAGCTGTTCCGAATAGAGCGCCCAGCCTTCGCTGTAGCCGCTGAAGCCGCCGCGGCGGCGGATCATCGGGATGTCCTGCGATTCGAGCGCGAGCATGACCTGCAGGTGATGGCCCGGCACCGCCTCGTGGTGCGTCAGCGTGGCGAGGCCGAACTTCGGCCGGTCGAAGGTATCGCGCAAGTTGATGTAGTAGATCGCCGGGCGTGAACCATCGAGCGAGGCGTTCTGGTAATAGCCGCCCGGGGCGCCGGCCTGAATGGCGGGCGGCACGCGGCGCACTTCCACCGGGGCCTTGGGCAGGACTGCGAACTGCTCGGGCAGGCGGGGCTGCATCTTGAGGATCTGCGCGTTGAGTTCGGCCAGCAGGGCGGCGCGGCCCTCGTCGGTATTGGGGAAAAGCTGGTCCGGCCGCTGGTTGAGCGCCACAAGCCGCTCGCCGACGGTGCCCTGGCTCATGCCCTGCGCCTTGAGGATACCGTCGATCCGGCCGCTGATCTCAGCCACCTGATCGAGACCCATCTGGTGGATCTCGTCCCCGCTGAGGCGCACCGTCGTTGCCGCTTCGGCGGCCGAGGCATAATAGGCATCGCCATCGGGCAGGCGCCACACACCGGCCTCATGCGTGGCCTTGGCGCGCAGCTGGGTGACGAGCGCGCGCTGGCGGTCGAGCGCCGGGAACACCTTCTCTGCCACGACTTTCGCCGCATCGGCCGCGCGGTCCGCAGGCAGGCCCGCCTTGGCCAGCTTGGCGGCAAAGCCGGTGACAAGGCCGGTTTCCGCAGCCGGCTTGTCGCGCAGCGCGGCGAACTGCTTGAGCGTCGTGTCGAGAATATAGTCCGGCGCGAAGACACCGCGCGCGGCATCGGCGCCCTGGCGCTCGGTTTCCTGATCCAGAACCGTGGCGAAAGCGCCGAGGCGCGCCACATAGGCATCGGCGTCGGCGGCGTCCTTCACCCGGTGCTGGGTGTCGAGGAAGTCCGGCACGTCCTGATAGGCGCCGGAGAGCTGGCTGATCAGGTACGGTGCGAAGCGGCCGCCGCTGGAGCCGTAGGTGAAGGTCTCCTGCCCGGCGATCGAGCGTTCGAGCTGGTAGGTGACGACATCGTAGTCGAGCGCGGCATCCTCGCCGAGACCCGTGCGGCCGATCGCCTTGATCGAGGCCAGTTCCTGCCGCGAACGGGCAAGGTCCTTCGCGCTATCGGCGGCACTGCGGCCGGAAAGCTGCGATTTCAGAGCCGCGTTCTTGCCGGTGTCGAGGCCGAGGCGGGTCGCGCCTTCGGGGCTTTGCGTCAGGCGGTCATTGAAGATCGTGTAGAGCAGCGTGCGCAGTTTCTGGTCTGCGGGTTTGGCCGAAGCGGCGGCAAAGGCGGCGGACGGAAGCCCGGCGGCCAGTGCGGCCACGCTGGCCTGCCCCAGGAATGAGCGGCGATCCATGAAATTTCCCCTTGTTGAGGCGTGTCTTGACGGTGGTGCGACCCTTGTCGCGCGCACCCTAGGACGGGGCCGGGAGCAAAGGCAATCCTGAGGGTATACGATTTTGCGCCGCTTTCCGGGCGGCGCGCAAGGCCGCGCGCAGGGTGGCGTTCCCGCCACGGCGGGCGGGATATCGCAATTCCCGAACAGTCTGACTGCGGTATCCCGCTTGCCGAGCCTGCGCGCCTGCATTATCGGCGCCTCATGCACACGACCAACGAGATCCGCCGGTCCTTCCTCGACTACTTCGCCCAGAACGGCCATGAGGCCGTTCCGTCAGCGCCGCTCGTGCCGTACAACGACCCGACGCTGATGTTCGTGAACGCGGGCATGGTGCCGTTCAAGAACGTGTTCACGGGCCTTGAAACCCGTGCCACGCCGCGCGCCACCTCCTCGCAGAAGTGCGTCCGCGCCGGCGGCAAGCACAACGATCTCGACAACGTCGGCTACACCGCGCGCCACCACACCTTCTTCGAGATGCTGGGCAACTTCTCGTTCGGCGACTATTTCAAGGAACAGGCGATCACCCACGCCTGGACCCTGCTGACCAGGGAATGGGGCCTCCCGGTCGAGAAGCTGCTGGTCACCGTCTATCACACCGACGATGAAGCCTTCGACCTGTGGAAGAAGATCGCCGGCCTGCCGGAATCCAAGATCATCCGCATCCCCACCAAGGACAACTTCTGGGCGATGGGCGACGAGGGCCCGTGCGGCCCGTGCTCGGAGATCTTCTTCGACCACGGCGACCACATCTGGGGCGGCCCTCCGGGATCGCCGGAAGAGGACGGCGACCGCTTCATCGAGATCTGGAACCTCGTGTTCATGCAGTTCGAGCAGTCGGCCGGCGAGATCGTCGGCAACCTGCCCAAGCCCTCGATCGATACCGGCATGGGGCTGGAGCGCATCTCGGCGGTCATGCAGGGCGTGCATGACAACTACGACATCGACACCTTCAAGGCGCTGATCGCCGCGTCGGAAAGCCTGACCGGGGTTGCCGCCGAGGGCGACAGCCGCGCCAGCCACCGCGTCATCGCCGATCACTTGCGCTCGACCTCGTTCCTGCTGGCCGACGGCGTGCTGCCCTCGAACGAGGGCCGCGGCTACGTGCTGCGCCGCATCATGCGCCGCGCCATGCGCCATGCGCACCTGCTGGGCGCCAAGGAGCCGCTGATGCACCGTCTGGTGCCCGCGCTGGTGGCCGAGATGGGCCAGGCCTATCCGGAACTCGGCCGCGCCCAGCCGCTGATCCAGGAAACGCTGGAGCGCGAGGAAGTGCAGTTCCGCCGCACGCTGGCCAACGGCCTCAAGCTGCTCGACGAAGCCACCGGCACCATGGGCGAGGGCGGCGAGCTGCCGGGCGAGACCGCGTTCAAGCTCTACGATACCTACGGCTTCCCTTACGACCTCACCGAAGACGCGCTGCGTTCGCGCGGCATCGCGGTGGACCGCGCCGGCTTCGACGCGGCGATGGCGCAGCAGAAGGCTGCCGCGCGCGCCGCATGGAAGGGCTCGGGTCAGGCCGCCGACAGCGAAGTCTGGTTCGACATTGCCGAGCGCGAAGGCGCGAGCGAGTTCACCGGCTATACCTCTACCCTTGGCGAAGGCCAGGTGGTGGCGCTGGTGAAGGACGGCAAGGAAGTCACCTCCGCCGCTGCCGGTGACCAAGTGACCGTGCTGACCAACCAGACGCCGTTCTACGGCGAATCGGGCGGTCAGGTCGGCGATGCCGGCACGATCACCACCAATGCGGGCCTGAAGATCGCGGTTGCCGATACGGCCAAGCCGCTGGGCCGCCTGCACGCGATGACCGGCACGGTCGAGGCAGGCACGATCAAGGTCGGCGATGCCGTCAACCTCACCGTCGACGTGGCGCGCCGCGATGCCGTGCGCGCCAACCACTCGGCCACGCACCTGCTGCATGCGGCGCTGCGCGGCCGTCTGGGCGGCCACGTCACCCAGAAGGGCTCGCTGGTCGCGGCCGAGCGGCTGCGCTTCGACTTCTCGCACCCGACCGCGCTCTCGGCCGAGGACATTGCCGCGATCGAGGCGGAAGTGAACGCCGAGATCCGCGCCAACGACCCCGTGCTCACCCGCCTGATGACGCCGGAAGACGCCATCGAGGCCGGCGCCATGGCGCTGTTCGGCGAGAAGTACGGCGATGAAGTGCGCGTGCTGTCGATGGGCACCACCTCGAAGGACGCCTCGGGCGAGCATACCTATTCGGTCGAGCTTTGCGGCGGCACCCACGTGCGCGCCACCGGCGACATCGGCATTTTCCGCATCGTTTCGGAAAGCGCGGTGTCCTCGGGCGTGCGCCGCATCGAGGCGCTGACCGGCGAAGGCGCGCGCCAGTGGCTGGTCGCCCGCGAGGACGCGCTCAAGAGCACCGCCAGCGTGCTGCGCACGACGCCGGAAGAAGTCGAGGCCCGCGTCACCGCGCTGATGGACGAGCGCAAGAAGCTGGAGCGTGAACTCGCCGAGGCGAAGAAGGCGCTGGCGCTGGGCGGCGGCTCGGCCAGGGCGGAAAACGCCGACGAGACGATCAACGGCGTGACCTTCTCCGGGCAGGTGCTCGAAGGGCTCGACCCCAAGGACCTGCGCGGCCTGCTCGATCAGGCCAAGCAGCGCATCGGCTCGGGCGTGGCCGCGATCGTCGCGGTCAATGAGGGCAAGGCGGCGATCGCCGCTGCCGTCACCGATGACCTCACCGGCACGATCAGCGCGGTCGAGCTCGTGCGCAAGGGCGTCGAAGCGCTCGGCGGCAAGGGCGGCGGCGGCCGCGCCGACATGGCGCAGGGCGGCGGCCCCGACGGCGACAAGGCTGCCGAGGCCATCGCCGCGGTCAAGGCGGCGCTGGCGGGGTGAGCTTGCATATGCCGAGGCGTGGGCCGGGGCGAAATCGGCCCGGCGCGGCCCGCCCCGGCTTTCGCCCCGGCTTTCGCCCCGGCTTTCGCCCCGGCTTTCGCCCTGTCTTTGGCCTTGTTTTTTGCGTTACCTTCTTCTGCTCCGCGCCGCCCTGTGTGGCGGCGCAGGCGACCGCGTTTCCGGAAGGCATCTTCAGTTCGGTCCATGAATCGCGCGAGACCGGCGATCTTGGTGGGTTGGAGCTTCGGCTGTTTCGCAGTGACGAAAGGCTGATGGCCGAAGTCGTGCTGTGCGAGGGCTGGTGCAACGTGTCGCACATCGTGCCGGTCAGGCTTGTGGATGGGCGGTATCGGCTCCGGTTTGTCGAGCATTATGAAGGCTCGGGCGGCGGCGATGATCTCATTACCGAGGTTGAACTGCTACCGGCCGGGAACGCGTTTCGGGCACGGCTGTCATCGCCGGGGCAGGCGGAGGCATCGTCCTGGGATGACGCATTCCGGCTGCGCCCCCTGAAGCATCCTTACGGCCTTGCCGTGGCGCATCGCGGCGGCGAACCCGGTACCCCATGACCCCGATCCCCACCCTGATCGCCGGGATCGCCGAGGAACTGCGTTTTGCCGACAATCGCGGCAAGGTGGCGAACTATATCCCGCCGCTGGCCTTGGTGCCCGACACCAGGTTCGGGATCGCGGTGGTCATGGCCGACGGCACCGTGCACACGGCTGGGGATGCCGAGGAGCCGTTCTCGATCCAGTCGATCTCGAAAGTCTTTGCGCTGACGCTGGCGCTCGGCGCGGTGGGCGACCAGCTCTGGCAGCGGGTCGGGCGCGAGCCTTCGGGCAGTGCGTTCAACTCCATCGTCCAGCTCGAGACCGAGCACGGCATCCCGCGCAACCCCTTCATCAACGCGGGCGCCATCGTCGTGTGCGACGTGCTGCTCGGGCGGCTCCAGCCGCGCGAGGCGATCGGGCAGATGCTGCGTTTCGTGCGCGAACTGGCGGGCGACGATACCATCGCCATCGACGAGACCGTGGCCCGCGCCGAGCAGGACAGCGGCTTCCGCAACAAGGCGCTGGCCAACTACATGCGCGCCTTCGGCAATATCGAGGGTGAGGTCGACCTGGTGCTGGGCACCTATTTCCACTTCTGCGCGCTCGCCATGTCGTGCCGCCAGCTGGCGATGGCGGGGCGCTTCCTGATGGGCGGCGGGGTGTCCGACGGTCACCGCGTCATCACCGAGAAGCGCGCGCGGCGCATCAATGCGCTGATGATGTCCTGCGGCCACTACGACAATTCGGGCGACTTCGCCTACCGCATCGGCCTGCCGGGCAAGTCGGGGGTGGGCGGCGGCATCCTCGCGGTGGCGCCGGGGATCGCCAGCATCGCGGTCTGGTCGCCCGGGCTCAACGCCAGCGGCAATTCGCAGCTTGGCCAGCTCGCGCTGGAGCGGCTGGTGCAGCGCACCGGCTGGTCGGTGTTCGAGCCGCGCGTTTCGGAAGGTCTGTAAAAAGCCGGGCGCCGCCCTTGCCAAGCCTTTGGCGAGATTGCAGGTTCCGCGCCATCTTTTGAGATCCCCGGGGGACTACCATGATCGATCGCATGTCTACCGCGCGCCGTGTGCGCGGCTCGCTGGCGCTGGCGCTGCTGCTTTGCACGAGCGGTCTGGCCACGAGCGCACTGGCCGCGCCTGCACAAGCCCAGGCGCCCGTCGCCGCAGCGCCCTCCGCGGCGGAAACGCAGCTTCAGGCGGTGCTGGACGCGCACTGGACGTGGACGCTGACGATCAATCCCTTCCTTGCCTCGACGCTGGGCGACCACGGCGCCGACGGCAAGATGCCCGACATGAGCCTTGCCGCCGCCGACCGCAACGCGGCGCAGGAGCAGCGCTTCTACGACCAGCTCGCCGCCATTCCCGATGCGCAGCTGTCGGAAGGCGGCCGCACCAACAAGGGCGTGCTGATGCGCATGCTCAAGGACGACATCGACGGCAACCGCTTCGGCGAGCGGATGATGCTGTTCACCACCTACTCGAACTGGGCGCAGGGTTTTGCCGATCTGGCGAACTCGCTGCCGCTCAACGACAAGGCGGACTACCAGTCCTATCTCGACCGTCTTGCCCAGTTCCCCAGGTACAACGGGCAGGCGCTGGAGATCAGCAACCGCGCCATTGCGGAGGGCTATGTGCTGCCGTGCGCGGTGCTGGGCAATACCGCGCAGACGCTCTCCGGCCCGGTGGAGGGCAGGCCCGAGGACACCCGCTTCTACGCGCCCTTCACCCGCACCCGTCCGGCCTCGATCAGCGAGGCGGAGTGGAGCGCGATGCAGGCCCGTGCGGTCACCATCATCCGCGACACCCTGACGCCCGAATACCGGGGGCTGCGCAAGTGGTTCGAGGCGAAATACCAGCCCGCCTGCCGCAAGAACGACAGCGCCTCCACGCTTCCGCAGGGCAAGGAATGGTACGCGCTGCAGGCCCGCATCCACACCACCACCGACCTCACGCCCGACCAGATCCACCAGATCGGCCTCGACGAAGTGAAGCGCATCACCGCGCGCATGGACGCGGTGGCGGCCAAGGCGGGCTATGCCAACCGCGCCGATTTCATTCGCAAGATCCAGACCGACCCGCAGTACTTCGCCAAGTCTCCCGAGGACCTGCTGGCGGTCGCCGCGCTGCAGGCCAAGCGCATCGACGGCATGATGCCGCGCTATTTCGGCAAGCTGCCGCGCCTGCCTTACGGCATCAAGCCGATCCCCGCCGAAACCGCCGAGGGCACGACCACCGCCTATTATTTCCCCGGCTCGCCCGAGGCGGGGATCGCGGGCAATTACTATGTCAACACCTCGAAGCTGGACCAGCGCCCGCTCTGGGAACTGCCCGCGCTCACCGCGCATGAGGCGGTGCCGGGGCACCACAACCAGATCGCGCTCCAGCAGGAGCAGGACCTGCCGCCGGTCCGCAAGTACGCGGCCGGTTTCACCGCCTTTGTCGAGGGCTGGGGCCTCTATTCCGAGTATCTCGGCGAGGAGATGGGCCTCTACGATACCAACGAGAAGATGATGGGCCGCCTGTCCTACGAGTTGTGGCGCGCCTGCCGTCTGGTCGTGGACACCGGCATCCACGCCAAGGGCTGGGACAAGGCCCGCGCGGTCGCCTTCATGAAGGCCAACACCGCGCTGACCGACGCCAATATCGACGCCGAGGTGAACCGTTACATCTCCTGGCCGGGTCAGGCGCTGGGCTACAAGATCGGCGAGATCCGCATCCGCGAACTGCGCGGCAAGGCGGAAAAGGCGCTGGGCGACAAGTTCGACTTGCGCGCCTTCCACGATCTGGTGCTGTCGCAGGGGCCGGTGCCGCTCGACGTGCTCTCGGCCTCGGTCGACCGCTGGATCGCGGCGAAGAAGGCGGCGTGACGGAAAGGAGAGGGCGGGGCCCGACCCGCCCTTTGTGTTGAAGGGCCATGGCCGATACCCCGCTCAAGACCGCCTTCGCGCCGGTAACCGACGCGGACACCCGCGTGCTGCTGCTGGGCAGCCTGCCCGGCGAGAAATCGCTGGCAGCGGGTGAATATTACGCCAATCGCGGCAATGCCTTCTGGTGGCTGCTGGGCGAGGTGCTGGGCGAAAAAGACCTCGCCGCCACGCCTTATGCCGAGCGGCTCGCCCTGCTGCTGCGCCGTCATGTCGGCCTGTGGGACGTGATCGAAAGCGCGCGGCGGCAGGGCAGTCTCGACACCGCCATTCGCGAGGCGACGCACCGCGATCTGGCCGCTTTTGCTGCAACGCTGCCGTCTCTGCGCCTGATCGGCTTCAACGGCGGCAAGGCGGCCAGGGACGGGCGGCGGCAGCTATCCGGTAGCGAAAGCCGCTGGGCGCTGCTCGACCTGCCGTCATCCAGCGGGGCCCATGCCAGTATGTCGAAAGCGGCCAAGCTGGCGGCGTGGCGGCAGATCGAGGGGTATTTGGCTTAGGGCGAATGTGGTGTTTGGGGCGGCTTTTTGCGCCACCATTGCGGTTAACGGTATCCAGACGGGAGAGGCTTGGCTGGAGGAGCCTGCAACGAACATCGGCGCTCCGCGTCCTCAACCCGATTATAAGAACCTGCAGAATTACGTCGAAGCCTCCAGGTGCGTGGCTCAGACGGCTCCGCCATGTGTTGAATGGACCTGACAGCCAACCGAGAAGATTTTACCGTTCCTTCAAGGACCTTTTTGACCTCGATTTCAAGGGCGTAGGGAAACGTAAAATTTATGAAGCCCTTGCGTTCACGGACTTCGCCCCTGTGTTGACTGACGATACTTCCTACAATCTTTACGTCGTAACACTCCGCATGGGCATTGGCAGTTCCTGCGGCCAGAAGAAACGCCGCCAGCGGCGCGGCGGATGAAAAGCGGACTAGGGATAGCATCTTGGCAACGTACCCGACCTCATGTCCGTTTCGCATCCAAAATCGACATCGCCACCCGCTCAGGCTGGGCCGGTCAAAGCCCCCGGCGGGCGTGGCGCAGCGCCTCCCCATGTTTCGACAAGCTCGGCATGGGCGGGATGACGGCAACGTGCCCGGTCCCGGCCGATCAGTCCCCCGCCTTGCGGTCGGCATAGGGCTTCATCACCGCATAGGCCGCGTCCGTGGCCTCCTGAGGCAGCGTTTCGAGGTAGCGCAGCGCTTCCTTGTAGGTGAGGAACGGCTGGTCATCGACCACAACCGGCGTGGTGCGTCCGTTGAAGATACGGCGCAGCAGCCGTTTCTGGGTGCGCCCCAGCGTGCCGGGTTCGACGGGGGCTTCTGCCGGAGTTTCGGCGGGGTTTTCGTCTTCGCTCATCGTATGTTCCGAAAAAGGAGCGCCTCTGGACCAATTGGCCGGGCTTGTTAACGGGTTTCTTGGGAAAGGCGCTTGGCAAGCGCGGCATGGAAGGCGGCGGGATCGTCGACCCGGAAGGCGAGCGCGCGGATCGGCGGGCGTTCCCGCAGCAGGGGTTTTCGCGCGACGGGGCGGGCGAGGCGGACGATCACGTTGGGCCAGGCCAGCAGCGCCATGTTGCGCGTGGTCGCCGCGTTCACTTCGGCGGCGGTGACTTCGGGCGCGAGCTGCGCGATCTCGGCAAAGGCGATGCGCTGCTCGGCCAGCACGCCGCTGCGGACCGTCAGGCCGTCCGCGGTCAGCAGGATCGGGCGCAGGCGCAGCGAGCGGATCAGGCCGACGAAATAGAGCAGCGCAACGATGCCCAGTTCCAGCAGCAGGTTGGCCACGCGCGGGCTCCACAGCCGCAGCACCACGTCCATCACGCCGATCTCGATCGCCTGCAAGGCCAGCAGCACGGCCATCATCGGCGCGAGATGGCGGTGGTAGGCAAAGGGCAGGGCGGCCGCAGGTACGTCCGGTTTTGCGCGCCAGCCGGTCAGGGCCAGGCGCAGCACGGTCACTTCGGCCATGGCCAGGCGCCATAGCGGCTCGGGCACGATCTGCATTGCCGCGCGGTGCCAGCGCTCGCCGGGAGCGCCGCCGCGCCATGCTTGCCCCGCGCGCAGCAGCGACCAGCCGGTGTGGAGCAGGACCGTCAGGATCAGCGCCACCCAGATCGCGGGCATCGCGCCAAGCCCCATGCGCACCGCAGGCGGCGCGCCGAGCAGGACCACCAGCGCCGCTGCCGCCAGCCGCGCCAGCACGGCTTGCCGCGAGGGGTGATGATCCGTGCTGCGCGCCATCAGCGAGAGCACCAGCGTATCGGCGGCGATCCACACGAACAGCAGCGCGGCGATGCGGGGGTGGCGCCAGGCAATTTCGCTGTGCCCGGCCAGTTTCGCCAGCGCTATGGCGAGGAGCGGAAACGCCAGCCATGCAAGATTCTGCGCAAGGTTCTGCAAGGGCTTGTGTGCGGCTGCGGTCCTCGTCGCTGGCATCGGTTTCTCCTGAAAGTTCAGCGTCCGTTTGAAAAATGCCCAAATGGGCATTTTGGGGAGAGGGCCGGAGCCGCTAAATTCGCGTTTCGCGAATTTTCAAACGGACTTTCAGGCCTTCTCCGCCTCGCGCAGTTGCCCCGACCGCAGCGCCGGTTTCTGCGAAAGGCCGCCCTGTTCCATGATCTGCTCGCGGAATTCGTCGCGCATTTCGTGGATCGAGGCGATCACCGGGCCCATCGCCACGCCGATCTCGACGAGGGCGGCCTCGGACAGTTGCAGCGAGCTTTCCAGCGTCTCGGGCACCGCATGGGTGGCGCCGGCGCGGTAGAGCACGCCGGCATGGTCGGTATCGCGGGCGCGGGCGATGATCGGCAGGTGCGGGAAATCGGCGCGCAGCTTGCGGACGATGCGCTGGGCGGAGACCGGCTCGTCCATCGTCACGATCACCGCCGCCGCGCTGGCGACGCCGAGGCGGAGCATGGCATCGCCGCGCGCGGCATCGGCAAAGGCAACGGTATAGCCCCGGCGGCGGCCCTCGGTGATGATGTCGGTATTGCTGTCCACCGCCAGATAAGGGCGGCCATGGCGGGTCAGCATGTCGGCGACGAGATGGCCGACGCGGCCGAAGCCGACGATCAGCGTCGGCGGCTTGTCGGGCGCCTCGACCGGCTGATGGGGGGCCTCCACGCCTTCCACGCGCCGCGCCATGATCTTGCCGATCTTGGCGAGCGCCGGGGTGACGGTGAGGCCGAGCGCGGTGACGATCTGCCAGAACATCGCGGTGCCGGGCTGGATCAGCTGCGCCGCACCTGCCGCGCTCAGCACGATCAGCGTGGTTTCCGAAGGGCTCGACATCAGGATGCCGGTCTCCGCCGCCGTGCCGCGCCGCGCGCCCATCAGGCGCAGCAGCAGGCTGGTGACGATCGCCTTCAGCACGATCACCCCCGCCGTCGCGATCAGGATCGAGCCGAGGTTCTCCCACACCACCCACAAGTCGATCCGCATGCCCACGGTGATGAGGAACACGCCGAGGGCGAGGCCCTTGAACGGCTCGGTCATCTCCTCGACCTCGGTGTGGTACTCGGTCTCGGCGATCAGCAGCCCGGCGACCAGCGCGCCGACGATGGGCGAGAGGCCGGTCGCCGCCGTCGCCAGCGAGGCGAGGATGACCACCAGCAGGCTGGCGCTGAGGAACAGTTCCGGGCTCTTGGTGCGCGCCGCCTGCGCGAACAGCGGCGGCAGCAGGAAACGTCCCGCCACCAGCAACACTGCGACGACCCCGGTGCCCCAGACCAGGGTGTGGATGAGGCCGTCCATGCCCGCGCCCTTGGCATGGGGCGCCAGCGCGCCGAGCAGGAAGACGATGGGGACAAGGGCGATGTCCTCGAACAGCAGCATCGACAGCGCCGCGCGGCCGACCGGGGTGCCCGTATTGGTGATCTTGAGCACCAGCGCGGTGGAGGACAGCGCCAGCGCCAGGCCCAGCGCCATCGCGCCGGTCAGGCTCTGGCCCAGCGTGGCGAAGACGAAAGTCAGCGAACCGCAGATCAGCAGCAGTTCCAGCGAGCCCAGCCCGAACACGAATCGCCGCATCGCCCAGAGCCTTGCGAACGAGAGTTCGAGGCCGATCGAGAACAGCAGCAGGATGATGCCGAACTCGGCAAAGATCTCCAGCCCGTCGGGATCGGTGATCGTCACCCAGGACAGCCAGGGATGATCGAACACCAGCCGGCCGAGCCCGAACGGCCCGACCAGCAGGCCGACAAGGATGAACCCGATCACCGGGGTGATGCGGTAGCGGTTGAACACGGGGATGACGATGCCCGCCGCGCCCAGGATGACGAGCGCGTCGGACATGACGGGGGAGGAAAGTGCGTTGGTACCGGCCATTGTCCATTCACTATGGCAGGGCCGCAGGCGCAGACAATGCGGTTGGCCGGATATATTTCCGGCCGCCGGCCCGCTCCCCCGCCCGCTCGGTCCGCGAAATCCGCTGGTCGCGAATTTCCAGGCGGTCGCTCACGCCAAAGTGTAAAGGCGCGTAACTTCACTTGGCGTTCAGCAAAGCGCTGTCTATAGACCGGCCCCATGTTCGAACGCTCGCGCTTCAAGATCGCTCTCCTTGCCGCCGCTACCGGGGCTCTCGTTCTCACTGCCGGCTGTGCCGGGCGGGGGGGCAAGAACAAGGACACTGCCTATGTCGCGCGCGACGTCGACACGCTCTACGCCGCCGCGCAGGACCGCCTGAACAAGGGCCAGACCCGCGCCGCCGCCGCGCTGTTCGACGAAGTCGAGCGTCAGCATCCCTATTCGCCCTGGGCCCGCCGCGCCCAGCTGATGAGCGCCTTCAGCTATTACGCCTCGCGCGATTACAACAAGGCGATCCAGTCGGCGCAGCGCTTCCTCTCGATCCACCCGGGCAACAAGGACGCGCCTTACGCCTACTACCTCGTGGCGATCTCGTACTACGAGCAGATCAGCGACGTGACGCGCGACCAGAAGACCACCGAACAGGCCAAGCAGGCGCTGACCGACGTGATGCGCCGCTATCCGAATTCGCCTTATGCCTCGGACGCCAAGCTCAAGATCGACCTGGTGAACGATCACCTTGCCGGCAAGGAAATGACCATCGGCCGCTCCTACGAGGACAGCGGCAAGTGGCTGGCGGCAACGCTGCGCTTCCGCAATGTCGTCGACAATTTCCAGACCACCAGCCACACGCCCGAGGCGCTGTTCCGTCTGGTCGAGGGTTACCTCGCCCTCGGCATCCCGGACGAGGCGCAGAAGGCCGCGGCGGTGCTGGAAAACAACTACCCGCAGTCGAAGTGGTACCAGCGCGCCTATCGCCTGATGCGCCGCCACGCGCCGGGGAACCTCGCCGCCTGAGGCGGGATTCCCGCGAACCCGTTGGACACCGGTCGCTCCTGGGAGTGGCCGGTGTTTTCGTGTGCGGATGTGCGATAGGGGCGTGACGGGCGAAAATCTTTTCGCTAGAACGCAACGCGAACATGCTGACCCGGCTCGCCATTCGCAACATCGTGCTGATCGAAGCGCTCGACCTTGATTTCGGGCGCGGTCTCGGCGTTCTCACCGGTGAAACGGGGGCGGGCAAGTCGATCCTGCTCGACGCGCTGGGGCTTGTCATCGGCAACCGCGCCGACAGCGGCCTCGTCCGCGCCGGGGAGGACCGCGCCAGCGTCACCGCCAGTTTCGAGTTCGCGGCGCTGCCTGCCGCGGTGCGCGGCCTGCTCGACGAGGCGGACCTCGAGATCGAGCCGGGCGAACCGCTGATCCTCAAGCGCCAGCTCAAGGCCGACGGCGGCAGCCGCGCCTTCCTCAACGACCAGCCGGTCAGCGTTGCCCTGCTGCGCGAGATCGCCCCCGCGCTGGTCGAGATCCACGGCCAGCACGACGATCGCGGCCTCGTGAACCCCAGGGGCCACCGCGCGCTGCTGGACCGGTTCGCCGGCGGTGACGCGGCGGTCGTGGAAACGGCGTGGAAGACCTGGCGCAGCGCCCAGGGCGCGCTCGATGCCGCCCGCGCGCAAGTGGCCAAGGCGGCCGAGGACCAGGACCTGCTGCTGGCCCACCTTGCCGAACTCACCGCGCTGGCCCCGCAGGAGGGCGAGGAAGAGGAACTCGCCCATGCCCGTGCGGACATGCAGAAGGGCGAGAAGCTCACCGACGATCTCACCGCGCTCCAGCACTTGTGGAGCGGGTCCGATTCGGCGCTGGCGAAGCTGCGCACCGGCGCCCGGCGGCTCGACCGGATCGCCGGCGAGCACCCGCTGCTGGGCGATGCGCTTGCCGCGCTCGACCGCGCGGTGATCGAGGCGAGCGAGGCGGAGGACAAGCTCGAACGCGCGGCGGAGGCACTGGCGTTCGATCCCAACGAACTCGACCGGATCGAGACCCGGCTGTTCGATCTGCGCGCCGCGGCCCGCAAGCAGCTCTGCGCGGTGGACGAATTGCCCGCCAGGATGCGCGAGATGCGCGAGGCGCTCGACGCCATCGAGGGCGGCGAGGAGCATCTGGCCGGGCTCGAGGCGGCGGCGCAGAAGGCGGCGCTGGGCTACCGCAAGCACGCCGAGGCGCTGCACGACGTGCGCCGAGCGGCGGCGAAGCGGCTCGACAAGGCGGTCGCCGCCGAACTTGCTCCGCTCAAGCTCGATGCCGCGCGGTTCCAGACTTCGGTGGTCAAGCTGGGCGAGGACCGCTGGGGCGCGCACGGCATGGACGCGGTGGAATTCCTCATCAGCACCAACCCCGGGGCGGACTTCGCCCCGCTCGCCAAGATCGCCTCGGGCGGCGAGCTTTCGCGCTTCATCCTCGCGCTCAAGGTGGCGCTGGCCGAAGAAGGCGGCGCCGCCACGGTGATCTTCGACGAGATCGACCGCGGTGTCGGCGGCGCGGTGGCCGATGCCATCGGCGAGCGTCTGGCACGCCTGGCGAACGGCGGCGGGGCCGGACGGGATGGCGAAGGGCAGGGCGGGCAGCTGCTGGCGGTCACCCACAGCCCGCAAGTCGCGGCGCGCGGTGACCGGCATTTCATGATCGCCAAGTCCTCGCAAGGCACGGTGACGCGTACGTCGGTGACCCCGCTCAGCGATGCCGAGCGGCAGGAAGAGATCGCCCGCATGCTCTCGGGCGCGGAAGTGACCGAGGAAGCACGCGCGCAGGCGAACCGGCTGCTCGAACGCGCCTAGGGCGTTTCCCAATCAGGCGGGATCACCTGACGATTCGGAAAACCGCATGAAAAAACGGGCAGGTTCCGGCCTGCCCGTTTGTTCGTTCCTACTTCTGGCCAGCGGTCAGGCCGCGGGCTTCGAGCATCGGCTCGACGCTCGGGTCGTGGCCGGTGAAGTCGCGGTACATCACCGCGAAGTCCTTCGAGTGGCCCTGGCCAAGGAAGCTGGCGCGGATGTGGTCGCCATTGGCGCGGGTCATGCCGCCGTTCTTCACCACCCAGGCCCAGCCGTCGTGCGCCAGCACTTCGGTCCAGATGTAGGCGTAGTAGCCCGCCGCATAACCGTTGTCCCAGATATGGCGGAAGTACGGGGTCTTGTAGCGCGGCGGGATGAGGTCGGTGCGCAGGCCGGTCTCGGCCAGCGCCTTGGCCTCGAAGGCCATCGGCGGCTGCGCGGCCTCCTCGGGCGTCAGCGTGTGCCACGACATGTCGAGCATCGCCGAAGTCAGCGTCTCGCCCAGCGCCACGCTCTGGTTGAACTTGCCCGCCGCCTCGATCTTGTCGAGCAGGCCGTCCGGCAGCGGTGCGCCGGTCTGGTAGTGCCTGGCATAGTGCTGCAGCACTTGCGGCACGGTGGCGAAGTTCTCGTTGAACTGGCTGGGGAACTCCACGAAGTCGCGCGCGGTGCTGGTGCCCGAGAGCGAGGGGTACTTCTGGCTGGCGAAGAAGCCGTGGAGGGCGTGGCCGAATTCGTGGAACATCGTCGTCACGTTGTCCCAGCTGGCGAGCGGCGGCTGGCCGTCGGCAGGCGGGTCGATGTTCAGCGTGTTGACGATGACCGGCTTGTTGCCGGTGAGGTAGGACTGGTCGACGAAGTTGTTCATCCAGGCGCCGCCCTTCTTGTTGGGGCGCGAGAACGGGTCATAGTAGAACAGCGCCAGCGACGAGCCGTCCTTGTCGAACACTTCGTAGACACGCATCGAGGGGTGGTAGCCCGAAAGGTCGGTGCGGCGCTTGAAGGTGATGCCGTACGTCTGCGTGGCGGCGTAGAAAACGCCGTTTTCCAGCACGTTCCACACTTCGAAGTACGGCTTGATGGCGCTTTCGTCGAGGTCGTACTTCGCCTTGCGCACCTTCTCGGCGTAGTAGCTCCAGTCCCAGGGCTGGAGATCGCCGGTCACGCCGTCGGCCCTGGCGGCCGCGGTGAGCAGCGCCGCCTCGCTGTCCTGGCGGGCGCGCAGGGCGGGGACAAAGCCCTTCATGAAGTCCATCGCCTGCTTTGGCGAGGTGACCATGCTGCTGTACATCTGCAGCGTGGCGAAGTCGGGCTTGCCGAGCAGCCGGGCCTTCTTGGCGCGCGCCACCGCCAGCTGGCTGACGATGCCGGTGGTGTCGAACTGGTCGCCCGAACTGGTGCGGGTCACGCTGGCCTCGAACAGCTTCTTGCGCGCATCGCGGTTCTGAAGCTCGGTCAGCGCCGGCTGCTGGGTGAAGTTGAGCAGCGGGATCACGTACTTGCCGGGCTTGCCCAGATCGGTGGCACGCTTGGCGGCCGCGGCGATGGCGTCCGCGCTCATGCCCTTGAGTTCGGCGGCATTGTCAAACACCGCCGCATGGGCGGCGGTGCCGTTGGTCAGCGTCTGCGAGAACTTGGTCTCCAGCGTCGCGATCTCGAGGTTGAGCTCCTTGAGCTGCGCCTTCTGCGCAGGCGCCAGCAGCGCGCCGCGATTGACGAAGCGCGCGTACGTGGTGGACAGCAGCATCGCGTCCTCGCCCTTCAGCGCCTTGCCGGCGGCGCTGTCGTGCACCGCCTTGACGCGGGCGAACAGGGCGTCGTTGAGGTAGATATCGTCGTTGAGCGCGGAAATCTGCGGGCTCAGCGCGGTTTCGGCGGCGTCCAGCGTGTCATTGGTATTGGCCGAGGTGAGCTGGCCGAACACGTTGGAGACGCGGTCGTACATGCCGCCGGCGCGTTCCATGGCAACGACGGTGTTCTGGAAGCTGGGCTTGGCCTTGCTACCGGCGATCGCGGCGATCTCGGCGCGCTTCTGGGCAATCGCGGCCTCGATGGCGGGCTGCCAGTCGCTGTCCTTGTACTGGGCGAAGTCCGGGGCGTGGAAGGGCAGGGCGCTCGGCTGCGCGAAGGGGCCGCTGTAGGCAGCGGCGGCAGCATCCTTGGCCGGAGCATCCTTGGCAAGGGCAGTCATAGGCATGCCTCCAAGCAGGCCGGCGCCGAGTACGAGCGGGGCGGCGGCGGCCATAAGCCGGGTCTTCATCGATCAGTTCTCCTGACGGCGGCACCGGGCGGGGCGCGAGGGATCGCGCCGGGGGTGCGGGGTGCCGCGATTGGTCGGTGAACGGGTTGAAGCGCAGAAAACCGGGGCTTGCAAGCGCTTGCCGGGGCGGGTGCGCGTGATTGCGCAACATGCCATTCGGGCTTTTGCATATGCCAAGCATGGCAACGCCGGAGCGCAAGCTTGTTGCGCTCCGGCGCGTCGACGGTCACCCGTTCCTGTCATCAAGGCCCTGAAGCCAGGCGCCTTCATTCAGGACTTGCGCCGCCGCCGGGGGATCTCGGCTAGGTCGGTGCCTTGTGCGGGTGCGCCGTCAGTTCGGCCGGAAGCGACCGTTCGACCAGATCCGCATCGGGGCCTGTTCACCCTCGGTGCTCTGGCGCAGGCGGTCTTCGCGCTGGCGGTCGAAAATGAGCGAGCCCGTACGCCGCGCAAAATGGCTGCGGCGAAACGGAATCTCGGCACCGATATTCATGGCATTCTCTCCTCTTTATCGTGAAACGCACGGGGATGCCGAAGGTTCCCGGTGAGGATTATTTCATGCGCGCGGCGTTAGCATGAACGGCAGGCGGGTGCCCGCGGCGGCATCGGCCAGCGTGTGGCGATCCAGTTCGGCGAGAAAGGCGCCGACCGCCTGGCGCAGCAGGCCGGTCAGCCCGCAGGCCGCCTGCAGCAGGCAGTTGCCGCAATCGGCCGGCTGCAGATGGGGTTCGGTCAGCCGCACCACTTCGCCCAGCGTGATGTCCTGTGCGGCGCGGCCGAGGCGAAAGCCGCCGCCGCGCCCGCGCACCGTCTCCAGGAGGCCGGCATTGCCCAGCACATTCACCACTTTCATCGCATGGTTGCGCGAGATCGCATGGGCCTGCGCCACCTGGGCGATCGACAGCAACTGCTCGGGATCCATCGCGGCATGGAGCAGGATGCGCAGCGCGTAGTCGGTATGCGCGGTGAGGCGCACGGGCATCTCCTTAAATGATGCTCCCTATTTACATCTTTCTGTCGCCACGTATAGATGCATCCAGTTTGCATCTTTTAGCAGGACAAGGACGAGTCGGACCATGGCAGCTCCTCTCAGCGAAACCACGATCGCCACGATCAAGGCCACCGCGCCCGCGCTCCAGGAGCATGGCGTGACGATCACCACCCGCATGTACGAGCGATTGTTCCAGAACGAGGGCGTGCGCGCGATGTTCGACCAGGCCGCGCAGGAATCGGGCGAGCAGCCGCGCCGTCTCGCCGCCGCGATCCTTGGGTATGCGCAGAACGTCGACAAGCTGCAGAACCTTACCGGCGCGGTTGCCCGCATGGTCCAGCGCCATGTCGATACCGGCGTCAGGGCCGAGCACTATCCGCTGGTGGCCGAGGCGCTGCTGCCCGCGATCCGCGACGTGCTGGGCGAGGCGGCGAGCGACGAGGTGCTGGCCGCCTGGGGCGAGGCCTACTGGTTCCTGGCCGATATCCTGATCGGCAAGGAAGCCGAGCTTTATGCGGAGCAGGCAGCCCCATAACCGGGCGTGTAACCGGGGGGCGTAACCGGGGCGCGTAACCGGGCGCGTTACCTGCCTCGGCGGAATGTAACGGTGACAATTGCTGTTGGCACCGCTGTATCCGGGCCGATTTTCCTGCATGCATATGGACAAGTACTTGGTTTTTATCGTAACGCCCTGACAAACAGGGGTGCGATATTTCCATTCGACATTGGCTGGTTGCGGCGGTCTTGGCGGGCCTCGCAACCGGCGCGTGTGCGCAGGATCCGGGTGACGGGGCGGCAGCGCCTGCCGATACCGGACCCGCGCCTGCCGCAGGGCTGGCGACCGGCCCGCAAGCCGCCACCGGAAACTTTTCCGCCGCGCAAGTCTTTGCGCTGGCTGACGAGGCGCGCGCGCGTGGGGACTTCGCCACGGCCGAGGCCGCCTACCGCGCGCTGACCCAGGACCCCGACCTCGAAATCCGCACCGAGGCGCGTTTCCGCCTGGCCATGATGCTGGGCGACCAGCAGCGCCGCTACGGCGACGCCGCGCTCGAACTGCGGCGGATTCTCGACGACAAGCCGGGCGCGGCGCGCGTGCGTCTCGAACTGGCGCGCATGCAGGCGCAGATGGGCAACCTGGCCGCCGCCCGCCGCGAACTGCGCGCCGCCTCGGCCTCGGGCCTGCCGCCCGAAGTCGAGCAGCTGGTCCGCTTCTACAGCCGCGCGCTCACCGCGAACAAGCCGTTTGGCGGCTCGGTCGAGTTTGCGCTGGCGCCCGACAGCAACATCAACCGCGCGACCCGGGGCGACAAGCTGGGCACCGTGATCGGCGATTTCACGCTGGACGAGGATGCCCAGGCCAGGTCCGGGCTCGGCGTCAACTTGCGCGGGCAGGGCTATGTCCGGCTGGGGCTGACCCGGGGCGCCGAACTGATGACGCGGCTGTCGACCAGCGCGACGCTCTACCGGCAAAGCCGCTTCGACGACATCTCGCTGGCGCTGCAGAGCGGGCCGCAGTTCACCTCGGGCCGCGATCTGGTGACGCTGTCGGCCGGGCCGACCTGGCGCTGGTACGGGCTCGATCCCTATTCGCTGGGCCTGGGCGGCACGGCGGCGATCCAGCACCCGATGGGCAAGCGCGGACAGCTGCGGGTCGAGGGCGGGGCCAGCCATGTCGACAACCGCCGCAACCCCTTGCAGACCGGCTGGGACTACACGCTCTCGGCCAGCCTCGACCGCGCCTTCTCGGCGCGGCTCGGCGGCGGCCTGCAGGTCTACGGGTTCCGCGAGGCGGTGCGCGATCCGGGCTACTCGCTGGCGAGCGGCGGCGTCTCGGCCTACCTGTTCCGCGAACTGGGCCGCACGACGCTGGTCGGCACCCTGGGCTACAGCCGGCTGGAAGCGGACGAGCGGCTGTTCCTCTATCCGAAACGGCGGATGGAGGATCGCTACTCGGCCAGCATCGCGGCGACCTTGCGTGCGCTCCACGTCGGCACTTTCGCGCCGCTGGTGCGCCTGCGCTGGGAGCGCAACCGTTCGACCATCGAAATCTACGACTACCGCCGCGTGGCTGCCGAATTCGGCATCACTTCGGCATTCTGATCGCAACAGGGGAAGAGTTCATGACGAGGGTGCGACCTCTTAAGCTTGCCACGATGACTTCGCTGACGACGCTGAGCCTGATGCTGGCCGCCTGCGGTGGCGGCGGCGGCGACGTCAACAGCACGCCGGCGCCCACTCCGGCGCCTACGCCCACCTATCAGACCCTCGACACCTTGAGCGGTGAACAGGTACTCGACGCGGCCAATGTCAACGTGTCCAGATGGGCCGGAAACGGAAGCTCATCGGTGATCCACACCCCGGGCGCGGGGATTTCGATCACCTACAGCGAGAAGGCGGGGACTTACGTCCTGGTTGCGCCGGAAGGTTACTCCGTGACCTTGAGCGAGGCAAACCGAGATACGACGCTGTCGAACACCATGAGGAAATGGTACGGTAGCAGTTCGGCGACCGCTACGGACGTGGTGATCGTCAACAAGGCATCGGTGAACAACGTTGTGCTCAGTTACACGATGTATGGAACATGGGACCATACGGTACGGGCGGATGAGCTTATCGCAAGCCGGCAGAACATTTTCGTGAGTGGGATCCGCACCCAGAAGGACGACGTTCCCAAAGTCGGTGCTGCTCAGTACCAGACAATGGTTGCCGGCACGGTACTGGCGGATGGTACGACTTACGTCCTGACGCCTTCGTCTGATGGTTTACCCGGCGGGACCGCGAATTTCTCGGTCAATTTCGCCAGTGGCACGGTTGCTACTGCGCTTAATCTCAATTCCTGGTCACCGCAGACGGGACAAGCCCGTAATTTCGGCAGCTTTTCCGGCACAGGTACACTTGAAGCGGGTGGTTCCGGTTTTAGCGGCAACCTGTCCGGAAGCACCGGAGCGGGGGCGTTTGCTGGGGCACTGTTCGGTCCCAAGGGGGTGGAAATGGGCTATTCCTGGTTCGCCAATGGAACAGATTACAGCGCTTCGGGCGTCGTTGTCGGTCGCAAGCGTTAATGGCGTGATGGGAACTGCTGAAGAAGGCATTCTGATCGCAACAGGGGAAGAGTTCATGACGAGGGTGCGACCTCTTAAGCTTGCCACGATGACTTCGCTGACGACGCTGAGCCTGATGCTGGCCGCCTGCGGTGGCGGCGGCGGCGACGTCAACAGCACGCCGGCGCCCACTCCGGCGCCTACTCCGGCGCCTACGCCGACACCTACGCCCACGAACGAAGATCTCGTCGCTCCGCTTGTCAGCGAGAGTTTTACAAACAACGCGGCCACCGGCACTGGCAGCTATCCGTTGAACGGCGATGCACCGAAAGTGACGGCTGCTAAAGCCAGCCTCACTTTCGGGTATGACGCGAAGACCGGGGGGTATACGGTATCGACGGCGGGGAGATCACAGACTTTCACGAATGCGGATATCGATAACCAGAACGCCGATCAGGTTACCTACTCGCGCAAGAAGGGGGACACCCAAGACAGCCTTCTGCTGACGAAGCCCGGTACCTCGGGTGCCCTGAATTACCAATATGTCGGCTCCGGCTTCTGGGAGCGGACCCGACAGGACAGCAGCAAGGTCGACGGCACGATCGACGCTTTCACTTATGGCGTCGAAACCCCGGATGCGAACCTTCCGCGCAGTGGGGCCGGGACTTACGATGTCGTTCTATTGGGATCGGCGGGACTTACCTCCTACGCCGGTGCAGGCAATCTCTCGGTCGACTTCGGTTCCGGGCAGATGCTGGTCGATGTCGGGGTTAGCGAGAACTGGTCTGATGGCTCGTCCTGGTTCTATCCTTCAGCCTTCCGGGGATCCGGGGCAATGGCGTCGGGCAATGCGTTTAGCGGCAATTTCTCGCTTGCCACGACGACGGGCTTTAGCGGTACCTTCGATGGGCGCTTCTACGGACCCGAGAGCGAAGAAGTCGGCGCTGCCTTTTATGGTAAAGGCACGTCCGGAAATGGTGGGATTGTCGGGACCGTGATGGGGCGCAAGGGCACCACCGGGGTCAACACCAATCTCGTCAACCTGAACGTCAGTCAGGATTTTGTCCTCTATGCTGCGCAAATGTGGGTCCACGAGTCCACTGCCGATGGTACGTTGATGGGATATTCGTGGCCGGCTCGCGATGGTGCCGACCTGCGATACGAGGCGGAGGGGCCTAGCTGGAGCTACTCCGATTCCTACGATCGTACGGTGCGCTTTCTGGCGAGCCAGGCGGCCACAAGTGCGGACGGACGCTTCACGACTTACGACAATGGCGCAGGTGCGTCTCTCAATCTCTATCGGGTCGGCTCGGCCAACCCCGAAATCAAGCTCACCTATGCGTCGTTCGGCTACTACCAACAAGCGAACCCCGATGGTGCCGTAAACGGATGGGGAACCTATCGAGAGTATTTCCACTTTGGGGTGCCCACCGTGTCGTTCCCGTCATCCGGCAGGGCGACGTACACGGCCACGCTTATCGGCATTGGCGCCAACACCACCGATGGGTTCGATCTGGGTGGCACTGCCCACATGTCGGTCGACTTTGGCAATGCTGCCTCCCCGGTCGGAACGCTGGACATCAGCGGCGTCAACCGCGCCAACGGTCGCATCGTCGATTTCGGAAGTTACGGCTTCTCGGCGACCCAGTTCGGGGCGAAGTTTACGGGTAACATCGAGTTTGATCGCTTCCGTGGCTCGGCCTGGCTCGACGGTTCATTTTACGGACCCGATGCTGCCGAGATGGCGGCGATGTTCGGCGGCGTGCAGGGGGTCGATCCCAATCATCCGCTCGACCCGGTCTATATGGCGGGGGCGTTCGGCGGCAAGCGCGACTGACGGGCATGGCTGATCCCGGTTCAGCGCCTGCCCACGCCGGGGCCGACACCCCGTTCGAACTGCGATTGCAGGTTCGCCAGTGTCTGCGGGCTGATCGGGGGTAGTTCCTGCGCCGCCTTGCCCTTGCGCAGGGCGGCGCGGTCCTTTTCGGGGGGCTCGACCAGGCGCACGCGCACGGCGGCCTTGCCCTTGCCGCGCACGCCGAGCGCCTCCGCCGCCCCGCGCGAGAGGTCGATCACGCGCGCGCTTTCGCCGAAAGGGCCGCGGTCGTTGATGCGCACCAGGATGCGGCGGCCGGTGTCGAGCGCGGTGACTTCGACATAACTCGGCAGCGGCAGGGTCTTGTGGGCGCCGGTGATCCAGCCCGGGCGGAAGCGTTCGCCATTGGCGGCGCGGTTGCCGGACTCGCTGCCGTACCAGGTCGCATAGCCGAGCACGTCGTAGCCCGGCTGGCGGGCGGGGGTGTAGGTGACGCCGCGCACCGTGTAGGGCGGGCCGACCCGCACCGGGGTGTCGCTGACCGGGCGGTAGCGGGCGCCGCCGCAGGCCGCCAGCGCCGAAATCAGGACTATCGCGAGGAGGGGCCTCAGCGCCCCGGTTAAACTGCCGCTCATGCGCGGGTTCCTAACCCCGCGCGGGGGGCGCTGTCCAATCGGCGTCCAATCGCTGTCCAATCGGCTGGGCGCCGGGGGAGGGCGGGCAGGCGGAGCGGGAGGCGGAACCGGGCGGGGCTGCCACAGGTTGTCCACCGCGAAAAGGAGCGACGCATGTTCAAGTCGATAGCCGTGGCCGCGCGTGATCGGGGGCGGATGGCCGAAGTCTCGGCGGTGATCGTCCGGTTCGGCCTTGAGGCGCTGGCGATGCGGCTGGGTCTGGGGCCGGGGCCGGGACCGGGACCGGGACCGGGACGGGGGCTGGGCGGCGGGGCCGCCGACGAGGGCGTGGAAGCGCGCGACCTGCCGGCCCGCACGCGCGCGGCGCTGGAGGCGCTCGGCCCGACTTACGTGAAGCTTGGCCAGATCCTCGCCACCCGGCGCGACTTGCTGCCCGATCCGTGGATCGCGGCCTTCGAGCAGCTCCAGAGCGATGCGCCGCGCATTCCTTTCGCGATGCTGCGCGGCGACGTCGAGGCCGCGCTGGGCGGGCCGCCGGAACGCGTCTTTGCGCATTTCGATCCTGAACCGCTGGCCGCTGCCTCGATCGCGCAGGTCCACCGCGCGCGGCTGGAGGATGGCACCGAGGTGGTCGTGAAGATCCGCCGTCCCGGCATTCGCGCGCGCATGGAGGCGGACCTGCGGCTGATGCGTCATCTTGCCGCCATCGCCGAGGCGCGCAGCGCGGCGGTGCGCCGGATGCGGCCCGCCGCGATGATCGAAGAGCTTGGCCGCGAAATCCTCGCCGAACTCGATTTTACGGGTGAGGGGCGCAATGCCGACCTGCTGCGCGCCGATCTTGCCGCGCTGGAGCGGGTCACGGTGCCGCGCATCCACTGGCAATGGACCGGCGAGCAGGTGCTGGTGATGGACTATGTCGAAGGCGTGCCGCCCCGCGATCCGGCGGCGCTCAGGGCGGCGGGCATCGACCCCGCGCGCATCGCCGCGCTCGGCGCGCAACTGGTGCTGGAGATGGTGCTGGTGAGCGGCCGCTTCCATGCCGATCCGCATCCGGGGAACCTCTTATGCCTGCCCGGAGACGGGCTGGCGCTGCTCGATCTCGGTTCGGTGGGCTATGTCAGCCCGCGCCGCCAGCACGAGTTCCTGACTTTCATCCTTGCCTTGCGCAGCGGCGACCCCGGCGGCGTGGCGGACATGCTGGCGGCCTGGTCGCAGAGCGGCGAGGTCCCGCGTGAAAGGCTGCTTGCCGCTTCCGAGCGCCTCGTGGCGCGCCACGGTACCGGATCGCTGGTGCTCAGCGCGATGGTCGCGGACTTCTTCCCGCTGCTGCGGCAGCAGGGGCTGGTGCTGCCGCCCGACCTCGTGCTGATCTTCAAGGCGATGGTGACGATGGACGGGGTCTTGTCGGGCATCGCGCCGGACTTCGACTTGTCCGAAGCGCTGGAGCGGATGCGCGGCAAGCTGGTCGCCTCGCGCCTGCAGCGCCTTGCCGCGCCGGACAGGCTGGAGACGGCATTGCTCGAACTTTCGCGCGTGGCGGAAGAAGCGCCGCGTTTCCTGCGCGCGGCCTCGGCGCGGCTGGAAGCCTCGCCGCAACCTGCCCGGGATGAGGGCACGGCGGGGGCCGTGAAGCTGGCCGGATGGCTGGTCGGCGGCGCCGTGGTACTCCACGCCGCCGCCGACCTGCTGATCCACTGGACCTGAGTTATCGGCGAACCGCGTCCGACTTGTCGCGCGCGGCCTTGAACTCCGAGCCCGGCTTCCACTGCGGCCACTTGGCGGAACCTGCCAGTTCCTCGCCGATGGTGCGGATCAGTTCGACGTCCTGCACCGCGCCTTCCATCTTCCATTCGGGCGACCAGGCGTCGCAGGCCTGGTGGTAGCACTGGCCGGTATAGGCATCGATCCAGGCCTGCCCCGCCTTGACGCCGCCGTCCTTCAGGTCGGCCGCCCCGGCAAGGCCCATCATCAGCATGACCGGCACGCCGCGCTTGGCGAAGGAGAAGTGGTCGGCGCGGTAGAACAGCCCGCGCTCGGGCAGGCTCTCGACCGTCACGCGGCGGCCCTGGGTCGCGGCGACGCGCGCCATGTCGTCCTCCAGCGTGTCCTGGCCCTTGCCGATCACCGTCACGTCGTTCGCCGCGCCCGCGGTCTGGAGCACGTCGATGGTGAGGTTGGCGACGGTCTTTTCCATCGGGAACACCGGGTTGGCGGCGTAGTATTCGGAGCCGAGCAGCCCGCGCTCCTCCGCCGTCCAGGCCGCGAAGACGACCGTGCGCTGCGGCGCCGGCTCGCTTTTCATGACGCGGGCGATGTCGAGGATGCCGGCGATGCCGATGCCGTCGTCATTGGCGCCGGCGCGGTAGATGCGGCCCTGGGCGTCGGGCGCGCCCTTGCCGTAGGCGTCCCAGTGGGCGCCGAACATCACCGTCTCGTCCTTGCGGGTGGTGCCGGGGATCTGCGCCAGCACGTTGTGGCTCATGACTTCCTCGTGGGCGACCGGGACCTCGGCATCGAAGGTCACGCCCTTGAGGTCCACCGGCCTGAAGTCCGGACGGCGCGCGGCGACCGAAAGCTTTGCAAGGTCCAGCCCGGCCGAGGCGAACAGACGCGTCGCCGCGTCGGCGGAGAGCCAGCCCTGCAGCGCCAGGCTGGTGAGCTTGTCCTTGCTGCGCACGATGTCGTAGTTCTCGCCGCCCGGGCTGGTGACGACGTTCCAGCCATAGCCCGCGCCCGCCGTGTCATGCACGATCAGCGCACCGATCGCGCCCTGTCGCGCGGCTTCCTCGAACTTGTAGGTCCAGCGGCCGTAGTAGGTCATCGTCCGGTCGCCGAACTTGCCGGCGGCGGGCTCGCCCTTCTTCGCGTAGAAGTCGGGATCGTTGATGAGGAAGACAACGACCTTGCCCTTGAGGTCCATGCCCTTGAAGTCGTCCCAGCCGCGCTCGGGCGCATGCACGCCGTAGCCGACAAAGACCACCGGCGCGCCGGCGATCCGCGCGGTATCCTCGGGGCGCAGGGTGGAGATGTAGATGTCCTTGGCGACCGTCACCGGCATCGGCCCCTTGGGCCCTGCGAAGGCGAGCGTCCCGGGCGCGCCCAGCTTGGTGTGCAGCAGCGGCACTTTCTGCACCCACTGGCCGTCCGGCCCGGCCGGCTGGAGGCCGATGTCCTGGAAGCGCGCGATCAGGTAGCCGATGGTGCGTTCCTCGCCCACGGTGCCCGGCGCGCGGCCCTCGAAGGTATCGGACGAGAGCGTCTTGACGTCGGCGACCATGCGGTCGGCATCGATGGCCTCGCGCGCGATGGCAGGGTGGCAGACAGAGGCGAGCAGCGCTGTGACGGGCGCAAGGAGGGATTTTTTCATGGCCCCCGCTTTTAGGCAGCGGGGCAGGGGAGGCAAGCCTGCTCTGGTCCGGCGCGGCGCCGGTGGAAGCAGGGGCGGGGAGGCAAAGCAGAATGTCTTGGACAAGCGGCGGGTTTTATCCGAAATGCTGTGAACTACCTTGGATCGCTAGGGAGAACAGAGATCCGCCTTTCATGACCGCCGCCCCTCTTGCGGGACTGCCTTGCGCGTCGGCGGGCGAGCCGCATGCCGTCCCCGGCATGCGCGCGCAGGTTGCCGCCTTCGACTGGAGCACGACCCCGCTGGGTCCGCGTGAGGACTGGCCGGTCGAACTGCGTCTGGTGGTCCAGCAGATGCTCGATTCCCGTTTCCCCAAGGCGGTCATCTGGGGCGCCGGGCTGACGACGCTCTACAACGATGCCTTCGTGCCGATCCTGGGCGACAAGCCGGCCCCGCTCGGGCGCTCGTTTGCCGATATATGGTCCGAGGCATGGGAGATCATCGGCCCGATCGCCGATCGCGCCTTTGCCGGCGAGCCCACCTACATCGAGGATTTCCCGCTGGAGGTCGAGCGTTTCGGCTACCGCGAGCAGGCCTGGTTCACGTTCTGCTACAGTCCGCTCAGGCTGGCCGACGGTTCCATCGGCGGCATGCTCGACACCGTGGTCGAGACCACCGGCAAGATGCGCGCGCAGGCCGCGCTGGCGCTCGCCAACCAGGAACTGGGGCACCGCCTCAAGAACACGCTCGCCCTCGTCCAGGCGATCGCGCGCCAGAGCCTGCGCGGCTCGGCGGAGCCGGGGGCGCTGGACGCCTTTTCGTCGCGGCTGGCGGCGATGGGCAAGGCCCATGACGTCCTGATCCATCAGGACTGGTCGGAGGCCTCGCTGGAACAGGTGGTGCATTCCTCGATCGCGATGCATGTCGCCCGCGAGCGCGTGTCGATCGCCGGGCCGGAGTTGCAGATCGGCTCGCGTGCGGTGGTGGCGCTCACGCTCATGCTGCACGAACTGGCGACCAATGCGATCAAGTATGGCGCCCTGTCGAACGAGACGGGCCGCGTCGGCTTCTGGTGGGAGCTTGATGGCGAGAGCCTGACCCTGCACTGGCAGGAGGAAGGCGGCCCGCCGGTCTGCGCGCCGCAGCGCAAGGGCTTCGGTTCGCGGTTGATCGACATGGGATTCGGTTTCCGCAGCGCGGTCGAGCAGCGCTACGAGGCCGACGGGTTCAGCCTGAAGATCACGGCGCCGCTGAGCGAACTGGTGACGTGAGATGACCGTAGCTAGGTTAAGCGCCGCGCGGCGCCCGGGCGTTCCAAGCTGCTGATGCGTCAGCATCATCGCACCTTGGTATAAGGCACAAAAAAGCGGGCCGGACGCTGTGTCCGGCCCGCTTTTTCGCGAATTTCGCGGCACCGGCCCACTCCCCCACCCGACCACCCATCGGCAGTATTCTGTGGGTGGTCGGGTGGGGGAGTGGGCTGGTGCCGCCCTCAAAATGCCCTTTAGGGCATTTTTTAAACAGTCTCTCAGCGGCAGCGCGAATAATTCCCCGCGCGGCAGGCGGCGACGTCGCGGCGCCACTGCGCGAGATCGGCCTCGTAGTCGCGGCGGGCCTGGGCATAGTCGCGCGACTGGCGGGCGTAGTCGGCCCGGCCGGACTGGTAGTCGCCTTCCTCGAAATCGCCGTCGTCATCGCCCGACTGGCGATAGGCCTTCCAGCCCTTGGCGTACTGTGCATCGCGCTGGCGCACGTAGGCGAGCTGGTCCTGGTTGAGCTTGCGGATGATGGCCCGGTCGCGGGCGATGGCCTCGGGCGTCATCGTCGGATCGCGCGGATCGTCGGCGAGCGCCGGGCTGGCGAATGCGGTGGCCAGCGTTGCCGCGGACACCATTGCGAAAGCCGGCGCGCCCAGTGCGCGCAGGAAAAGCGACCCCCTCATCTTTGTACTCCGTCCCTGAAGGTGTTTGCGCGCATCTCTGGCGGTCTTCGCGGCGGCGCGCAAAGCCAATGCGACGAATTGCGCGGCGCGGAGACGGAGCGTGCCGAGCCTGCGGCGGGCTGCCGGCCTGCGGGGGAACCCGGTGCGGGGTGGGGCTGGGGGACGGCTGGGTAGGGGCGGGCGGCCGATGCAGTGCCGCGTCCTGACCGCTTTGGGCCCGGCCTGGCGGATTTGATTTCCGCGAATAATAATAGTGATAAACGTTAAAAATAGTTCGTTTCGCTCTATTTTTATAACTACACGCGCTTTTGCAAGTATGTTTCAGGTGATGTTGGTGGGTTTATTTCGGAAACGTTCTGAAATTGCGTGGGGGTGTATTTATGGATCACGCACCGGCCTCGCGCAAGCGGCGGGGCCGGTGCGAAATCCCTCATTTTCCTAGCGTTGCGCAAAGACGGCCAGGGAGCCGCCGCCGCTGCCGGCGAGCGCGAGGGTTTCGCCGCGTTCGCGGGCGGCCATGCGCTGGGCGAAGAGTTCGTCACGCGCCGCATAGGCGCGGCCGGTGGATTCGTCGCGGCAGCTGATCATGTTGCTGTATTCCGGAATATCACGGTAATCCGCGAAGCCGCAGACCTTCTTGACGGCGGAATCGAGGCGAACGGTCAGGCGATCGCGGCCGTACGGGCTGTCGAGATCGAGGTCGCCGTAGCGCACCACGACCCGCGGGACGTTCCGGTCGATCTGATGCTTGACGACCACCTCCTCGGCGGCTGCCGGCGGCGTGAGCGCGATCATGGAGGCCGCGGTCAGGGCGGTGGCGGCGGCCATGGCGAACGTGGAATGGATCTTGTGCATCTTGGGTACTCCTCCTGAGTGTGCAGCTCCCATCGCCCGCGAAGCCTCCCTGCTGCGCGAACCTGCAAACTGCCTGCGGCCCGGACGAATTCCGAAAAAAGCAAAGTTGTGCAGATGCTTGTTCCGCCGGCTCGATGGCTCGCCGGAAGGTACTGCATGGACTGCTGTTCGCCCGTGTTGCGACGATCCTGGCCAAGCGATTGTTATGCTGCCTTTACTTATTTTAACGAGGCAGAAAACACGGCAAAGGGTGAGTCGATACTCTATTCGGGCAGGGACTCTATTGCGCATCGTCGCGGGGCTTTCAAGTCCGCAAACCCCCGGATCGGCAAACGGCATCGGTGCTTCGATGGAGTGCATTGAATCGCCGACGAATGACGCGGCGATAAATTTGCAGGCGCTTTGCGGCGGGGTGGGGCATGCGTTGATTTCCTCAAGCGCGTTCCCAAATGACGCCGGACCGGTCCTGCTGCGGCATGGCTTGCGTGTCGCGAACAAATCTGGAACATACCGCCCCCATGAGTCTCTCCCACATCACCGTCCGCGGCGCCCGTGAGCATAACCTCAAGGGTTTCGACATCGAACTCCCGCGCGAGAAGCTGATCGTCATCACCGGCCTGTCGGGTTCGGGGAAATCCAGCCTCGCGTTCGACACGATCTATGCCGAGGGCCAGCGCCGCTATGTCGAGAGCCTCTCGGCCTATGCGCGCCAGTTCCTGGAGATGATGCAGAAGCCCGACGTCGAGCATATCGACGGCCTCAGCCCGGCAATCTCGATCGAGCAGAAGACCACCAGTCGCAACCCGCGCTCGACGGTGGCGACGGTGACGGAGATCTGGGACTACATGCGCCTGCTCTGGGCGCGTGTGGGCATTCCCTATTCACCCGCCACCGGCCTGCCGATCGAGGCGCAGACCGTCTCCAACATGGTCGACCGGGTGATGGAACTGCCCGAAGGCACCCGCGCCTACCTGCTCGCGCCGGTTGTGCGCGGCCGTAAGGGTGAATACCGCAAGGAACTGGCCGAGTGGCAGAAGGCGGGCTACACCCGCGTGCGCATCGACGGCGAGCTCTACGCCATCGAGGACGCCCCCGCGCTCGACAAGAAGTACAAGCACGACATCGAGGTCGTGGTGGACCGCATCGCGGTCAAGGACGGCATCCAGACGCGCCTTGCCGACAGCTTCGAACAGGCGCTCAAGCTCGCCGAGGGGCTGGCCTACATCGACCTTGCGGACGGCGTCGTGCCGGGCCGTGAGGAAGAGGGTAAGGGCAAGAAGAACCTCAAGGGCGCCGGCCTGCCGCCGAATCGCATCGTGTTCAGCGAAAAGTTCGCCTGCCCGGTCAGCGGCTTCACCATCGAGGAGATCGAGCCGCGCCTGTTCTCGTTCAACGCCCCGCAGGGGGCCTGCCCGGCCTGCGACGGGCTGGGCGAGAAGCTGCTGTTCGACCCGCAGCTGGTTGTCCCGAACGAGCATCTCAGCCTCAAGCAGGGCGCCATCGTGCCCTGGGCCAAGTCGAACCCGCCTTCGCCTTATTACATGCAGGTGCTCTCCAGCCTGGCCGAGCACTTCGGGTTCGACCTCACCACGCCGTGGGACGCGCTGCAGACCGAGCTGAAGATCGTCATCCTCTACGGCACCGGGGGCAAGGCCGTGCCGCTGACGTTCAAGGACGGCAAGAAGGAATACACGGTCAACAAGCCGTTCGAGGGCGTGATCGGCAACCTCAACCGCCGCATGATCCAGACCGACTCTGCCTGGATGCGCGAGGAACTGTCCAAGTTCCAGACCGCGCAGCCCTGCGAGACCTGCGATGGCAAGCGCCTCAAGCCCGAGGCGCTGTCGGTGAAGATCGCCGGCAGCGACATTGCCGATGCCGCGCGGCTTTCGGTGGCGGACGGCTTCGCGTGGTTCGGCGCGCTGGAGGAGAAGCTCACCAGCCAGCAGCAGCAGATCGCCAGGGCCATCCTCAAGGAAATCAACGAGCGGCTCGGCTTCCTCAACAACGTCGGGCTCGACTACCTCAACCTCGACCGTACCAGCGGCACGCTGTCGGGCGGCGAGAGCCAGCGCATCCGCCTTGCCAGCCAGATCGGCTCGGGCCTCTCGGGCGTGCTCTACGTGCTCGACGAACCCTCGATCGGCCTCCACCAGCGCGACAACGACATGCTGCTGGAAACGCTCAAGCGTCTGCGCGACCTTGGCAACACCGTGATCGTCGTCGAGCATGACGAGGACGCGATCCGCACCGCCGACCATATCGTCGACCTTGGCCCCGGCGCCGGTGTCCACGGCGGGCAGGTGGTGGCCGAGGGCACGCTGAAGCAAGTGCTCAAGAGCAAGAACAGCCTCACCGCCCAGTACCTCAACGGCACCCGCAGGATCGAGGTGCCGACCACGCGCCGCAAGGGCAATGGCAAGCAGATCGTCGTCGAGAACGCCCGCGCCAACAACCTGAAGAACGTGACGGCGCAGTTCCCGCTCGGCACGTTCTGCTGCGTCACCGGCGTGTCCGGCTCGGGCAAGAGCTCGCTCACCATCGACACGCTGCAGGCCGGCGCCTCGCGCCAGCTCAACGGCGCGCGGGTGGTGGCGGGCGCGCATGACCGGATCACCGGGCTCGAACACTGCGACAAGGTGATCGAGATCGACCAGTCCCCCATCGGCCGCACCCCGCGCTCCAACCCTGCCACCTACACCGGCGCCTTCACCCAGATCCGCGACTGGTTCGCCGGGCTGCCGGAATCGGAAGCGCGCGGCTACAAGGCCGGGCGCTTCAGCTTCAACGTCAAGGGCGGCCGCTGCGAGGCGTGCCAGGGCGACGGGCTGATCAAGATCGAGATGCACTTCCTGCCCGACGTCTACGTCACCTGCGAGGAATGCCACGGCAAGCGCTACAACCGCGAAACGCTGGAAGTGAAGTTCAAGGGCCACTCCATCGCCGACGTGCTCGACATGACGATCGAGGACGCGGAGGAGTTCTTCAAGGCGGTGCCGCCGATCCGCGACAAGATGCACATGCTGAACGAGGTGGGCCTGGGCTACGTCAAGGTCGGCCAGCAGGCGACCACGCTGTCCGGCGGCGAGGCGCAGCGCGTCAAGCTCGCCAAGGAACTCGCCCGCCGCTCCACCGGCCAGACGCTCTACGTGCTGGACGAGCCGACCACCGGCCTCCACTTCGAGGACGTGCGCAAGCTGCTCGAAGTGCTCCACCGCCTTGTCGAGCAGGGCAATTCGGTGGTGGTGATCGAGCACAACCTCGACGTCATCAAGACGGCCGACTGGATCATCGACATGGGCCCGGAAGGCGGCGTGCGCGGCGGCGAAGTGATCGCGGCCGGTACGCCGGAGGATATCGTGAAGGTGAAGAAGTCCTTCACCGGGCACTATCTGAAGCCGCTGCTGGGAGGCGGGGCGAAGTGAGCAAGCCCAAGTGAGCGGGAAACGCGACGTCAACTCCGGCTATCGGCCCGAGTTCGTCGCCGCCCTCCAGCTTTTTGCGCGCGTCAGCGAGGCCATGCACCTGCGCGGCCTGCAAAGGCCCATTCTGGTCGGCGGGGCGGCGGCGGAACTATGGTCGCTCAGCGCCGTGACCACCGGCGACTTCGACATCTGCACCACCCGCCAGCCGGAACTCGAAGAGGAGATGGAGCGGGCGGGGCTCGTCCGCCCGCGCGGCGCGGGCGCCATGCTCAAGGGCTGGGTTCACCCGGAATTGCGGCTCGGCTTCGAGGTCGTTGCCGAAGTGCCGATGGATGGCAACATCGAGCCTGCCCGCTTGCGCCTGATCCGCCCGGTCGGCGAAACGGCTTTGTTCCGCGTGATCAGCGTCGAAGACCTGATTGCGGATCGCATGGGTCAGTATGCTTCGCGCAGCGCGCCGGACCGCATCGATCAGGCGCGCATTCTGTTATCCCTTCACCCCGATGCGGATCTGGACTATCTTGAACGTCGCATCCGCGAGGAAAGCATGGGCGATTATGGCGTCGAAGACATCATCGACTGAACCCGCAGAGACGGTCATGGACATGGCCGATCTCGGCGCGCGCCTTGCTGCCCGACGGAAGGCCGCGGGCGTTCCTCAACTGCCGCGCAATGCTGGGGCAGATCGCACGCCTTCTAAACAGGCTCTGTTGGGCGAAATCGCGAAGACCTGCGCGGACTGGTAGCTTGTCTCTCCTGAAACGAGGAGGCGATTGCCCGCAGGGTGGTGGAAGGGTCTAAGATTCGTGCGGCGGCGCGAAGAAGTAAAGGGAAAATGCGAGGGATAGCACCCTCGCCTTCCCAATAATTAAGAGCCTCTTCCTAAAATGTTAGTTTTGCTTCCGGGAAATACATCGAAATAGGAGTGTCGGCCTCTGCGCCTGTTTCGAGGGCTGCTCTTGCTTGTTGGGCGATTTGAGAACGATATATGTCCACATTCGGCAGTAGAGTATAGATGTTTCGATTGTTGATGAATATAGTCCTCATTTGGTTTACATCGAATGGAATTGGGTCGCCTTGTTGAATTATTTGAACAACCGGAAGTCGTGATGCATGGCGTATCGCTAATTCATAAAATACATTTGCATTGCTGTAAGATAGGTCTGCAATTACCAATCTTGATTGAAGGATATATTGCATGATTTGTCTGGTTATGACGCCTGCTTGCTCGATTTTGTCGGCCCGAACGACGTTCAATCCTATTGTCCTGACTGCAGGTTCTACAATTTGTTCTAAAAATAGATCGGAATGCTGCCTTGTTTCAGATCCATCCTGACCTATCGGTGTAATGTAAAAACAAGAGCTTTCGTAGTCTGCCACTTCTTTGGTCATTAAAGAGGCGTCCCGGCGCAAAGGTGCTGCGTCAATGTCGAGTGAATCGCCAGTGGTATAAGAAATCGTGCGAATGGATGGCGTCGCAGGAATGCTATCTAGAAGGTGGTCTACCGTGACAATTCGTTCTGCGCCTGACAGGGTTTGAAGTAGTCCGACAGTTTTAAGATTTACAATGAATGTGTCGACGCATTCTTCAAGAAAATCATCGGGTGATCGGCCCCCACCGAGTGGTCCGGGTTATTTGTTAGTGTAAGATTGCCTCCGGCGCCATGGCCGGCCGCAGGTGGAGCGAAGCGGAACCGGAGGGCGGCCATGGCGGCGTCGCTGCTTCCGGGGCCGGCGGCCGGTAGCCCAGCGAGCTGTGCGGCCTGACAGTGTTGTAGTGCCGCCGCCAAGCCTCGATCAGGATCTTAGCCTCGGCCAGGGTGTAGAAGATCTCACCGTTGAGTAGCTCGTCACGCATCGAGCCGTTGAAGGACTCGCAGTAGCCATTTTCCCACGGGCTGCCGGGGGTGATGTAGAGCGTCTTCACACCGATCCTGCCCAGCCATTCTTGCACGGCATTGGCGATAAATTCGGGGCCATTGTCCGACCGTATATGCGCAGGCGGCCCACGCGTGACGAACAGATCGGCCAGCGCCGCCAGCACATCCTCGCTCCTGAGCCGTCGCGCGACCGGCAAGGCCAGGCACTCCCGACTGGCCTCGTCGATGATCGACAAGATGCGGAACTTGCGACCATCATGCGTGCGGCCCTCGACGAAGTCGTAGGACCACACGTGCCCCGGATATTCGGGCCGCAGCCGGATGCACGATCCGTCATGGAGCCAGAGCCTTCCGCGCTTCGGCTGCTTTTGCGGCACCTTGAGCCCCTCGCGGCGCCAGATGCGCTCGACCCGCTTACGGTTCACATGCCACCCCGCATCGCGCAGCAGGGCGGTCACCCGGCGATAGCCGTAACGACCATATTGCCGGGCGAGAGCGATGATGTCCTCCGTCAGTGCGGCTTCGTCATCCGCCCCGCGTGGCGCCTTGCGCTGCGTCGATCGATGTTGCCCGAGCACACGGCACACCCGCCGCTCGGAGACAGCCATGATCCCTCGGATGTGATCGACACAGCGGCGGCGTCTGGCGGGGCTCAATAGTTTCCCCGCGCCGCCTCCTGCAGAATCATTTTATCGAGCGTCAGATCCGACACCGCCTGCCGCAGCCGGGCGTTCTCTCGCTCGAGATCCTTCATCCGCCGTGCCTGATCCATCTTCAGCCCGCCGTACTCCTTGCGCCAGCGGTAAT
Source organism: Novosphingobium sp. KA1 (assembly GCF_017309955.1). Classification (NCBI taxonomy): domain Bacteria; kingdom Pseudomonadati; phylum Pseudomonadota; class Alphaproteobacteria; order Sphingomonadales; family Sphingomonadaceae; genus Novosphingobium; species Novosphingobium sp. KA1. The sequence continues at coordinate 201,543 of NZ_CP021247.1, read as the reverse complement.
AGCTCTGTTCGGTGACGCCGATCCGCCGGCAGGCGTCGGCCACCGTCCCGCCCTGCGCCAACACGATCTCCGCCTCACGCAGCTTGCCGATGATCTCCTCCGGCTTGTGCTTCCGAGCCATTCCATTCCTCCTTCGTGGTCAAGACTACGATAGTCGATGGGCCACTCAGAAGGGGGCAGATCAAAGCTTCTTTGGCTGTGTCAATTATGGCTGCTCTTGCAGGTAGCTTGTTGTTACTGTATTTATCAAAAATAAATTTGAAACACTCGATTTTATTTATCGCAAGATCGGTTTTAATTTTTGATCTCTCGCGATTGCTGGTGGTTTCGGAGAAATACTGGCGGCATGCTTCGGTGGGCTCAATGAAATCGCTTTGATAGCCGCCTTTAGCTAACCCATATTTATTGGAATTTGTAATGAGCATTCGGCTTGCACTGCTATCAGGTGCTTTGCCGAGTTCATTGAACAGAGAAAGCCGGCGCACCGATTGGCCGCTGCTGAAATTATAGAGTTGCTCCGCAAATTTTAGAGCATCTTCAAATGGCCCGGCGGGAAACGGCCTTGTCGGTCGCTTGTTTCGTGATGAGGGGGATTTAGGGAGGGCGGGCGAATCTTCTGATTTCGTCTTACGTTTCGTCGTATTTGAACGAGGTTTTGTTTCGGAACTTTTGGTGCTTACATTGTCGGCATCAGACATGGAATAATTCCTGCTTCCAAAGAACAGCATTATGATGCGAAGCAATCAGCCGGTCGGCAACGGGGTTGCGGATTGTTTTCCTCAATATCCTGTCGTTTATACAATTTAATCACCGTCGCTTCTCACCTTTCTGGCTCAATGTGCTGTGTGCGACAGCTTTCCTACACATCCCCCCATGCGATAAATAATCCGGTTCACCCCGGCGCGGCGGCGCCGGGGCTTTGGCTCCAGTCCTGGGGGTGAACCATGTCCGACCATTCAAACTCTTCGTATCCCACCGCTGCCGGGCGGGGGTGGATTCCGGGCTCTCGGGATATCGGGTTGCCGGGGGAGTCCTTTCCGCGCGGGCGGGGTGGGCGCTCGGCTGAGGGCGATCCCGGCGTTCGCCGGGACGACGGGGAGGGGCTTGGCGGCGGTGCCGGGCCGGGCGCTTCGGCTTTGCCGGGCGCAAGGGAAAGGTTCGGGGAGCGCGAGGGCGATAGTCCTCGCATCTTGACGTGTTCTTCTCCTGCGGGCGGCGGCGACCTCGCTCTCGACCGGACGTCGCAAGGGGCCGATCTCTCACCCCGCAATGCGTGGACGGCGGAGCGCAAGGTGCGGTTCCTGCACCGGCTGGCGGAGAAAGGCGACGTGAGCTCGGCCTGCGCGGGGGTGGGGCTGTCGCGGCAGTCGGCCTATGTGCTGCGGCGGCGGGACACTCTGTTTGCGCTCGGGTGGGATGCGGCGCTGGTGCTGGCGCGGCGGCATGTCGAGGAGGTGCTGGCGGTGCGGGCGCTCGACGGGGTGGAGGAGGCCGTGTTCTACCACGGCGAGCAGGTGGCGGTGCGGCGGCGCTTCGATGCGCGGCTGCTGCTCGCGCATCTGGCGCGGCTCGACCGGGCGGCGGCGGAGACGGCGGCGGGGGCGCATGCCGACCGGTTCGACGAAGTGCTGGCGCTGGTGGCGGGCGAGGTGCCGGAGGAGCTGGTGCTGCTCGGCGGCGAGGAGGAGGGCGCGGGTTTGCCGCCGGAGCGGTCGCGCTACGTGGCGGAGCTGGGCGCGGCGATGGCGGCGGCCGAGCGCGAGGCCTGGCTCGATGCGGTAGATGCCGGGGAGGAGGCCGGTGATGGGCCCGCGCCCGATCCCGAGGCGTGCCGCGCGGTGGCGGCGGGCGAGTGGGATGCGTGGCAGGGCCGGGCGGCGGCGCGGGTGGACGGGGTGCTGGCCGGAGCCTCGGCGCCGATGGAGTTCAAGTCCGCGAATGGGGCTGGACTATCTTGCGCAGGACCGTGTCAACTGTGTCAACCGGACGGCGCGGCGGGTGCGCGAAAAAATATCGGCGTCCGGGAACTCTATGCTGGTGGCGGTGTTTCTATGGGTGAAGGCCGGCGCGGTGCTTCCCCCACCCCCCTCCGTTACCGTGTCGGCCTAACCTTTTTCCAGATCAGGCAGGACGGGCGATCAGTCGTCTTCGAGGACGGCGAGTTCGACTTTGCCGGAGCCGGCGCGCGAGATGCCGATCTTGTCGGCGGCGGCCTTGCTGAGGTCGATCAGGCGGTTCGAGTGGAACGGGCCGCGGTCGTTGACGGTGACGATCACCGACTGGCCGTTGGCGGGATTGGTGACGCGGACCTGCGAGCCGAGCGGCAGGGTGCGATGCGCGGCGGTGAGGCGGGCCGGGTCGAAACGCTCGCCGCTGGCGGTGCGGTTGCCGGCGAGTTCGCGGCCGTAGAAACTGGCCATGCCCGAACCGATGGTCTCGAACTGCGGCTCTTCGGGCTCGATGGCGTCGGTAAGCGGCGTTCCGGGGATCGGCGTGGTCGCTACCGGTGCGACGGGCAGGGCGACCATGGCGGTCGGCGCCTTGATGGCCGCAACCGGCTCGGCGCCGGGCAGCGCGACCAGCCGGCCTTCGGCGATGGCCGAAGAGGCAGGAGCTGCGATGAGCGCCGCGGTCGCCAGAGCGAAGCCGATGCGCTTTGCGAGAGCCTTAGGCGGTTGGTTTTGCTTCCCCGTCATAGGCAGGGACTCCTACAGGCAGTTCGTCGCGATGGGCACCCATGCAAAAGCGGCCCGTCGCACTTTGGCAACGGGCCGCCGGATGTCGTTAAGACGTTGAAAGGATTCGGAAGGCCGAATCCGGGGGATCTTACTTGGAGTCGCGCTGGGCGAGCAGGCGCAGGCGCAGGGCGTTCAGCTTGATGAAGCCGGCCGCGTCCTTCTGGTCGTAGGCACCGGCATCGTCCTCGAACGTGACGTGGCGTTCGGAGTAGAGCGAGTCCGCCGACTTGCGGCCGACGACCGAGGCATTGCCCTTGTAGAGCTTGAGGCGGACGGTGCCGTTCACCCGCTGCTGCGAGTGATCGATGGCGGCCTGCAGCATCTCGCGCTCCGGTGCGAACCAGAAGCCGTTGTAGATGAGCTCCGCGTACTTCGGCATCAGCTCGTCCTTGAGGTGCGCGGCGCCGCGGTCGAGCGTGATCTGCTCGATGCCGCGGTGGGCACGGGCGTAGATCTCGCCGCCCGGCGTCTCATACATGCCGCGCGACTTCATGCCGACGAAGCGGTTCTCGACGAGGTCGAGGCGGCCGATGCCGTGCTTGCGGCCAAGCTCGTTGAGCGCGGTGAGCAGCGAGGCGGGGCTCATCGCCACGCCGTTGAGCGCGACGCCGTCACCCTTCTCGAAGTCGATGGTGATGTATTCCGGCGCGTCCGGCGCGTCTTCCGGGTTGACGGTGCGCGAGTAGACGTAGTCGGGGGTCTCTTCCCACGGATCTTCCAGGACCTTGCCTTCGGACGAGGTGTGGAGGAGGTTGGCGTCGGTCGAGAACGGGCTTTCGCCGCGCTTGTCCTTGGGGACGGGGATCTGGTGCTGCTCGGCCCAGGCGATGAGCGAGGTGCGGCTGGTGAGGTCCCACTCGCGCCAGGGGGCGATGACCTTGATGCTGGGATCGAGCGCGTAGGCCGAGAGTTCGAAGCGGACCTGGTCGTTGCCCTTGCCGGTGGCGCCGTGGGCGACCGCGTCGGCGCCGGTCTCGTGGGCGATCTCGATCAGGCGCTTGGAGATCAGCGGGCGGGCGATCGAGGTGCCGAGGAGATAGTCGCCTTCATAGCGGGCGTTGGCGCGCATCATCGGGAAGACGAAGTCGCGCACGAATTCCTCGCGCAGGTCGTCGATGTAGATGTTCTCGTCCGGCAGGCCCATCAGCTTGGCCTTGGCGCGGGCGGGTTCGAGTTCCTCACCCTGGCCGAGGTCGGCGGTGAAGGTCACCACTTCGCAGTTGTAGGTGACCTGAAGCCACTTGAGGATGACGCTGGTGTCGAGGCCGCCGGAGTAGGCGAGGACGACCTTCTTGATGCTGTCGGACATGGGCGCGGGCTCCGCAGGAATGGGCATTGGATTCGGGACGCGCGCCTAACAGCACGCGCCCCCTTGCGCAATGAAGGAAAGGTATGGGTCTATGCGCCGAGCAGCGCGCCTTCCGCCGCCGCCATGTAGTCGCGCGTGAACGGCAGTGTCTTGCGGGTACGGGCATACTGGATCTGGTAGTTGCACATGCTGCCGCTTTCGAAGGCGGCGGTGGCGCCGGCGAGGTAGAAGATCCACATGCGGTAGAACCGCTCGTCCATCATCGCGATGATCGCCGCCTTGTTGGCAACGCAGCGCTTGTACCATTCGCGCAAGGTGAAGGCGTAGTGGAGGCGCAGGTTCTCGACGTCGGTGGCGATCAGGCGGAACTTCTCGCTGGCTGCCACCGTCTCGCTGAGCGCCGGGATGTAGCCGCCGGGGAAGATGTACTTGCGGGTGAAGGCGTCGGTCGAGCCGGGCCCGCCCATGCGACCGATGGTGTGAAGCAGCATCACGCCGTCATCGGGCAGAAGCTGACCGCAGGCCTTGAAGAACTGCGCGAACTGCGCCTGCCCCACGTGCTCGAACATGCCGACCGAAACGATGCGGTCGAACTTCTCTCCGCGCGCTGCAAGGTCGCGGTAATCGACGAGCTGGAACGTGCACTTGTCCGCCACGCCCGCCTGCTCGGCGCGTTCGCGGGCAAGTTCGAGCTGTTCCTCGCTGAGCGTGATGCCCAGCACCGAGACATCCGCGTGCCTGGCGAGGTAGATCGCCATGCCCCCCCAGCCGCAGCCGATATCCAGCACGCGCTGGCCGGGCTCTAGCGCCAGCTTGGCGGCGATATGCGCGAGCTTGGCGGTCTGCGCTTGCTCCAGCGTCATGCCTTCGGGATCGGGCCAGTAGGCGCAGGAATATTGCATGTGCTCGATATCGAGGAACAGCTTATAAAGCTCGTTGCCGATGTCGTAGTGGTGGGCGATGTTCTTCTTGGCGCTGGCGGCCTTGTTGATGCCGTCGACCAGCGTGACGAGCTTGCCGGTGACTTTTTTCAGCGCCGACTGTTCGTGCAGTTCGCCGCCCTTGTCCCACTTGGCATTGGCGCGCAGCAGTTCGACAAGCCCCATGATGTCGTCGCCTTCGACGACAAGCTTGCCGTCCATGTAGGCTTCCGCCGCGCCGAGGCGGGGGTCGGTGAGGATCTGGCGCTCGGCCTTGCTGTCGGTGAAGCGGATGCGCACATCCGGGAAGCCGGGGGTTGCCGTGCCGACACGCTTTACGCTGCCGTCGGGGCGGGTGAGTTCAAGCGTGCCCTGTCGGACGCCGCGTTCGAGGAAGCGATCGAGAATTCCCATTGCCATCAGCCGTTTGTGAAGGGCGCGGAGGCCCGGAACAAGAGGGTTTCACGTGCGAAGGTCGCAAGCGAAGGCGAGAAATCCGGCAGCTTCTCTCCCTACTGCCGGGCGAGAAACAGGACGTCGCGCGGCTGCGCGAGGAGGTGCTGGCCTGAATCTACAAATAGCGTCTCCCCGCTCGCCAGCCAGCCGCTGCCCAGGAACAGCGCGGCTTCGGCGACATCTTCCGGAGTGGTCTTGCGGTGGAGCAGGTTCATGCGGTGCGAAATTTCGGTTTCGGCCTCGCTCTGGTCGTGGCTGGCGAGGATGGCGCCCGGCGCAAGGGCGTAGATCCGGTCTTCCTCGCGCTCCCGCGCCATCGAGAGCATCGGCACCGTCGCGGCAAGGGCGTGCTTGCTCATCGTGTAGGAGAAGAAGTCCGGATTGGGATTGAGCAGCTTCTGGTCGGTGACGTGGATCACCCGGCGGCCATGCGGGCTGCGTGACTGGGCGAGGAAGGCCTGCGCCAGCCGTACCGGGGTGGCGGCATTCACTCGCATCGCCTTTTCGTACGTCGCGGGATCGAGTTTTTGCGCGGTGTCGAGGTCGAACATCCCGGCGCAGTTCACCAGCACGCGCCAGTCCGCCAGTCGCTCAGCCAGCTTCGCGACCATGGCCAGGGGCGCGCCCCAGTCATCCAGCTCGCAGCTGACGATCTCGGCGCTGGGCAGTTCGGCGGCGAGGTCCTCGGCCTGCGCGCGCGAGCGGCCATAGTGGATCACCACGTGCCAGCCCGCAGCGCCATAGGCACGGGCGATCGCCGCGCCGATCCGCTTGGCCCCGCCGGTGACGAGCATGGTTGGCCGTTCGCTCATGCCTGCGCTCACCTGTCACCTTGCGGTTGACACAGTTGACACGGTTCAGGGGAAATTTCTTCCCCTCGATCGGCCCGGGCGGGACGGCGCTGGAGGGGCGATTGCCGGAGCATGGGGGGGAGGGGGCTTCGCGCGACCATTGCCGGCATAGGAGCATAGTCGGGCGGCTTAGGAAAGGCCCCTATGCACAGACGGATAGATTGGCTGGCGGCGTGGGAGGCCTGAGCTGGGGTGGGGAGGGGCGCACGGGGCGCCGCTGTCCGGCATGGCGGCCCCCGGCAAGAAAAAAGGCGCGCCGCATGCAGCGGCGCGCCTTTTTGTGTCCGGCCATGCCGGCCGCGATCAGCGGCAGCGCGGGCGGCTGTTGTTGCGGTCGACCTCGCGGCCGAGCAGGGCGCCGGCGCCGGCGCCCAGGATCGTGCCGGTGGCGCGGTCGCCGCGGGTGTCGATGGCGCGGCCAACCAGTGCGCCGGCCACGCCGCCGACCAGCAGGCCGGTGGTGCCGTTCGACTTGCGGCAGCGGTAACGGCCGTCATTGCCGCGCCAGTAGCGGATACCGTTGTCGGTGTGGTGATATTCCGGGCCACGACCACGACCGCGTCCATGGGCTTCGGCGGCTTCGGTCAGCAGGCCGGTGGAAACCGTGAGGGTGGCGAGAGTGGCTGCGATCAGTGCTTTACGCATTTGTGTCCTCCATGTGGCTTGTCTGTTGCGACCTGGAGGCGCTCTTTCCAGCCTGCGGTTCAACGCAGGATGAACAAAGCGTTGTACGGGCATTCAAGCGACAGGACGTGCTGCTGCGGCGATGAGTTCCGCCTAGAATTCGTGCTGATAGGAAATGCCGATGCGTTTCCTGGTGCCGAAGCTGTTGTTCACGTAGCTGCCGCGCAGTGCCACCGTGTCCTGTTTGGTCAGGTGGTAGGACAGGCCGCCGCCTGCCGCGACGCCCGAATAGTCGTGCGTGCCGCGGGTATAGTTGGCGCCGGCCATCAGGGTCAGGCGCGGGGTCAGCGGCCGGATCGTGAACAGCCCGAGATAACCGCTGCTGCTGCTCATCGTCATGGGAATGCCGTCCTGCTGGTCGAGGTCGGTCACCGCGCCTTGCCGGCTATTGGTGTAAGTATAGCCGAACGGGACAAACACCAGCCACTTGCCGGTTTTCAGGCCGAGCTGGCTGAGCGGGACGAAGCCGCCGAGCGAATAGCGGGTCTGCTTGACCCCGGTGTCGAGCTCGCTCCTGCCGGCCGTGAAGGTGACGATGGCAACCGGCAGGAGATAGGATGCGCCGAGCGACCATTGGCCCGACCTGGCGATCCTTGCATTGAATTTCAGCTTGGGGCCGATCGCCATCGAGCCGGACATGGAAAGCTCGTCCGCATAGGCGACACCCAGCTTGGTGGCGATCTTGGTGGGATCCTCGGCGGCCTTCTCGGCCTCCGGCGAAGGGGCGGGCCGGTCGTCCTGCGCTTCCTGCTGTTGCGATTCCTGCTCCTGGGCGAGTGCCGGGCACGCGCAGGCAAAGGTGGCGAGGGCTGCACCCAGCGCGGCGAGACGCCCCGGTGGCCGGCCTCGGGATAATATCTGCCTTCGCATCGACCGGCTTGCGCCTCCTCCCTGAGTTTACCGCCTGGCACCGGCAGGCAGAATGAGCAGGGGGAGCGAAGCGCCGCAACGGGGGGTATACCCGTGTTTTTCCGGGAATATCTACCTAGGTTGTAAACGGCTTCGGTCGCCGCGGGGGCGGGCGTGGTCTGCCTTCACCCGTCTTTCCCGGGGAGCGCTGCGAGCGTGAGGCGTGCTTCGCCTTGCCGTCCGGGGCGGGCTTGCGGCATAGGCTGGGCCATGACTGACACTCCCGATCTGTTTGCCCGGCCTGCGCTTCCGGGCGAGGCCGAAGCCGCCAACGAACTCATGCGTCTGGCGCGTCAGATCAACCGCGCCAACCGGCTCTATCATGCCGAGGACGCGCCCGAGATCGCGGATGCCGAATACGACGCGCTGGTGCGCCGCAATGCCGAGCTGGAAGCGGCCTACCCGCATCTGGTCCGGCCCGATTCGCCCGCGAACAAGGTCGGCCACGACGTGGCCGCCTCGCCGCTCGGCAAGGTGCGGCACGAGGTGCGCATGATGAGCCTCGACAATGCCTTCAGCGACGAGGAAGTGGAGGACTTCGTGGGCCGCGTGCGCCGGTTCCTCTCGCTCTCGGCAGACGAGCCGGTGCTGGTCACGGCGGAGGACAAGATCGACGGCCTCTCCTGCTCGCTGCGCTACGAGAACGGCAGGCTGGTGCGCGCCGCCACGCGCGGCGACGGGCAGGTGGGCGAGGACGTGACGCCCAACGTCGCCCACATCGCCGACATCGTGCAGGAACTGGTCGGCGACGACATTCCGGACGTGTTCGAGGTGCGCGGCGAAGTCTACATGGAAAAGGCCGCCTTCCACGCGCTCAACGAGACGCTGATGGCCGAGGCACGCGCCTTGGCCGAGGAAAAGGGCGAGCCGTTCGACGAGAGCAAGGTCCGCCAGTTCGCCAATCCGCGTAATGCTGCCGCCGGATCGCTGCGCCAGAAGGATGCCGCGGTGACCGCGAAGCGCCCCTTGCGCTTCTGGGCGCACGGCTGGGGCGCGGCCAGCCACGTGCCGGGGGCGAGCCAGCATGAGGTGATCCGCCGGATCGAAAGCTGGGGCCTGCCGGTCTCGCCGCAGTTCCGGCTCTGCCATTCGGTCGAGGACATGCTCGCCGCCTACCGCGCGATCCGCGACGGGCGGCCCGATCTGCCGTTCGAGATCGACGGCGTGGTCTACAAGATCGACCGCCTCGACTGGCAGCAGCGCCTCGGCTTTGTCGCCAAGGCGCCGCGCTGGGGCCTGGCGCACAAGTTCCCGGCGGAACGGGCGGAAACCACGCTGGAATCGATCGATATCCAGGTCGGTCGCACCGGCAAGCTGACGCCGGTGGGGCGGTTGAAGCCGGTGCTGGTGGGCGGCGTCACCGTTACCAACGTCACGCTCCACAACCGCGACGAGATCGGGCGCCTCGGCGTGCGCCCCGGCGATACCGTGGTGCTCCAGCGCGCGGGCGACGTGATCCCGCAGATCGTCGACAACCTCACCCGCGAGGTGGAGCGGCCGGCTTTCCCGTTCCCCGATCACTGTCCCGAGTGCGGCTCGGAAGCCGTGGCGGAGGAAGCCGAGGTCGACGTGCGCTGCACCGGCGGGCTGATCTGCCCGGCGCAGCGGACCGAGCGGCTCAAGCACTTCGTCAGCCGCGGCGCGCTCGACATCGAGGGGCTGGGCGAAAAGACCATCGACGAGTTCTTCGCGAAGGGCTGGCTCGAAAGCCCGGCGGACATCTTCCGTCTCCGCAAGCGGCGCGAGGAGATCCTCGCGCTGGACGGGTGGAAGGACAAGTCTGTGGATAATCTGTTGGCGGCGGTGGAAGCCAAGCGCCGTCCCGATGCCGCGCGGCTGCTGTTCGGGCTCGGCATCCGCCACGTCGGCGCGGTGACGGCGCGCGACCTGATGAAGCGGTTCGAGGCGCTGCCGGCGCTGCGCGCGATTGCCGAGCAGGCGCACGCAAAACAGGGCGAGGAAGCCGCGCAGGCGGGTAGCGATGCCTATTCCGAGCTGGTCTCGATCGACGGCATCGGCCCGGCGGTGGTCGAGGCGCTGGGTGATTTCTTCCACGAAGAGCACAACCGCGCGGTCTGGGACGATCTGCTCTCCGAAGTATCGCCGCCGCCTTACGTGGTGGAAACGGTCGAGAGCGAAGTCGCGGGCAAGACCGTGGTCTTTAGCGGCAAGCTGGAGACGATGAGCCGCGACGAGGCCAAGGCGCAGGCCGAACGGCTGGGCGCCAAGGCGGCGGGCTCGATCTCGGCCAAGACCGACATTCTGGTCGCCGGGCCGGGCGCGGGCTCGAAGCTGAAGAAGGCCGCCGACCTTGGCATCAGGGTCATCGATGAAGCGGAATGGGCCCGGATCGTCGAAGCCGCCGGCTGAGGGGTCGCAGTTTCAGCCGCCGGTTCTCGGACCGGGCCCATTGGTCAGCGCCGGAAGGGACACACCCCGTCTCGCCCGGCGCTATGGTGCCGCAGCACCGGCCCGTTCAGGAGAAGCGGGACTGGCGTTCGTGCACCTGACGGTAGTGCTGCACGCGGGTGGCGCGCAGCCCTGCCATTCCTTCGCGCTCGACGGCGCGCTGCCACGAGGCAAGTTCCTCGAGCGTGAGATCGTAGCGGTCGCAGGCCTCGGCGATCGTCAACAGGCCCCCATTGACGGCAGCCACGACTTCGGCCTTGCGGCGCGCGACCCAGCGTCGGGTATCGCGCGGCGGCAGGGCCTTGCGGTCGAGAGCTTCACCCAGGGGTCCCACGACGACCGCGGGGCGGTCGATTTCGGTACGAAGCATAGTTGGCCTCATGAGCTGTTGTCACCAGCCCCCCTTGAGGCTCAATTCTTGTTTGGAATCCTTAATTCCGTCTTGTTTTATGTGGTTAATTTTGTTTTTCGGTAAATCCGATACCGCGTTGAAATACGTACGGAAATCCGCCATGAAAAAGTTGACGAATTATTTACAGCGCGTTTACCTTTGTTAATTAGTCATCCGGTCATCAACGCGAGACCGACGAGGGAGGTGTCCTGGTGTTGCCCGCAGTCCACGCGGTTACCCCTTTTGCCACGGCCTTGGCCCGCCATATCTCGCCCGAAGGGTGTCAGCTCGTGATCGAGAGCAGTCTGCTGGAAAAGGGGCTGCGGCTGGTCATGGCGATGTCGGGCTTTGCCCGCGTCACCGGGACGGTGCGCTGGGTGGTGGGCGACCGGGTGGGTTTTGCCTTCGATGCGCCGATCGCGGGCGAGTTCATGGAGGCCATGAAGCTGGGGCCGCATGGTCCGGGGCTGGAGCTTTATCGGGCCTGAAAGATGCCCGCCGCGAGCACGTCCCGCGGCGGGATCCGGTTCATGCCTGCTTGCGGCGCGCGCGCATCCACAGGATCGACCAGTCGCCCTTCACCAGCCTTGCGGCGAGCCGCAGGCCGGCGCGGCGGCAGGCGCCGCGCACGGCGGCTTCCTGGGTTTCCAGCAGGCCCGCCAGCACGAGGCTGCCACCCGGCGCCAGCGCCTTGGCGAAGTGGGGGGCGAGGCTCACCAGCGGTCCGGCGAGGATGTTGGCCATGATGAGGTCGTAAGGACCGCGCGCTTCGAGCAGCGGGTGCTCCATGCCGTCGGCGATCGTCATCGCCAGTTCGCCCTGACGCGCGCCGAGCGGCACGCCGTTGGCCTCGGCATTGTCGGCGACGACGGTGGCGCAGACGGCGTCGATGTCGCTGGCGGTGGCCAGCGCGCGGGGCCAGAGCGTCATCGCCGCAAAGGCCAGCAGGCCGGTGCCGGTGCCGATGTCCGCATGGTTGCGCACGACAAGGCCCTGCGCCTTCATGTGGGTCAGCATCTCGAGGCAACCGGCGGTGGTCGCATGCTGGCCGGTGCCGAAGGCCTGGCTGGCGGGGATCACGAAATCGGTGACGCCGGGTGCGCTCAGCGCCGGATATTCAGGGGTATGCACGTAGAAACGCCCGGCGCGGATCGGTTCGAGGCCTTCCTGGCTGGCGACCAGCCAGTCGGTCTCGGGCAATTCCTCGACGGTGAACTTCGGCGCGCCGCCGGTGAACAGCGCGGCGAGGGCGTCCTTGTCCGCCTTTTTCGGCTTGTGCGCGAGCCAGGCTTCGAGCTGCCAGTCGTCCGGCTTGTCCTCGGCGATCTCGCTGCCGGAGATGACGATGTCGGGATCCCAGTCGAAAGCGTCCTCATGGGCGAGCAGCGCCCCCTCGATGACGGAGCGCGGGGCAAAGGCGGTGATTTTCCAGCTCACGAACGGGTCTCCTTCGCTTGCGAGCCGGCCTCTTGGGAAAGGCGCTGGTCGAAGCGGGTAGTGGCGGCGGCCGCATAGGCGCGGCAGGCGGTGGGATCGACCAGCGGGGCGGTGTCCGCCAGGCGCGCGAACAGGTCGCTCGCGCCGGGATGCGGGGTAACCAGCAGGTCGCAGGGAAGTTCGGCGATTCGCGTGTAGCCCTGGCGGACGGCGGCGATGCGCTCGGGGTGATCGGTGAAGCGGTAGCCCTTGGCGGAGATCGCGCTGGCGCTGTCGGCATAGGCGATGGTCAGGCACTTGCCCTGATCGTCGCACGATTGCCAGGTCCAGCTGGTCGATCCGGCGGCATGGGCAAGGGTGGCGCGGGCGGTGAGGGTGATGTTGCCCAGCGTCAGTTTCTCGCCATCGGTCAGGCGCTTGTCGACATGAACGGCGGGGAAGGCGTCGAGCCCGCCGTACTGCGGATCGGCGGGATCGGCCTTGCCGCTTTCCAGCACCTGCGCGGCGGCGGGCAGGGCGGCCACTTTCGCGCCGGTTGCGCGGCTAAGAGCGGCGAGGGCACCGGCATGGTCGAAATGCTCATGGCTGGAGAGGATCCAGCGCACGTCCTTGGGATCGAAACCCGCCGCCTTGATATTGGCGAGCACCAGCGGCGCCGCTTCCGGAATGCCGCCGTCGATCAGCACGTGGCCCGCTGCGCCGGTGATGAGGATCGCGCTGATGCCGCAGGTGCCGACATAATAGGTATTGCCGTATAGCTGCGCAGGCGGTGCCGGATCGCCCCAGCCGTCATGGTCCTTGCAGGCCGCGACGAGCCTGGCGGGCGCCAGTGCCTGCCGTGCGAGTCGCGCCGAAGCGGTCTCGGCGGGGCGTTCGGAAGGCGCGGCTGTACCGGGCGCGGAGGAACAGGCCGCGAGCAGGAACGCGGGGGGCAGAAGGAAGGGAAGGCGATTCATCGACCTGCGCTTTAGGCCGGGCGGGCCGCCAAGGCCAGTGCGCCGGGGCTGGCCTTGGCGGCGGGGCGGTTGCGGTTCTCGATGTGCCGTTGATGGGCGGGGCGGCGAGTCGCTTGTGTGCGATGCATCTGCGATGTGCTTCGCGGAACTTGCGCCAAGCCGTGATTTGTCTAAGGGGACTTCTCGACAGGGGCAGCTTGACGCTGCTGCAAAGGCAAAAGGGATTCGAAAGAGCCATGGCCAAAGACGGCACCAGGAACCGTCCGCTTTCGCCCCATCTCCAGATTTGGCGTTGGGGCCCACACATGTTCGTCTCGATTTTGCACCGCGTGACGGGCGATGGCATGGCGTTTGCCGGCCTCGGCCTGCTGCTGTGGTGGCTCGGGGCACTGGCCAGCGGACCCGAAGCTTACGCATTGCTCACCAAGTGCATGACCTCGCCGCTCGGCTATGTCGTGCTCGTGGGCATCTCCTGGGCGTTCTTCAGCCACATGATGAGCGGCCTGCGCCACTTCGTACTCGACATCGGCGCCGGTTTCGAACTGAAGGCCAACAAGACCTTCTCGATCCTCGCCCCGATCATGGGTGTTGTCGTCACTGCCGCCTTCTGGGCGCTCCTGCTGCTTCGCTGAGGGACGGGAAACATGGGTAACGGAACTTCCATCGGCCGCGTGCGCGGCCTCGGCTCGGCCAAGACCGGCGTTCATCACTGGCTGCTGCAGCGCTTCACCGCCATCGGCAACCTGCTGACCGGCCTTTTCCTCGCCGCCTCCTTCGTGATGCTGCCGGACCTGACTTATGCGTCGGTCGTCGAATGGCTGGCCCGTCCGATCCCGGCCGTGGCGATGATCCTGCTGGTCGTCACCACGTTCTGGCACGCGCGCCTCGGCCTGCAGGTCCTCGTCGAGGACTATGTGCATGAGCACGCCAACAAGTTCGCCTGCATCGCGGCGCTGAACCTTGCCGCCTGCGGTGGCATCGCCTTCGGCGTCTTCTGCGTCATCCGCCTCGCGCTGGGAGCACACGCCTGATGTCCGCGCCTGCCTACAAGATCATCGACCATACCTATGACACCGTCGTTGTCGGCGCCGGTGGCTCGGGTCTGCGCGCCACCATGGGCTCGGCCGAAGCCGGCCTGAAGACCGCGTGCATCACCAAGGTCTTCCCGACCCGCTCGCACACCGTGGCGGCACAGGGCGGCATCGCCGCCTCGCTCTGCAACAACACGCCGGACCACTGGACCTGGCACATGTACGACACCGTCAAGGGGTCGGACTGGCTGGGCGACCAGGACGCCATCGAATACATGGTGCGCGAAGCCCCGGCCGCGGTCTATGAACTGGAGCACGCCGGCGTGCCCTTCAGCCGCAATGCCGACGGCACGATCTACCAGCGCCCGTTCGGCGGCCACATGCAGAACATGGGCGAAGGCCCGCCGGTGCAGCGCACTTGCGCCGCGGCGGACCGTACCGGCCACGCCATGCTGCACGCGCTCTATCAGCAGTCGCTGAAGTACGACGCGGACTTCTTCATCGAATACTTCGCCATCGACCTCATCATGGACGGCGGCAAGTGCGTCGGCGTGATCGCGCTGTGCATGGATGACGGGTCGATCCACCGCTTCCGCGCGCAGGCCGTGGTGCTGGCGACCGGCGGCTATGGCCGCAGCTACTTCACCGCCACTTCGGCCCATACCTGCACCGGCGACGGCGGCGGCATGGTCCTGCGCGCCGGCCTGCCCCTGCAGGACATGGAATTCGTGCAGTTCCACCCCACCGGCATCTACGGCGCGGGCGTGCTGATCACCGAAGGCGCGCGCGGCGAGGGCGGCTACCTCACCAACTCCGAAGGCGAGCGCTTCATGGAGCGTTACGCGCCTTCCGCGAAGGACCTCGCCTCGCGCGACGTCGTCTCGCGCTCGATGGCGCTGGAAATCCGCGAAGGCCGCGGCGTCGGCCCGCACAAGGACCACATCTACCTGCACCTCGATCACATCGATCCCAAGGTGCTGGGCGAGCGTCTGCCGGGCATCACCGAGAGCGGCAAGATCTTCGCGGGCGTCGACCTCACCCGCCAGCCGCTTCCTGTGGTTCCCACGGTTCACTACAACATGGGCGGCATTCCCTGTAACTACCACGGCGAAGTCGTCACCATCGGTGCCGACGGCAACCCGGACACGGTCGTCCCCGGCCTGTTCGCGGTGGGCGAGGCGGCCTGCGTCTCGGTCCACGGCGCCAACCGCCTGGGCTCGAACTCGCTGATCGACCTCGTGGTGTTTGGCCGTGCCACCGGCCACCGCCTCAAGGAAATCGTCAAGCCGGGCGCGGCGCAGCAGGAACTGCCGAAGGATTCGGCCGACCTCGCGCTGACCCGCCTCGACCACTTCCGCAACGCCAACGGCAGCACGCCGACGGCCGAAGTCCGCACCGAGATGCAGCGCACCATGTCGGCCCACGCCGCCGTGTTCCGCACCGATGAACTCATGGTCGAAGGCAAGGAAAAGCTCGCCAAGACCTATGAGCGCTTCCAGGACGTCAAGGTCACCGATCGCGGCCTGATCTGGAACTCGGATCTGGTCGAGACGATGGAACTCGACAACCTGATCTCGCAGGCCTCGGTCACGCTGCACGGCGCCCAGGCGCGCAAGGAAAGCCGCGGCGCCCACGCGCACGAGGACTTCCCGAACCGCGACGATGCGAACTGGATGAAGCACACCGTGGGCTGGTTCAACGGCTGGGGCGGCAAGGGCGGCGAAATCCGTCTCGATTACCGTCCGGTCCACGAATACACGCTGACCGACGACGCACAGTACATCAAGCCCAAGGCCCGCGTGTACTGATCCTCGCGCCGGTATCGGCAAGACAAACAGGCGGCGCTCCGGAAACGGAGCGCCGCCTTTTGCTTTTTCGGGGTCCGAAATGACCGGCAGGCGCCGTATCGATTCAAGTATTTGCATTGCAACCGAAACCAACCCGTCGCATTACTTAGGTATTATCACGCGGGAACAGGAGTCGATTGCATGACGACCTCACAGACCGACCCGAGTGCCTTCACCGATCCGCTTGCCCCTCCCTATCTCGGCTCGCCGCCGCTCGGCTGGGGCTGGGTGCTCGCTTATGGGCTGCTGCTGATCGCGGTGGCGGTGGTGGTGATCGCCAATCCTCTGGTGGCGAGCTTCACGACCGGCCTGCTGATCGGCTTTGTCCTGTGCGTCTACGGCGTCGCCGCGATTGCGGCGGGCATCCATTCGCTGTCCACGCGTGCGCGCTGGACCGAGATCCTGCTCGGCGCGATCGGCCTGCTGGCAGGGCTCTACGTGCTGTTCAACCCCGTGGCCGGCGCGATCACGCTGGTCTGGGCGATCGGTGCCTGGCTGCTGATCTCCGGCGGGTTCGAGATCGCCTTTGCCCTCAAGGCCCGGCACGACAAGGGCTGGCGCCTGTTCCTCGGCGTGCTCGACCTGGTGCTGGGCGCGCTGCTGCTGGTGTCGAGCGTGCCGACCGCCATCGGTTTCCTCGCCATCATGGTCGCCATCAGCTTTTTCATGCGAGGCGTGTTCATGATCGCGGTCGCCTTCGGGCTTCGTAAACTGGGCAAGCTGGCGGGCTGATCCGCGCCGCACGGGAGACCCGCGATGGACGAGAAATCCAGCCAGGGCGAAAGCGCGGACGAACTGGCGGGCGAAATAGCCGGCAACGTCGCCAGGCAGACCGACACCGCCGACCGGCGCACCGTTCTTGCCGCCGACCGCACCATTCTCGCCGCCGAGCGAACCTATGCGGCCTGGGTGCGCACGGGGCTCGGCGCGCTGGCCTCGGGCATCGGGGCAAGGGCACTGCTGCAGGGGCTGGTGGCCGAGTGGCTGGTCATGACCACCACCATGATGCTGCTGCTGTTCGCCGAGTTCTGCTTCGTGGCGGGAATCTGGCGCCAGCTGCGCCCGGTGCTGGCCCCGCCGGAAACCGATACGCCGCGTCTGCCCGGCTCGCTGCTGGTCACGTTCAACGGCTTTCTGGTCCTGCTGGGCGCGGCGGTGATGATCGGGATCCTGACGGGCAAGTCCTGAGGGGAGGGCGTGTGCGTTCATCCGGCGTTCATGTTTACAAACGTAGTCGATTACGTGTGTAAACGATGGAGGACGACGTGGCCGAAGAGCCCGACACGCCGGAACGGATCTCGGAAGCGGAACATGCGGTGATGGAGGCGCTGTGGCAGCGCAGCCCGCTCACCGCCACCGAAGTCTGCGAGCAGGTCTGCGCACCGCGCGGCTGGAGCCTGGCGACGGTGAAGACGCTGCTCTCGCGGCTGGTCGCCAAGCAGGCGGTCGCCACCGAGCCCGATGGCAAGCGTTTCCTCTACTCGCCGCGCATCGCCCGCGAGGCCTATGTCGGCACCGAAAGCCGCCGCCTGGTCGACCGCCTGTTCGGCGGCCGCGCCGCGCCGCTTTTTGCTCATCTTGCCGAGGCCGACGCGCTGAGCGAAGATGACATCGCGGAAATCGAAGCCCTGCTCAAAGCGCTCAAGTGAGGGGAGCTGACGTCATGATCGAGTGGCTGACCGATACGCTTGCAATGACTGCGCTGCTGATGGCGCTGATCCTGCTGGCCCGCCGTCCGGTGGCGCGCTGGTTCGGGCCGGCCGCGGCCTATGCGCTCTGGGCGCTGCCGATGATCCGGCTGGTCCTGCCGCCGCTGGCCCTGCCCCGCGGCCTGCTGCCGGAACTCTCCGTCGATATAGAGCCGATCACCGCGGCGGCGGGGCCGGCGCTGCCGCCGGTTGCCACCGCGGTCTCGCAGGTTTCGCCGCAGGCACTGCCGCTGGCTCAGCCGCTGGCTTCATCGCAGGCGGTGCTGACGATGGCGCCGGGCCTGGCCCCGGACCTGGCCCCGGACCCAGCCACTTTCGATGCGGGTCTGCTCAGCCATGTGCCCTGGGGCACGGTGCTGCTGGCGGTCTGGCTCGGCGGGGCGGTCTGTTTCCTGGCTTCGCGGATCTGGAACTACCAGGCGATGCGCCGGGACATCCTTGCCGAGGCGCGGGTTGTCGCGCGTTCCGGGAACATCCGCATCGTCGAGAGCCCGGCGGCGAGCGCGCCGCTGGCCTTCGGGGTGTTCGACAAGGTGGTGGCGCTGCCGCGCGGGTTCCTGGCTTCGGCGGATTCGGAAGCCTCGGACTTCGCGATCGCCCACGAACTCCAGCACCACGCGGGCAACGACCTGCTGGCGATCATGGCCCTGCAGCCGCTGTTTGCGCTGCACTGGTTCAATCCGCTCGGCTGGGCGGCCTGGCGGGCACTGCGGGCCGATCAGGAGGCTGCCTGCGACGCGCGGGTGATGGCCGGCTGCGGGCGCGAGATGCGCGCGCGCTACGGCCGCCTCATCGCCAGCTTCGCGGCAGGTAGCCGCCTCACGCTGGCGGCACCGATCGCGGGCGCGCTGGCAGGCGAGAAGCCGATCATCCTGCGCCTCAAGGCGCTGGCGCAGGCGGACGTCTCGCCGGCCCGGACCGTCGCGGCACGCGGTCTGTTTGCACTCGCTATCGTTTCGGTGCCGTTCACGGCGACGGTAACCTATGCGGCCATGGACAGGCCCGAGGTGCCCGACGCGCCCGCTACCCCCGCGCCTGCTATCCCAGCGCCTGCTGCCACGGCGGCGCCCGCGATCCGCGCGGTCGATCCGGACGCACCCGACCTCGCGCCCGAATTTGCGGCGCTGCCGGTTGCACCGCCGGTTCCGGCGGCACATACGGCCCATGCCGGGCCGGTCCCCTACGCGCCAGCGGTTCCCTCGTCCGTGCCGCCGATGCCGCCAGTCCCGCCCGCCCCGCCGACCCCGCCGGCCGTGCGTGACTGGGGCGATCTTGGTCGCAGCATCGCCCGTGACGTCGATGTCGCGGTCGCGCAGGCCATGCGCAGCGTGCCCGAAGTGCGCGAGACGGTCTCGTCGGACGGCAAGGTCCAGACCATTCGCATCGTCCGCGAGGACCAGGGCGGGCGTTCGCGCATCGAGCAGGAAATGACGCTCGACAGCCGGTGCCCGGCCGACAGCCGCCGCAGCGCGGCGCGTTCGAGCCGGGGCGGCAGGTCCGAGGTCACGGTGATCTGCACCGGCGCCCCGGAGCAGGCGATGAAGGAGGCCGCCAAGGCGGTCGCCTCGGCCCGCGACGCGGTTGCGGCAAACCGGCATCTTTCTGCCGAGATCCGCCGCGAGATCATGTCGCAGCTCGATGACGAAATGGCCCGTGCCCGTGCCGATCTTGCCCGCAAGCGGGCCGAGGCGGCCGCATCGCAGGACGACTGATCGCGTCGCCGGATGGCACGAGAACAGGAAGAAAGGGGGAGGAAGGCGCGGCTTTTCCTCCCCCTTTTCTATCGGTTGGCGCCGTCCTTCCGGTCGTCGTTGTCCTTCTTGTCCTTCGCGGCCTGGATCTCGTTCAGGCGGGCCTGGACGATCGCGGGCGTTGCCGGGGAAGCGGGGTACTTGCAGCCCTTGGCATGGCCCATGCCCTTGAGGAAGGAGCGCCGGGCATAGCCGGCGCGCACCGCCGCCAGCACCGCGCGGTCATGCGCGCTGGCCCCGGAAATTTCGCGGATCAGGCCGCGAAAGGGAATGAACGAGCTGACCGCCCACTTGGCGATGCGGCCTGCATTGACCCCGTCCCGGTCTTCGGGCGGCAGGTCGACGTCGTCGCCGAGCACCTCATCGAGCTCTTCCACGGCTGCCGCATACTGGCTGCAGCTCCTGATGCCCTTGAGCGTGTAGGGCGCATCGATCGCGGCGACCAGCACCGGCGGGATGTCCTTCTTGTCGAGGTTGAGATCGGTCACCGGGGTCTTGGCGACGTCCACCGCGTCGGGGGTGGTGTCGGTGACCGGGCGCTGCCGCGCCGCAGCGGGGGCGGCGGCCAGCAGGGCGGCGCATGCCGTGGCAGCAAGGGCGGCGCGGGCAAGTGGCGCGCGGGTAAGGGGGGCGCGGGTAACGCGGACGCGGGTAAGGGGGACGGGGGGGAGGGCCGCGGGGGTGCGGGCCGCGGGGATGCGGGAAGGCGTGGTCCAGGCGTGACGCATGGTCTTCTCCTGTCGGCGGGAAGGGCGCGGCAGCCCATCGGCCCCGCGCGCAGACGCGCGGCAGCTGGCCCCGGAACGGTCGCACCCGCCCGAAATTATTGGATCATTCCATGGTCTTGAACGTATCGCAAGCGTCCTCGTTCCCACTTTCGAGACCTTGTTTCAGCCAATGCATGCGCTGCTCGCTCGACCCGTGGGTGAAGCTTTCCGGGCTTACGCGCTGGCCGGCATTCTTCATCAAGGTATCGTCACCGATGGCGCTGGCGGCGGTCATGCCTTCCTCCATGTCGCCGGGCTCGATCCGGGCCTTGTTCTTGCCTGCCCAGACCCCGGCATAGCAGTCCGCCTGAAGTTCCATGCGGACCTGCAGGGCGTTGGCCTGGGACGGGCTCTGCTGCTGGGCGCGGCGAACCTTGCCGTCGAGCCCGAGCAAGTGCTGGATATGATGCCCGTATTCATGGGCGACCACATAGTAGCGCGCGAAATCGCCCTTGGCGCCGAGCTTGTGGTCCATCTCGTCGTAGAAGCTGGTGTCGATGTAGATGCCCTGGTCGGCGGGGCAGTAGAACGGCCCCATCGCCGCCTGCGCAGCGCCGCAGCCGGAGCGGTCGCTGCCGTTGTAGAAGTGCAGTTCGGGCTGCTGGAAGGGCACGTTGGCCTGCCGGAACAACGGCTCCCAGGTCTGGTTCAGCGAACTGAGCGCATTGCACGCCTCGGTGGCATAGGCGTTCTGGCCGCAGATCTGCTGCGGGTTCTGCATCGGGGCGGTCTGGTCCGGGGCGCTCTGCTCGGGCACCTGCTGCTGGACGTTCTCGATAGTGCCGAGCATCTGCTGCGGGTCGATGCCGAACACGAACATGCCGATCAGCAGGATGACCAGCGTGCCGCAGCCCAGCTTGCCGCCGCCGCCGCCGGGAAAGCGGCTGCCGCCCTGCGAGACGCGGATATCGTCGGGGTTGAAATCGTCTAGCCGCATCCGTGTCCCTTTCGTGCAAACCGGGTATCAGAGCCGGAACCGCCGCCCGGGAGCGAGGCGGTCCCGAAACGAAATCCGTCTTTTCACGAATTTACGATCACGCTCTTAGTTCCAGCCTATGCGTCCGTTATGCTGCTGTTCAATCGAAAAGACTTAAGGCAGCGCCGGTTTGTGGTTCTTGCAGCACGGATTCGCGAAAAAGCGCCGTTGCCGCGGGTCTCGCAGCGAGATTTGCTAACCGCGCGGGGATTTCCGCCTTATAGGCTGCGGCACGATGAACAGGGGTTTGAAGGCGAACAGGGCCCACGCGGCCGCGATCGGTGTCGCCGGAGCATTGGCTCTGGGGACCGTCCTGATGTGGTCGGGCAATGCCCAGTCGGCTTCCTCACGCGCGGATCAGGACATCATCGCCCGCCTGCGCGCGCAGATCGCCATCCTTGCCAGCGACGATTTCGACGGGCGCGAGCCGGGCACCGAGGGCGAGGCGAAGACGCTGCGCTATCTCGGCAAGCAGTGGTTCGACATGGGGCTGACCTCGGGCACCAACGATCCGGGCCACGAGTGGTTTGCGCCGGTCACCCTGGTGGCGCGCGATCCGGCCGCCTCGTCCGCGCAGTTCCAGCGCAAGGGCTGGCGCACCGTGCTGTCGCCGAGCGGCGTGCTGGTGCTGACTTCGGGCAAGCGCAGCCTGGTGCGCAACGTGCCGCTGCTGTTTGTCGGCAAGGGGCGCGGGCGCGACTATTCGCGCACCGAACTGGCGGGCCGCATCGCCGTTGTCCTTGACGGCGACACGCCCGACAGCCAGCGCCAGAACCAGCTGCTGGCGATGGGCGCCTCGGCGGTGCTCACCGTGCTCGACGGCGCGCGCAGCCTCGACGACGTGGCGGCGCGGCGCAAGCGCTCGGGTTATGCGCTGTCCGACGATGCCGTGGGCGGCGATCTCGAGGCCTTCATCACCCGCGATGCCATGGCGATGCTGCTCAAGGGCACCTCGCAGAGCCTGCCGGCGCTGGAGACGCAGGCCGCCAGCGCCGACTTCGCGCCGGTCCCGCTCGACCTCACCGCCTCGCTGGAAGCCACCACGCGCGAGACGACGATCCGCACCCACAATCTCATCGGCAAGCTGCCGGGGCGCCATCCCGAGGCGGGCGCGGTGCTGTTCCTGGCCCATTGGGACCATTTCGGCGATTGTGCCGCGCCGCCGGCCACCGACGTGATCTGCAACGGGGCGATCGACAATGCCAGCGGGGTCGCGACGCTGACCGAAGTGGCGCGCCGTCTCACGCGTGGGGGCCAGCTCGACCGCGACGTCTATTTCCTTGCCACCACCGGCGAGGAACTGGGCCTGCTCGGTGCCCATGCCTTTGCCGAGAACCCGCCGCTGCCGCTGCGCCAGATCGTTGCCGCCTTCAACATCGATTCCAACGCCATCGCCCCGCGCGGCACCCCGTTTGCCATCGTCGGGCGCGGCATGACCGGGCTCGATGCCACCATCACCCAGGTCGCCAGGGCCGAGAAGCTCAAGATTTCCGCCACCGAGGAAGGCAACGACTATGTCCGCCGCCAGGACGGCTGGGCCTTGATGCAGCACGATATTCCCGCCGTGCTGGTGTCCACGGCCTATGGCGACATGCCCCGCATGCGCGCCTTTTTCGAGGGCGACTATCACCGGCCGAGCGACGACCTGCAGCACATGTCCCATCCCATCGAGCTGGGCGGCGCGGCGGATGACGTGAAGCTGCTCTCGGCGCTGGGGCGCTGGTACGGCGATCTCAGGCGGGTTCCCGCCGATGGCGGCGCGAACGGGGGCGCCGCGCCGCAGAAGGCGGCGCCGCCGCTGCCCGCGACACCGCCGCCGGCCGTCTCGCCGGCGATAAAATGAGGCCTAGCACTATCGGCCCCACTTGATTACATGGGCCGCCACGATTCTCCCCTGACACGACAATGGTGGCGCACATGGACATTCCCCTCGGACTTACTTTCGATGACGTACTTCTGCGTCCTGCAAAGTCCGACATCGTCCCCACCCAGGCCGACACCCGCACGCGCCTGACGCGCGACATCTGCCTCAACATCCCGGTCATCTCCTCGGCCATGGATACCGTGACGGAAGCCGACATGGCGATCGTGATGGCCCAGCTCGGCGGCATCGGCGTGCTCCACCGCAACCTCACCATCGAGGAACAGTGCGCTGCCGTGCGTGCCGTGAAGCGCTTCGAGAGCGGCATGGTCGTGAACCCGATCACCATCACGCCCGACGCCACGCTGGGGGAAGCGCAGGCGATCATGCTCGCCAACAAGATCAGCGGCATTCCCGTGGTCGAGGCTTCGGGCAAGCTGGTCGGCATCCTCACCAACCGCGACGTGCGTTTCGCCGCCAACCCGGCCCAGCCGGTGCGTGAGCTGATGACGCACGAGAACCTCGCCACCGTGCAGCTGGGCGTCGACCAGGAAGAAGCGCGCCGCCTGCTGCACGCCCGCCGGATCGAGAAGCTGCTGGTCGTCGACAACGACTTCCGCTGCGTCGGCCTCATCACCGTAAAGGACATCGAGAAGGCCGTCACCTACCCCGACGCCACCAAGGACGCCGCCGGCCGCCTGCGCGTCGCCGCGGCGACCACCGTGGGCGACAAGGGCTTCGCCCGCACCGAGGCGCTGCTGGCGGCCGAGTGCGACGTGGTCGTCATCGACACCGCCCACGGCCATAACAAGGACGTGGCGCTCGCGGTCGAGCGCGTGAAGAAGCTGTCGAACTCGGCCCAGGTCATCGCCGGCAACATCGCCACCGCCGAAGCGGCGCGGGCGCTGATCGACGCCGGTGCGGACTGCGTCAAGGTCGGCATCGGCCCGGGCTCGATCTGCACCACGCGCATCGTCGCCGGTGTCGGCGTGCCGCAGCTGACCGCGATCATGGATGCCGCCGAAGAGGCCGACAAGTCGGGCGTGCCGGTGATCGCCGACGGCGGTCTGCGCACTTCGGGTGACGCCGCCAAGGCGCTTGCCGCCGGTGCCTCGACCATCATGGTCGGGTCGATGCTGGCGGGTACCGAGGAAGCGCCGGGCGAGACCTTCCTCTACCAGGGCCGCGCCTACAAGTCGTACCGCGGCATGGGTTCGGTAGGCGCGATGGGCCGTGGTTCGGCCGACCGCTACTTCCAGGGCGACATCAAGGACCAGATGAAGCTGGTTCCCGAAGGCATCGAAGGCCAGGTCGCCTACAAGGGCCCGGCCAAGGACGTCATCCACCAGCTGGTCGGCGGCATCAAGGCGGCCATGGGCTACACCGGCTCGGCCACGGTCGACGACTTGCGCAAGAACGCCCAGTTCGTGCGTATCACCAATGCCGGCCTGCGCGAGAGCCACGTCCATGACGTGACCATCACGCGCGAGGCGCCGAACTACCCGACGCGCTGATTTCAGCGAGCCGGGGGGTGGGAGCATGACGCCGGGTGCGCGCGTTCAGGCGGCGATCGAGGTTCTGGATCTCGTGATCGCGGCGGCGCGCGCCAATGGTGCGCCTGCCGACCGGTTGATCGGGGACTGGTTCCGCACCCGCCGCTTTGCCGGCAGCAAGGACCGGCGCGCGATCCGTGAATTGACCTACCGTGCGATCCGGGCTTGCGGCGAAGTGCCCGAGACCGGCCGTGCGGCCATGCTGCGCGTTGCCGCCGAGGACCCGCAGATTGCGGCCCAGTTCGGCGGCACCGGCCATTCGCCCGCCACCATCGTTGCCGGTGAGCCGGTTGCCCCGGCCGGCCTTGCGCCGCGCTGGCTGGTCGAGCGATTCGCCAGGAGCGAGGTGGCCGAAGCGGATGCCATGGCGCTGCTCGACCGTGCGCCGCTCGATATTCGCGTCAATACGCTGCGCGGCGGGCGCGTGGAGCTGCCCGAGGGCGGAGAGCGGTCGCTGGCCGCGCAAGGTTGGCGCTATCCGCCCGAAACCAGCATCGAGCAGACCGACGCCTATGTCCACGGCGCCATCGAGGTGCAGGACACCGGCTCGCAGCTGACCTGCGAAGTGGTCGGCGCGCGTCCGGGCGAGACGGTGATCGATCTGTGCGCCGGGGCCGGGGGCAAGACCCTCGCGCTGGCCGCGGCGATGGAGAACGGTGGCACCCTGGTCGCCTGCGATGTCGACCGTGCGCGCCTGTCGCGCCTTGCCCCGCGTGCCGAGCGGGCCGGAGCGACCAATGTCGAGACCGTGCTGCTCGATCCCAACAAGGAAGCGCAGGCGCTCCAGCGTTTTGCCGGGCTGGCCGATGCCGTGCTGGTCGATGCGCCGTGCTCGGGCACCGGCACCTGGCGTCGTAATCCGGAAGCGCGCTGGCGGCTGACCGAGGCGCAACTGGCGCGCTATTCGGCGATCCAGTCGCGGCTGCTCGATGTGGCGGCCGGACTGGTGCGGCCCGGCGGGCGGCTGGTGTTTGTCACTTGTTCGTTGCTCGACGAGGAGGGGGCGGACCGGGCGGCGGCGTTCCTGCGCGGTCATCCCGGCTGGCAGGCGGACCTGCCGGAACTGCCGGCCGGCACCGCGCGCGGGGCGGGGCTGCGCCTTTCGCCGTGGCATGACGGCACCGACGGCTTTTTCGTCGCGCGCTTCCATCGGCTGTGATAGCGTCGGCGTCATGATGAGGACCAAGCCCTCGGCCAAGGACCTGTTGATGCGTTATACGCCTGTTGCGATTGCCCTTTCTCTAGTTGCTGCCGTTTCTTCCAGCGCGATCTTCTCGCAGCCTGCCGCAGCCCTCGATCCGCGTGCGGCCACCCTGCTCGGTGAAGGGCGGGCCGCGGTTGCAGCCGGTAACATCAACGGCGCCATCGATGCCTATGAAGCGGCGCTGACGGTGGCGCCGGGTAATGTCTCGGTGCTGCTGGCGCTGGCCGATGCCACGCGCCGTCAGGGCCTTCAGGGCAAGGCCTTGCATTATTACCGTGTGGCGCTGGTATCCGATCCGCGCAACCTGGAGGCGATCGCGGGCGAAGGCATCGCGCTGGCCGAAAAGGGTGCGACCGACAAGGCCGGACGCAATCTCGCCCGTTTGCAGACCTTGTGCGGCAAGGATTGCGCTCAGGCGCAGCAGCTGGCGGCCGAGATCTCGAAGGCCGGGGCGCCGCGTGTCGTCAGCGCCGATGCGGTTGCGCCCAAGCCGGTGGTTTCGGAAAACTGATCCTTCGCAAGCTCAGGCCCTTCGACAGGCTGAGGATGAGCGCAAGGCGGTTTCAGGCACGCATAAAAACAGGCTCAGGACGAGTGGAACTGCATAAAGTCCGCTCATCCTGAGCCCTGTCGAAGGATCTCGGTCCAGCCTGAGGCGCGCTCAGATAAGCGCGCGGAATTCTTCCAGGACGGCGCGGTAGACGCGCTTCTTGAAGGGGATGATGAGGTCGGGCAGTTGCTCGGCGTCGACCCACTTCCAGTCGTTGAATTCGGCCGGCTTGTGGGCTTCCAGATCGACGTCGTTGTCGTTGCCGTCATAGCGCAGCAGGAACCAGGTCTGGCGCTGGCCGCGATACTTGCCCTTCCACAGCTTGCCGATCAGGTCTTCGGGCAGGTCGTAGAGCAGTTCCTCGCGCGTGCGCGACAGCACGGTGACGTTGTGTTCGCGGACGCCGGTCTCTTCCCAAAGCTCGCGCAGGGCTGCGTCCTTGAGGTCTTCGCCGTCGTCGACGCCGCCCTGGGGCATCTGCCACCAGTCGCCTTCCTTGGTGTCGATTCGCTTGCCGACGAAGACCTTGCCGTCAGGATTGACCAGCATGACTCCGACACAGGGGCGGTAGGGCAGGGACGCGAAATCGTTCATCGTCGAGAGAAATTCCAGATTGTGGAGAAGGGGCGCGTCGGAAAGGTCTGATCGGGGATCGCCGTGTCGAAGCGCATGCCCGGCACAATGGCGCAAGGGCGCCGCCATTGCCAGCGCGATTTATGCTTACCTAAACGGAAACGGGCGCTTCCTTGCGGATTGCCGATGTTTTTCCGTTTTGTGTCTGCGGTAAGCGGGCATAGTCTGCGCTCAGGGAGAGACGGCGGCAGACCGGACCTCCCGGCGGAGGACGGTGATGGCGACAATCTCATCGGTTACGGATTCGCAGGCGGGCCCGGGGAAGCAGGCGGCAGAGGCGGTGGTGGTCCGCTTTGCCGGTGATTCCGGCGACGGCATGCAACTCACCGGCGGGCAGTTCACGCTCTCCACCGCGCTTGCCGGAAACGATCTGGCGACCTTTCCCGATTTTCCCGCTGAAATCCGCGCGCCGCAGGGCACGCTGTTCGGTGTCTCGGCGTTCCAGATCAACTTCGGCTCCAGCGAGATCACCACGGCGGGCGATGCGCCCGATGTGCTGGTGGCGATGAACCCGGCGGCGCTGAAGACCAACATCGAGGCACTGAAGCCCGGCGGTCTCGTCATCGTCGACACCGGGGAGTTCAACAAGCGCAACCTCGAAAAGGCGAAGTACGAGGCCGATCCGGTGGAGGATGGCAGTCTCGCCCGGTGGGACGTGCTGGCCTTCGACATTTCCGCGCTGACGATGGAGGCGGTGAAACCCTTCGGCCTCGGCAACAAGGAGGCGCTGCGCTGCAAGAACATGTGGACGCTGGGGCTGGCGCTGTGGATGTTCGACCGGGACCGGCAGCCGCTGGTGGACTGGTTGAACGCCAGGTTCGCGCAGCATCCGGTGCTGGCACAGGCCAATGTCGCCGCGCTCAATGCGGGGCACGCCTATGGCGAGACGGCGGAACTGGCGGGTCCCTTGCGCAAGCAGCATATCGATCCGGTGCCCGCCGAACCCGGCCTCTACCGCACGATCACCGGGGCTGAGGCCGTATCGCTGGGGCTGGTGGCGGGGGCGCAGCTTGCGGACCTGCCGATGTTCTTCGGCGGCTATCCGATCACCCCGGCCTCGGCGATCCTGCACCATCTGGTGAAGATGAAGGAATTCGGCGTCACCACCTTCCAGGCCGAGGACGAGATTGCCGCGATCTGCGCCGCCATCGGGGCCAGCTATGCGGGGCAACTGGGCGTCACGTCGTCCTCAGGTCCCGGCCTCGCGCTCAAGGGCGAGGCGATGGGGCTGGCGATCATGACCGAACTGCCGCTGGTCATCGTCAATTCGCAGCGCGGCGGGCCGTCTACCGGCCTGCCGACCAAGACCGAGCAGTCCGATCTCTATCAGGCGGTCTATGGCCGCAATGGCGATGCGCCGCTGCCGGTGATCGCGGCGCGCTCGCCCGCCGATGCCTTCGCATGCGCGATAGAGGCCTGCCGCATCGCCACGCAGTTCATGACGCCGGTGATCCTGCTGACCGATGGCTATATCGGCAATGCCTCCGAACCGTGGAAAGTGCCCGATCCGGCCACCTTCACCCCGTTCCCGGCGCATTTCCTTGAGGGGCCGAACGGCCCCGACGAGACGGTGCTGCCCTACAAGCGCGACGCGCGCGGGGTCCGTCCGTGGATCAGGCCCGGTACGGAAGGGTTGATGCACCGCATCGGCGGCATCGAAAAGGCGCTGGGTTCCGGCAATATCGACTATTCGCCGACAGCCCATCAGGCGCAGACCGATGCCCGCAAGACCCGGATCGACGGCGTGGCCAGGGCCATCCCGGCGCAGGACGTATGCCTTGGCACGGACGGCGGCACGCTGGCGGTGGTCGGCTGGGGATCGACGTTCGGACCGATCCATCAGGCCGTGCGCCGCGCGCGCCGGCGGGGGCTGGACGTCAGCCATGTCCACGTCCGCCATGTCTGGCCTCTGCCCGAGAATCTGGGCGACCTGCTGGCGCGGTTCGACAAGGTGCTCGTGCCGGAAATGAACACCGGCCAGTTCAAGACCGTGCTGCGCGACCGGTTCCTGATCGATGCGGTGCCGCTGTCGAAGACCAGCGGCCAGCCCTTTGCCATCGCCGAACTGGAAGAGGCGATAGGCGGGTTCTTCGACGGCATCCCCGACAACGAGGGCGGCGAGGTTCCCGTCAACGATACCCAGCTGCCCGCGCCCGAGAGCGAGCAGCCCTGAGTTTCTGGCTCAAGCCTGGAGACGATCATGAACGACATGACCCCCGTGACCACGCTGAAAGACTGGGAAACCGATCAGGAAGTACGCTGGTGCCCCGGCTGCGGCGACTATGCGATCCTGAAGGCGGTGCAGCGCACTTTGCCGATGCTCGGTGCCGATCCCAGGAACACCGTTTTCGTGTCCGGTATCGGCTGTTCGAGCCGCTTTCCCTACTATGTCGAAAGCTACGGCTTCCACACGATCCACGGCCGCGCGCCGGCGGTGGCGACCGGCATCAAGCTGGCCAACCCGGAACTCGACGTCTGGCTGGTGACGGGCGACGGGGACGGCATGTCGATCGGCGGCAACCACACGATGCACGTGCTGCGCCGGAACCTCGATTGCCAGATCCTCTTGTTCAACAACGAAATCTACGGCCTCACCAAAGGCCAGTATTCGCCGACGAGCCGGGTGGGTACGCCTTCGCCGACTTCTCCGGCGGGCTCGGTGGACCGCCCCGCCAGCCCTTGCGCCTTCGCGCTTGGCTCCGGTGCGCGGTTCGTGGCGCGGGGTTATGATGTGTCGAAAGACCTGCCCGAGGTGCTGCAGGCCGCTTACCGGCATCGCGGCGCGGCCTTCGTCGAGATTTTCCAGAACTGCATCGTCTACAACAAGGACCGCTTCGACGACTTCACCGCCAAGGCAGTGGCGGCCGACAACCAGATTCAGCTCCGCCATGGCGAGCCGCTGCTCTTCGCGAAGGAGACCCGGGGGCTGGCGCTCGATCTTGAAACGCTGTCGCTCAAGGTCGTCGATGTGGCGAATGGGGACTGGCAGGCGGCGGGTGTGGCGGTTCACAATGTGCGCAACCGGGGCCTTGCGCATATGCTGGTGGAGATGCCCTTCGGGCCGTTCCCGATGGCGCTCGGCGTGATCTATGACGATCCGGCGCCGACGTTCGAAAGCGCCGTGGTGGAGGAACGCGCGCGGCTGACGGCGGGCAAGAACGCCGATCTCGCGAGGCTGCTGGGCAAGGGACAGACCTGGGTGGTGGAGGACAGGCCCGCGGAATAGAAAACGACGCTCGTCGAACGGCACCCCTTGCCGGACGGATAATCGCTTCCGATATGCCGCAGTCGATGCAAGACACTGCGGTTCATGGATAATCTCACACATAGTCTGGTCGGTTGGGCGCTCGGTGAAACCGGGCTGAAGAACCGTACGCGCAAGGGGCTGGCGGCGCTGGTCCTGGCCGCCAACATGCCGGATATCGACGTGTTCTTCGGCTGGTCGCCCTGGGCGCCGCTGGCGATGCACCGCGGTTTCACCCACGGGCTTGTGGGCGGTGTCCTGCTGATGCCGCCCTTGCTGGCAGGGCTGCTCTGGCTCTTAGACCGCTGGCAGCAGGGGCGGGGGGCGGTGTTCCGCAGCGGCTTGCCGATGCGGGTCGGCTGGTTGCTGGCGCTCTGCTATCTGGGCGCGCTGACCCATCCCTTGCTCGACTTGCAGAACGTCTATGCGATCCAGTTGCTCTCGCCGATGAGCGCGGAGTGGTTCCATACTGACGGCCTGTTCATCGTCTCGCCGTGGCTGCTGGCCATGCTGGGGGCCGGGATATGGGCAAGCCGGAGGCGGGCCAAACGGGGCGCGGCAAGGGCGGGGCGTCCTGCGAAGGCTGCCCTTGCGGGCGCATTGGGCTTCATTGCCGCCAACATCGGCATTTCGGTTCTCGCCGGCAATGCACCGTCGCAAGGCGCGCCTTATGCCGTGCCCGACCGTGTCTATGCCTCGCCCGAGCCGCTGGCGTTCTGGCGCCGCGACGTGATCTGGCGGCAGAACGGCCATATCGGCTTCGGGCGTTACGATCCGATGCGGAGCCTGTTCACGCTGGTGGACAGCCAGCCGCCGGTTGCGGACAACATGGGCAGTGTGCTGGTGGCGAAAGCCGCGCATGCGACCCCGGAGGCGGCGAAATTCCTCGCGTGGTCGCAGCTCCCCATGGCGCGGATCGAACCGCATGGCTGCACCGCCAGGGTGACATTCGGCGATGCCCGCTTCACCGGGCCTGCGGTGCGGCGCGGCTTCAACACCTCGGTCGAGGTGCCTACGGGCGGTGCGGGATGTCGTGCTCCCTGATGTCTTCGGCGGTTTCCAGCATGACTTCGGCGGGGCGGTAGAGCACGGCGCTGGCGGTGAAGGCCCAGGCCGCGCCGCCCAGCCATCCGGCCATGACGTCGCTCGGCCAGTGAACACCGAGCCAGACCCGGCTCCAGGCAATGGTCAGGCTGATCAGCACGGCGCCGGCAATCAGCGTGTGGCGCACGCCCGCGCGCGGGCTGAGCGCCGCGAAGGCGAGGGCCAGCGCGATATAGGTCGAGGCGGAATTGAAACTGTGGCCGCTGGGGAAGCTGGCGCCGCCCGCTTCGGTCAGGTGCGGCACGATTTCGGGGCGAGGGCGGCCGACCACCGCTTTGAGCAGTGTGTTGACGATGCTGCCGCTGATCACCGTCAGCGCCAGCAGCACGGCTTCCCTGCGGCAGCGCAGCCAGATCAGCGCCACGACGGCGAGGGTGGTGAACAGCGTGATCAGCAGGCTGCCGCCCATCGCGGTGAGATCGCGCACCCATTCCAGCAGCTTGACCGGGCCGAGCGGCCGGAGGTCTCCGGCCCGCCAGAACAGCAGGCCGATCCGGTCGAAGTGCTGGGTGCGTCCGGTGGGAACCGCCCAGACGAACGCCGCGAAGCTGGCCCAGCAAAGCAAGGCGGCCATCGCGGCTTTGCGGGGATCGATGCGGTGGGGGGCTTTGGGTATCGTGTTCATGAGGCTAGGAAACCGTGATGACTGACAAGCGTTCCGGCACCATGAATACTCCCGTGATCGTCTGGCTGCGGCGCGACCTGCGCCTGTCAGACCAGCCTGCCATTGTCGAGGCCGCAAGCAAAGGGCCGGTGATCCCGGTCTATGTGCTGGACGACGAGACGCCGAAACATCGCCGCATGGGCGGCGCCTCGCGCTGGTGGCTGCACCATTCGCTCGCCAGCCTCGATGCTGCCTTGCGCGAGAAAGGGTCGCGGCTGATCCTGCGCCGGGGCAGATGCGAAGAGGTGCTGGCGGATCTTGTGCGGGAGACGGGCGGGGGCGAGGTCCATGCGCTCCACCACTACGAACCGTGGTGGCGCAATGCCGAGAAGGCGGTGGGCAAGGTGGCGGACCTGCATCTCCACCACGGCAACTACCTCGCGCCGCCGGGATCGGTGCTGAACGGCTCGGGCAATCCCTACCGCATCTACACGCCGTTCTGGCGGGCGCTGAACGAGCGCATGCCGCCGCACGATCCGCTGGAATGCCCGGAGAGGTTCGACGCGCCCGAGGCATGGCCGCAGTCCGACCGGCTGGAGGACTGGAACCTCCTGCCCAGCAAGCCCGACTGGGCTGGCGGCATGCGCGACATGTGGCAACCGGGCGAGGGGGGCGCGCGCCAGCGGCTTGAGGACTTCGTCGAGGAGGCCGCGCGTTATGAGGCGCAGCGCAATCTGCCGTCGATCGAGGGCACCTCGTTCCTCTCGCCGCATCTGCACTTCGGCGAGATTTCGCCCGCGCAGATCTGGCATGCGGTGGCGGATGCGGGCGGTTCGGTCGGCACGTTCCTCGGCGAGCTGGGCTGGCGCGACTATGCGCAGAACGTGCTGCTGATCCTGCCCGATTACGGCAGTCGCTCCGCCAAGGAGGATTTCTCGTTCCTGCAATGGCGCACGGGCAAGGGCGCCGAGGAAGACCTCAGGGCGTGGCAGCAGGGCAGGACCGGCTATCCCATCGTCGATGCCGGGATGCGCCAGCTCTGGCACACCGGCTGGATGCACAACCGGGTGCGGATGATCGCCGCCAGCTTCCTCATCAAGCACCTGCTGATCGACTGGCGCGAGGGCGAGCAGTGGTTCTGGGATACGCTGGTCGATGCCGACTACGGGTCCAACGCGGTGAACTGGCAGTGGAGCGCGGGCTCGGGCGTCGATGCGCAGATGTTCGTGCGGATCATGGCGCCGCTCAGCCAGTCGGAGAAGTTCGACGCGGCCGCCTATATCCGCGAATGGGTACCTGAACTCGCCGATCTCCCCGACGGCGAAATCCACGATCCCGCACCGATGGTCCGTCCCAAGGGCTATCCGGCCAAGATCGTCGAACACCGAGACGGTCGCGAGCGGGCTCTGGCGGCCTGGCAGCACGTCAAGACAAGCGGCTAGTCCGTATGGGCAATTGCCCGGAGGCACCATAGGGTTCATACTTATGCGATGAACGCGCAGGCGCCCGCACGCGGAGAGGAGCTGGTCGACGGCGGCCGTGCCATCGGCGCGGGGCCGCAGTGGCTGGCAAAGGTGTGGTCGGGCGGCGTCGCCAAGGTGCTGGACCGGATCGATGCCGGTCTGGCGCGCGGTTCGATCGAGACCAGGCTGCCTTCGGGCGAGACCCGGCTGCTCGGTGGCCGGGAGCCCGGGTTCGCGGCCCATGTCGAGATCCGCAACTGGCGGGCGCTGCTGCGGCTGGCAACGGCAGGCTCGGTCGGCTGGTATCAGGCCTGGGAGGCGGGCGAGTGGGACAGCCCCGATCCCGTGGCGATCTTTGCCCTGTTCATGAACAATGCCTTGAGCCTGGGCAACACGGCCCGCGCGCACGGCCCCTGGCGGCTGGTGAGCCGGTTCGTGCACTGGCTGCATCGCAACAGCCGCTCGGGATCCTTGCGCAACATCCACGCGCACTACGATCTCGGCAACGATTTCTACGAGGCCTGGCTGGGCGGCACGATGCTCTATTCGAGCGCGATCTATCCGCGCGAGGGCGGGCGGCCCAATGCCCTTTCGCAGTTCGTGACGCCGCTGGACGCGGCGCAGTCCACCAAGATCGCGGCGATGGCGGAGCGGCTGGCGCTGGAGGCGGGACAGAGCGTATTGGAGATCGGTTGCGGTTGGGGCACGCTGGCGGCGTTTCTGGCCGAAAGCAAATGCGTTTCGGTGGAGGCGATCAGCCTGTCCGACCAGCAGCTTGCCTATGCCCGGGCGCGCTGGGCGCCGGGCAAGGGCGGCGTGACATTCCGCAAGCAGGACTATCGCGACGTCTGCGGGCAGTACGACGCCATCGCCTCGGTGGAGATGGTGGAGGCGGTGGGGCGCCAATACTGGCCCGATTTCCTCGACTGCATCGCCCGCAACCTCAAGCCGGGCGGGCGGGCGGCGATCCAGTTCATCGCCATGGATGAGCGAATCTTCGAGCCTTATGCGCGCAGTGCCGACTTCATCCAGACCTTCATCTTCCCCGGCGGCATGCTCATCAAGGAACCCGAGTTCCAGCGCCTTGCGGCCGAACGCGGGCTATCGTGGGAGAAGCGTCATGGCTTCGCGCGGGACTATGCGCGCACGCTTCGCGAATGGCGCGACAATTTCGACGCGGCGGTCGCGGCGGGGCGGCTGCCGCCCGGCTTCGACGACCGCTTCATCCGCCTCTGGCGTTTCTACCTGATGTATTGCGAGGGCGGGTTCCTGGGCGGCGGCATCGACGTTGCGCAGGTCACCCTGGTGAAGCGCGGGTAGAGGAAAAGCGCGCGCTCAGCTTCCCGAGCCGCTCCAGCGGGCAAGGATGGTCTCGAGGATGATCGGGCTGAGCAACTGTTCGAAGGAGCAGCCGACCAGCCCGTCCTGCCACCAGACCACGCGACTGGGCAGCGATTCCATGCCGGGCAGGGTCAGCCAGCAATAGGTACCGGGATGAAGGCGGCTGATCGCGGTGGCCGAGAAGCCGGAGAGCGAGAGATCGCGCACCGCGGTCTGGTAACCCTTGGTGCCCGAGGCGCGAAAGCCGGCCGGGATGGCGATCCGCACGCGCGGCGCGCTGCGGTCTTCCTGGGCGGCGACTTCGTAGCGTTGCGGCGGCTGTGTCCTGATCATCGTGGCGGTACCCGTCCCGTTGGAACGGCGCCCCTGCTTGGGGGCAAGGGGCGCCGTCCGGACGAAAGATCGCGCCGCGCGGTTACCGCCGGGTTAGGAGGTCTGGTTAACGTCTTCGTGGTGGCCGCTCTCGAAGGGTTCGCCAAGCAGCGCTACGAGGCGCGCGGCAACGACTTGCGGCGGCTTGACCGAGGCAGGGGCCTCGCCCGGATAGGCGCGGGCGCGCATCGCGGTGCGGGTGGCGCCGGGATTGACCACGGCAACGCGCACTTTCGAGGTGTTGCGGGTTTCCTCGGCATAACATTCGAGCAGCATGTCGCTGGCGGCCTTGGACGCGGCATAGGCGCCCCAGAAGGCACGCGGCTTGCTGGCGACGGTGCTGGTCATGCCGATCACGCGGGCATCCTGGCTCTTGCGCAGCAGCGGATCGAAGTTGGCGATCAGCGCCTGCGTGGCGAGGACATTGGTGGTGAGCGCCTTGTTGAAGGCGCGCTGGTCGATGTCGGCCACACTGGTCAGCTCGGGCAGGATCGCCGCGTTGACGACGAGGATGTCGAGCTTGCCCCAGCGCTGCGAGACGGCGGTGGCGAGGCGGGCGATGCCGTCGGGCTCCACCAGGTCGACCGGCGCGATGGTGGCCGCGCCGCCCGACTGGTAGATCTGTTCCTCGATTCCCTCGAGCGCCTTGGTATCGCGCCCGGTCAGCAGCACGTGCGCGCCGGCCTGCGCCAGCGCGATGGCCGTGGCCGCACCGATGCCGCGGCTCGAACCGGTGACAAGCGCCACCTGTCCGTCGAACGGCTTTGCCCCCGCCACTTCGCTCACGCCGCGGTCAGCTCGGTGCTGAAACGGTCGGTGAAGTCGGTCAGCTTGGTCGGATATTCGCCCGAGAAGCAGGCGTCGCAGAACTGCGGGCACTTCTTGATGCGCTTTTCCTCGCCGACCGCGCGGTAGAGACCGTCGATCGAGACGAAGGCCAGGCTGTCGGCCTTGATGAAGTCCGCCATGGCCTGGATGTCCATGTTGGCGGCCAGCAGCTTCGAACGCTCCGGCGTGTCGACGCCGTAGAAGCACGAATGCTCGGTCGGCGGGCTGGCGATGCGCATGTGCACTTCGGCAGCGCCGGCGTCGCGCATCATCTCGACGATCTTCATCGAGGTGGTGCCGCGCACGATCGAATCGTCGATCAGGATGATCTTCTTGCCTTCGACGACCGCGCGGTTGGCGTTGTGCTTGCGCTTCACGTCGGCATGGCGGGCCGCGTCACCCGGCTGGATGAAAGTGCGGCCGACATAGTGCGAACGCACGATGCCCAGCTCGAAGGGAATGCCCGACTGCTGGGCATAACCGATGGCGGCGGGCACGCCGCTGTCGGGAACCGGGATCACGACGTCGGCGGCGGCAGGCGCTTCCTTGGCCAGTTCCATGCCGATCTGCTTGCGCACGCCGTAGACCGAGCGGCCATCCATCACCGAGTCGGGACGGCTGAAGTAGACGTGCTCGAAGATGCAGGGGCGAGGGGCCGGGTTGCCGAAGGGGCGGTGGCTGGAGATCGTGCCCTTGTGGTCCACCTGAACCATTTCGCCCGGCTCGATCGAGCGGATGAATTCGGCGCCGATCACGTCGAAGGCCACGGTTTCCGAGGCAAACACGGTGGCATCGCCGATGCGGCCCATGACCAGCGGACGGATGCCCAGCGGATCGCGGCAGGCGATCATGCCTTCCGCGGTCATGCAGATCAGCGAATAGGCGCCTTCCACCATGCGCAGCGCGTCGACGAAACGATCGAGCAACGTGGGGTAGCGGCTGGTGGCGACGAGGTGGATGATCACCTCGGTGTCCGAGGTCGACTGGAAGATCGAACCCTTCGACACCAGATCGCGCTTCAGCGTCATCGCGTTGGAGATGTTGCCGTTGTGGGCGATCGCGAAACCGCCGTCGGCAAGGTCGGCAAAGAGCGGCTGCACGTTGCGCAGGCCCGAACCGCCGGTGGTGGCGTAACGCACGTGGCCCGAGGCCATGGTGCCGGGCAGGGTATCGAGCTCGCGCTGCGAGAACACCTGCGCCACGTGGCCGAGGCCGCGGTAGGAGTGGAACTCCTGGCCCGAGAAGCTGGTGATGCCCACCGCTTCCTGCCCGCGATGCTGGAGCGAGTGAAGCCCGGCGGCAGCGATATTCGCCGCCTCACGAGCACCGATTACGCCGAAGATGCCGCACTCTTCGCGCAGCTTGTCCCCGTCGGCGTCAAGGAAGGGGTTAGTCAGGTTCATGGGTGTTTTTTCCGGCCCGGTGGCACGTCAGTGGCTGGCGCGCATTTGGATCGGATCGGGCGGAAATGCAAGGGGAGAAGCCAGCATCTTGGCAAGGCGCCCGGATGGCAGGGCTCTGGGGGCGCTTCGCCACGGGCTCGTGCAGGCTGATGCACCGTCCGGATGACCGGATGATGACAGCGGGGGAGCCCGTTTCGGGGCGAATCATCCCCGGCGGCGAGCGGCAGGCGATGCGGGAACCCTCCGGCGCTTCACGTATTGTTCAGCCACGCAGATCCACCCCGGCACTGGCTTGCGGTCCCGCTGGCCCGTGCGCTGAACAGTGCGTTTACCCGTGCGCTTGCCAGTATCGGCGCATAGCCTTAATGCCGCCTCATCCCTCGATCTCAGACGGACCCGTCGCTTGATCCTTTCCCCTTTTGAATGGACCATTGCCAAGCGCTACATGCTGCCCGGAAAGGGCGAGCGCTTCATCGCACTGGTTGCCGGCATCAGCCTTGTTGCCGTCATGCTCGGCGTCGCCGCGCTGGTCATCGTCATGAGCGTCATGAACGGTTTCCGCGCCGAACTCTTCGACAAGATCGTCGGCCTCAACGGCCATGCGATCGTCCAGGGCTACGGCGGGCGGATCGACAACTGGCAGGGCGTGCTCAAGGACGTCCGGGATACGCCCGGCGTCGTGCGTGCCTCGCCGCTGATCGAGCAGCCGCTCATGACCACCTTCAACGGACGGGTCGAGGGCGTGCAGGTGCGCGGCAATACCGCCGAGGACATCGCCCGGCTCAAGGGCAAGGTGAAGGACGGCAGCCTTGCCGCCCTGCGGCCCGGCAGCGATACGGTGGCGATCGGCACCGAGCTTGCCAAGAATCTCGGCGCGCAAGTGGGGGACACGATCACCGTGATCAACCCGTTCGGCCGTTCCACCCCGTTCGGCACGGTGCCGCGTCAGGTCGCCTACCGGGTCGGCGCGATCTTCGAGATCGGCGTCTACGATTATGACAGCGCCTTTGTGGTGATGCCGATGCAGGATGCGCAGACGCTGCTGCTGACCGGCGATACCGTGGGCATGATCGAGGTGACCACCACCGACCCCGACCGCGTCGAGACGATCCTGGCCCCGGTCCAGCGCAAGCTGGCCGGCCGCGCCGTGATCACCGACTGGAAGACCCTCAACGCCTCGCTGTTCGAGGCGCTGGCGGTGGAGCGGGTGGCGATGTTCGTGGTGCTCTCGATCATCGTGCTGGTGGCGGTGTTCAACATCCTGTCCTCGCTGATCATGCTGGTGCGCGCCAAGACCCGCGACATCGCGATCCTGCGCACGATGGGGGCGACGCGTCGCTCGCTGCTGAAGGTCTTCGTGACGAC
Source organism: Novosphingobium sp. KA1 (assembly GCF_017309955.1). Classification (NCBI taxonomy): domain Bacteria; kingdom Pseudomonadati; phylum Pseudomonadota; class Alphaproteobacteria; order Sphingomonadales; family Sphingomonadaceae; genus Novosphingobium; species Novosphingobium sp. KA1. The sequence continues at coordinate 162,877 of NZ_CP021247.1, read as the reverse complement.
GGGCTTCTGCATCGGCGCGCTGGGGACGGTGGCCGGCGTGATCATCGGCTTCATCTTCCTCCATTTCCGCCAGCCCATCGTCCATGGGGTGGAGATCGTCACCGGCCAGAACCTTTGGGATCCCTCGATCCGCTTCCTGACCGAACTGCCGTCGCGTTCGGACCCGGTGGAGATCGCGGTGATCTGCGTGATGGCGCTGGTCTTCAGTTTCCTTGCCACGCTCTACCCGGCCTACAAGGCGGCGAGCACCGATCCCGTGCAGGTCCTGCGTTATGAATGATCCGGTAGTTCGCCTCAAGGCGCTGACCCGCAGCTTCGAGCAGGGCGGCGTCACCATCGACGTGCTGCGCGGCGTCGACCTCGACGTCCAGCCCGGCGAGATCGTGGCGCTGCTGGGCCCCTCGGGCTCGGGCAAGTCGACGATGCTCCAGGCCATCGGCCTCCTGGAAGGCGGTTTCGGCGGGCTCATCGAGATCGCCGGCATCAACGCCTCGAAGCTCGGCAAGGACGAGCGCGCGGCGGTGCGGCGCGATCACATCGGCTTTGTCTACCAGTTCCACCACCTGCTGCCCGATTTCAACGCGATCGAGAACGTGGTGCTGCCGCAGCTCATCACCGGCAAGCCACGCGCGGAGTGCGAGGAGCGGGCGAAGGAACTGCTGGGCGCGCTCGGCCTCGGCCAGCGCCTCGATCACCGCCCGAGCAAGCTTTCCGGCGGCGAGCAGCAGCGTGTGGCGGTCGCCCGCGCTTTGGCCAATCGCCCGCGCCTGGTGCTGGCGGACGAGCCCACCGGCAATCTCGACGAGGCGACCGCGGACAAGGTCTTTGCGCAGTTCCTCGACCTCGTGCGCGGGCAGGGCAGCGCGGCGCTGGTCGCCACCCACAACGAGCGGCTGGCAGCGGCGATGGACCGCGTGGTGCGGCTCCATGAGGGCGTCCTGGCCTGAGGGAACCGGCAAGCGCATCACTCGTTGAATTCCGTGATTTCGCATACCAGATACAGTAGAACAGCAGATACTTGAGGAAAGGATCGCAGGACATGAGCGACATTCCGTCCACCATCCGGGCAGAGAGCGCCGGACCCGAACGGTTCCATTGGGAAGACTCGGCGGAACTGCACAAGTGCGCGGACGGCGGCGGCCTGTTCCACAACCTCAAGGTCATTCGCCGGGGCAGCGTGTCCCAACTCGTGCGGTTCGTGATGAGCCTGCCCGAGGACGAGCAGGACGACTACGCGATCCAGAAGGACGGCGACCGCACTTTCCGCATCGGCGAGATCCGCGCGCTGTCCCGCCGCGCCGACTTTCCTGCCACCGGCGCGTGAGTTCGCCGGCTTGAGCAAGGATCCGCGCACGATCGCCGACTTCACCGCGGCCCTGCCCAGCGGCGAGACGGTCAGTCTTGCCGACCGGGCGGGCAAGGTGCTGCTTGTCGTCAATACCGCCAGCAAGTGCGGGTTCACGCCGCAGTACGCGGGGCTGGAGCAACTCTGGCGCATGCACGGGGCGCAGGGTTTCGAGGTCATCGCTTTTCCCTGCAACCAGTTCGGCGGCCAGGAACCGGGTGATGCCGACGAAATCGCCGGCTTCTGCGAGGTGAACTACGGCCTCTCCTTCCCGCTGATGGGCAAGGTGGAGGTCAACGGCGACAATGCGCCGCCGCTCTGGCAATGGCTCAAGGCCGAGGCGCCGGGGGTGCTGGGCAGCAAGTCGATCAAGTGGAACTTCACCAAGTTCCTGATCGGCCGCGACGGCAAGGTCGTGCGCCGCTATGCGCCGACCGACAAGCCCGAGACCATCGAGCAGGACATCGTCAAGCTGCTCTGATCCGCCCGCATGGGCGCGATCGGCAAAAGGGGCGCGGCCGCCATGGCCGCGCCCCTTTTCCGTCGGCTCAATAGAAGGCGCCGTAGATCACGTCGACGACGGCGCGGGTGCGACGGTCGACCAGCAGCAGGTCGGGGCCATAGCGTACCCAGTAGTAGCCCGGAGGCGGCGGTCCGACGCCGATCATCGCGTAGTTCTGGAACAGGTAGGTCGAGGACAGGAAGATCGCGGGCAGGATCATGTGAACATGCCAGCGGCGATAGCCGTAGCCGCGGGGATAGCGGTACGGCGGCGCATGCATGGGCCGGAACGTGCTCGGGCGGCCCATGCCGGGGCGGTGCGGCTGATGGACGGCCGGCGGGCGGCCGTGGTCCGGCGGCGGACGGTGGCTGCTGCCGCCGTGCCCGTTGTCGTGCCCGTTGCCATGACCGTTGTCCGGGGGGCGATGGGCGTTGCCGCCGCCACTGGGCGGGCGTTGGTTGTTACCACCCCCGCCACCCGGCGGGCGCTGGTTGTTGCCGCCGCCCGAGGGCGGACGGGTCACGTTTCCGCCACCGCCGCTCGGCGGGCGGTTGGCATTGCCGCCTCCGCCCGGTGGCCGCGATGCTCCGGGGCGCTGGTGCTGCTGCGCCAGTGCCGCGAATTCGTCGGGCAGCAGTCCGTCCGGCGCCAGCAGCAGGGGGATGATGGCAAGATAGGCGTACCTCATTCAGAGTTCTCCCAGTACGGCCATGACAATCCGGCGATCTTCGGAGCGATCCGCATTCGTGGCCCGTCGAGGTTGGACATCGCGCAAGCGGGGCAAACCGGACTCGATGAAGTTTTTCGGGACGATGCTCCTGTTTTCAGTCGCTTTCAAGGCTCGGCTGACGATCCTGTCCGGGTTGCCGGGGCGTCCGTCCGCACGTCTGTCCACGGGCTTATCCCCAGCCCCCATGTTGATCGCGCGGCCCTCTTGATCGCGCATGGGGGCAGCGCCTAAATTCCCGCGATGGCCTATGCACCCTTTGTCCCGCTGCGCATCTTTTCGAGCTTCACGATGCTGGACGGGGCAATCGATCCCAAGGCCGCGGCCAAGCTGGCGAAGGAGCGCAAGTTCCCTGCCGCCGCGATCTGCGACCGCAACGGTCTTTACGGCGCGCCGATGTATGCCGGTGCCTGCAAGGGCGTGGGCGTGCAGCCGATCGTCGGCACGTTCCTCGCCATCGGCCGTCCCGGCGCCGTCGCGCAGGGGCAGGAGCGGCCGATCGACTGGCTGGCTCTGCTGGCGCAGAACGAGGCGGGCTGGCTCAACTTGTGCGATCTGGTCAGCCGCGCGCATCTTGACCGTCCGCTCGAACTCGACGCCCATGTCGAACTCGAAAGCCTGCGCGGCCATACCGACGGCCTGATCTGCCTGACCGGCGGCGACGAGGGCGCGCTGGCGCGGCTCTACGCGGCGGGCAAGGCCGAGGCGGCGGAACGCTATTGCGACACCCTGCAATCGCTGTTTGGCGACCGTCTCTACATCGAGATCACCCGCACCGGCGAGGCCGTGGAGGACGAGAGCGAGGAAGACCTGATCGCGCTCGCCTATGAACGCGACATCCCGCTGGTCGGCACCAACCCGGCGCAATATGCCGAGGCCAAGTTCCACCCGGCGCACGACGCGCTGCTCTGCATCGCCAACTCGACGCAGGTCGACGCCGCCGACCGTCCGCGTTCCTCGTCGGAACGCTGGGTCAAGCCGGTCGAGATGATGCAGGAGCTGTTCGCGGATCTGCCCGAGGCGCTGGCGAACACGCTCGTCGTCGCGCAGCGCTGTGCCTACATGCCGCCGCGCCGCAAGCCGCTGCTGCCCAGTCTCGCCGGTGACCTCGAGGGCGAGGCCCGGATGCTGGCGGACAATTCGCGCGCGGGCCTTGCCCGCCGTCTCGCGCCGTACTGGCCGGACGTGACCGAGGCGGAACTCGACGCCGCCATGGCGCTGCAGGGCGAGGAGCGCGAGGCCGCCTACAAGGAACTCGCCCAACGCGGCGTCACCGAGGATTTCCTCGACTACGCCAGGCGCCTCGATTTCGAGGTGCAGATCATCGTCGGCATGGGTTTCCCCGGCTACTTCCTGATCGTGGCCGACTTCATCAAGTGGGCCAAGGACAACGACATTCCAGTGGGGCCGGGCCGTGGTTCGGGCGCCGGCTCGCTGGTCGCCTGGGCGCTCACCGTCACCGACCTCGATCCGCTCAAGCTGGGCCTGCTGTTCGAACGCTTCCTGAACCCGGAACGCGTCTCGATGCCGGACTTCGATATCGACTTCTGCGAAACCCGGCGCGGCGAGGTGATCCGCTACGTCCAGCGCAAGTACGGCGACGATCACGTGGCGCAGATCATCACGTTCGGCAAGATGAAGGCCCGCGCGGTGCTGCGCGACTGCGGGCGCATCCTGCAGATGGGCTACGGCCGCGTCGACAGCCTGTGCAAGATGGTGCCCAACCATCCGACCGACCCCTGGACGCTGACCGAGGCGCTGCACGGCCGCAAGAAGCACGGCGTCACCTCCGATCCGCCGGTCGCCGAATTCCGCCGCGAATACGATGTCGACCATGAGGTGAAGCGCCTCGTTGACCTCGCCGTGCAGCTCGAAGGCCTGCCGCGCAACTCGTCCACCCACGCGGCGGGCGTGGTCATCGGTGATCGTCCGCTGGCGCAGCTGGTACCGCTCTACCGCGATCCGCGATCGGACATGCCGGTGACGCAGTTCGACATGAAGTCGGTGGAAGACACCGGCCTCGTGAAGTTCGACTTCCTCGGCCTCAAGACGCTCTCGGTGCTCAAGAAGGCCTGCGACCTGCTGGCCCGGCGCGGGATCACCATCAACCTGTCGACGCTCGGCTGGGACGATCCGGCAGTCTACGAACTGCTCAAGCGCGGCGATACGGTCGGCGTGTTCCAGCTCGAATCGGAAGGCATGCGCCGCACGCTGGCGGCGGTGAAGCCGACCAACTTCGGCGACATCATCGCGCTCGTCTCGCTCTACCGCCCGGGCCCGATGGACAACATTCCGCTGTTCGGCAGGCGCAAGAACGGGCTGGAATCGATCGAATACCCGCACGACAAGCTGGCGGGCATCCTGGGCGAGACATACGGGATCTTCGTCTACCAGGAACAGGTCATGCAGGCCGCGCAGATCCTGGCAGGCTATTCGCTGGGCGACGCCGACCTTCTGCGCCGCGCGATGGGCAAGAAGGTCCAGGCGGAAATGGACAAGCAGCGCCAGCGCTTCGTCGATGGCTGCAAGGACGTGTCCGGCATCGATGCGGCCAAGGCCAACGAACTGTTCGACTTGATCGACAAGTTCGCCGGCTACGGCTTCAACAAGTCGCACGCCGCCGCCTACGCGCTGCTCGCCTATCACACCGCCTGGTTCAAGGCGCACTACCCGCACGAATTCTACGCCGCCTCGATGTGCTTCGACATGCACCAGTCGGAAAAGCTGGCGATTTTCGTGGACGACGCGCGCCGCAATGGCATCGAACTGGCCCCGCCCGACATCAACATGTCCGAGGCCGAGTTCTGCGTCGAGGAAACGCATGACAGCCACGCGGTGCGTTACGCGCTCGCAGGCATCCGCAATGTCGGCGAGAAGGCGATGGAGGCGATCGTTGCCGAGCGCGAGGCGAACGGCAAGTTCGTCAGCCTCGACGACGTGTTCCGCCGTGCGCCTGCCGGATCGATGAACCGCCGCCAATTGGAAAGCCTCGCGGCGGCAGGCGGGTTCGATGCCCTCGAGCCCAACCGCGCCAAGGTGCTTGCCAATGCGGATACCCTGTTGGCCGAGGCGGACCGGTCCTCGCGCGAGCGCAATTCGGACCAGAACAGCCTGTTCGGCGGCGACGATCATGTCGAGCAGGACCTGCGTCTCGTCGATGCCCAGCCCTGGAGCCGCATGGACCAGATGGCCAAGGAGCGCGAGACGTTCGGCTTCTACTTCGCGGCCCATCCGGTCGAGCAGTACCGCGCGGTGGCATCGGCCAACGGCGCGCGGACTTTCTCCAGCCTGATGGCGGGCGGCAGCGGCGGCGGCCGGGCCGGGGCTGTCATGGCGGCGATGGTCGAGAACGTGCAGAAGCGAAAGACCAAGCGGGGCAAGGACTTCGTCATGGTCGACTACTCGGATTCGTCGGGCAACTTCTCGGCCTGCTGCTTCGAGGAAAGCATGGTCGAGAGCTTCGTGAAATGGGGCAAGGAGAGCGCCTGCGTGCTGCTCACCGTCGAGCTGGACAGCCCCAATCCCGACGAGCCGCCGCGCGTGACCGTGCGCGGGGCACGCCCGCTTGCCGAAGTGAAGGCGGATGCGCGCATGTTCCTGACCCTCGACATCGACCGCATCGAGGCGGTGCAGGAACTGGCCATGCTGGTGCGCACCGGCGCGCCCGGCTGCGGCGAGATCATGGCGACACTGCATCTGGGCGGCGGCAAGACGCAGAAAGTGCGCCTTGGCCGTGATTTTGCGCTGGATGGCGATTTTGCCGAGCACCTTGCCAGCGTCGCGGGGCTGTCCAACATCTCGCTCGTCGCCCGGCGCGGTCCCGAGGGGCTGCGGCAGGCGGCGTAAGAGTGCGCGGAATCCCGAATTGATACAGGTCTGTCGGAATTTTCCGCCGGGCCGAGGCGCGCATGTCTTGCGTCCTGCGAATGAACGTTCATACCTTCGGTGCATAGCGGGAGATGGCTATGCCGGGAGACATGCAGGACTGGGAGCTGCGGGTATCGGGTTTGCTCGATCACGCGGCGTTTCAGCATGGATCGCGCGAGATCGTGACGCGCTGGGCGGATGGCTCGCAGTCCCGCACCAGCTGGGCCGGGGTGCGCCATGATGCGCTGAGGATGGTGCAGGCGCTGCGGCGGATGGACGTCTATCCGGGCGAGCGGGTGGCGACGCTGGCGATGAACCACGGGCGCCATCTGGCCGCCTGGTTCGGCGCCACCGGCGCGGGCTGTGTGCTCCATACCCTCAACCCGCGCCTGTTCGACGAGCAACTCGCCTGGATCGTCAATCACGCCGAGGATACGGTGCTGATCTATGACGCGGCGTTTCGCCCGCTGGTCGAGCGGATCCTGCCGTCTTGCCCGACCATCCGGCGCACCATCTGTTTCGACGCGCGGTCCTGGGGGCCGGACTTCGAGGACTGGCTGGCGGCCGAGGACGGCGAGGCGGACTGGACCTCCGGCTGCGAACTGGCGCCCTGCATGCTGTGCTACACCAGCGGCACGACGGGCGATCCCAAGGGGGTGCTCTATTCCCATCGCTCGCAGGTCCTGCATACGCTGGCGATGATCGCGCCTTCGGCGCTCGACCTGGCGCCGCGATCGGTGGTCCTGCCGGTGGTGCCGATGTTCCATGCCAACAACTGGGGCCTGCCCTGGGCCTGCGCGGCGACCGGCGCCAAGATGGTCTGGAGCCAGACCAACGAGGCCGAGGCGCTGTGCGCGCTCATGGACCAGGAATTGGTGACGCATGTCGCGGGCGTGCCGGCGGTATGGTTTGCGATGTTCGAGCATCTTGACCGCACCGGTGCGGCGCTGCCGCCGATCCGGCAGGCGCTGTCGGGGGGATCGGCGGTGCCGCGCAGTGTCGTCGAGCGGCTGATGCGCGCGGGCGTTCGTGTGGCGCAGGCCTGGGGAATGACCGAGACCTCGCCCATCGCCACCGTCGCCTTTGAGCCTGCCGGGTGGGATGACATGACCTTCGACGAACAGGTCACCTGCAAGAGCAGCCAGGGACGGCCGCTCTACGGGGTCGAAGTGCGGGTGGTCGGCCTGGAGGGGCAGGGCGCTCCCCTGCTGCACGACGGGATCTCCGCCGGGGCGTTGCAAGTGCGTGGGCCGTGGACGGTGAAGCGCTATTTTCGCGCCGAGGACGATGCGGTGGATCACGACCAGTGGTTCGATACCGGCGATGTCGCCACCATCGCCGCCGACGGCACCCTGCATCTGACCGACCGGACCAAGGACCTCATCAAGTCGGGCGGGGAGTGGATCAGTTCGGTCGAGCTGGAAAATGCCGCGGTTGGCCATCCCGAGGTCATCGAGGCCGCGGCGATCGGCGTGCCCCATCCGCGCTGGGACGAAAGGCCGCTGCTGGTCGCGGTGCGCAAGCCGGGCAGCGTGCTTGGCGCGCAAGACTTGCGGAACTATCTCGCCGGGAAAGTGGCGCGGTGGTGGCTGCCGGATGCCATCGAGTTTGTCGGCGACCTGCCTCATACCGGCAGCGGAAAGCTCGACAAGAAGGCGCTGCGCCTGCTTTTTGCCGATTACACGCTGCCGGTATGAGAACTTGTGCCCGGGAAATGCGCGTTTCGCGCGTTTTCAAACGGGCTCAGATGCTTACTTGTCCTTGTTGGCGAGGTCGCCGGCGGCACTCTCGGCCGCGTCGCCAACCTTGTCGGCGGCTTTGCCGATGTCGTTTGCCGCATTGGTCACGGCATTGTCGCGCAGCGCCTCGCTCTCGTTCTGGCGGCTGAACAGGTAGAGCCCGCCGACGACCGCGACCAGCAGGACGAGCGCCATGACGATGCCGGTGCCGCCGGACGATCCGCGCTCCCGGATCACGGTGGTGGTGTGGGTGGGGGTTTCCGGCCGGCGCTCGGTTTCGACTATCCTCTCGTCCATTGCGGTTCTCCTGTCCTGTCTTGTCAGTGACTGTCGATGGAGAGGGGAACACGCGGGAGGCGCTTCGGTTTCATCGGTCACGGTATTCCCGCCGGCGTTTCATCCCAAATGCCGCGCCTCCCTGGGCAAAATCCTCGCTTATCAGCATCATGGTCTGCTGGCACTCCTCGATGCCCACGGCGCAGCGGCGTTTATGCGTTTATAGCCTAGAACAGCGCGAGCTGCCCGTCGCGGCTGGGCGGCCGGAATTGCGAGCAGTCCAGCGCGACCTGGGGTTTGCCGAAGCCCAGGCGCCGCATCGTGATGGCGAAGCGTTGCCGGAACACTTGCGCCCAGACGCCCTCGGGGCGGAAGCGGGAAAAGAACGCGGGATCGTTGTCGCGCCCCGCGCGCATGGCCTGGATGGTTGCCATGACCTTGCCGGCGCGGTCCGGGAAATGCGTCTGGAGCCATTCGCGGAACAGCGGCGCGACTTCGTGGGGCAGGCGCACGATGATCCATGAGGCGCTGCGGATGCCTTGCGCGGCGGCGGCTTCGAGGATCTCCTCGATGTAGTGGTCGGTGATTGCCGGGATCACCGGCGCTACCGAGACATGCGTGGGCACCCCGGCCGCCGCCAGCTTGCCCAGCGCAGCAAGGCGCTTGGCCGGAGCCGCCGCGCGCGGCTCCAGCAGGCGCGACAGGGCCGGGTCCATGCTGGTCACCGATATTGCGACATGGGTCAGGTTGTGCCGCGCCAGTTCGGCCAGCAGGTCGAGATCGTGCAACATGCGGTCGGACTTTGTGGTGATCGTTACCGGATGGCGCACTTCCAGGCAGAGTTCGAGGATCTGCCGGGTAATCCGGTAACGCGCCTCGATCGGCTGGTAGGGATCGGTGTTGGTGCCCATGGCGATCGGGGCAGGGCGGTAACCCGGCTTTGCCAGCGTTTCGCGCAGCAGCCTTGCCGCCTGCGGTTTCACGAAAAGCCTGGTTTCGAAATCGAGGCCGGGGGACAGGTCGTGATAGGCATGGGTCGGCCGGGCAAAGCAATAGATGCAGCCGTGCTCACACCCCACATACGGATTCACACTTCGGTCAAACGGGATGTCTGGGCTTGAATTAAAAGACAAAATGGAGCGCGGGGTGAGTTCGGTTACGGTCGTTCTGACCTTGCCCTGAGGGCCATCAATGGCTTCCTGATCGTCGAGCCAGTCCCCGTCAGCTTCGCGCTGCGGCAGATTGAAACGGCGGCTCGCCTGATTGGTCGGTGCCCCGCGTCCTGAGATCGGTGCTTTCATGTCAGCCCCTCAGCCGCCGTGTTAAATTCGACCAGTCCTGCTGGCTCGCCATCCAGAGCGGGCGGTCAGGCAGGTTAGGGGTAGGGCGGATGGTGTCAGGGCGACCTTTGCACTTCGAACAGCGGAGGTACAGGTGCGCGATAGCGGTCGCAGTGTTCCAAGCGTGGCAGAGGAACCAGCGGTAGACCTTCGCCGCGTCGAGGACGCCACGGTGGCGGCATTTCCCACATACGACTTCGAGATTGGCGTCTCGCTTCGGGAAGTCCCCGAGGTCCTTGAAGCTGATGTTCGCTCCCACGTCACGGGAACAGCTTCAGCTGATCGGGGTCAGGTATGCCGGGATATCCGGTTAGCCGCTCTACGATGCTCTGAGCGAGTTCGGCTGCTGCCCTCTCACGCATACGCTCGTCAGGCATTGTGATGCCAACCCGTGCCCATGCAGGGGCAGTTAGGATTGCCTCGGATAGCTGCTGGGGGTCGATTCGTTCCATGCCCTGAGAATAGAACGTAACGGGAACATCGGCAAGCGGCAGCGACAAACCGTTGGCCGCATTGAAATCCAGTCATTATGTCTGGACCGATGATGACTGCTGAACCCATCGCTAGCCAAATCGCTCTCGGAGCAAGCCTTCTTGCGGCGGTCGTCGGACTGTACGCGGCATGGCTCTGGTGGAAGGCGAGCAAGATCGAAATGCCTGCCTACGATCCACCGCTCGCCTCTATTAGCGATGCGCCGGAAATCCACATCATGGACGCAACCGTGCGGCTGGATGAGGGCTACAGGCGTCTCGCGATATCAGGTGAACTGAATGCCAAAGCAGCCCGTTGGACGGCTGTTGCGGCAGCATTGACGGCAATCGCTGTCGTCTTGGGCGCACTTTAATCACACCAGTCATGGAGGATTGAAAATGTCATTGCGTATCGTCCAGCAAGCCGTCTTGGATCGGCTGAAAAACGGGCCTGTCACGGCGGTCGATGGGACATTGCCTGTTCCTCCACATCAACGCGAGGATATCGAAGCAGCTATCGATAAGCTACTGGAGGACAGGAAGGTACGAATTTATGGCGCACCAAATGCGAACTGCTTCTTTGGGAAAGATCCCGAAGCGTTCTATCTCCCTCATCACGAACACCTAGTCGAACGCTGATCCAGTCGTGGAGAAGCCCGGCAGAAGCCTGCCGGGCAATCCTGTTAGCAGTCACTTTAGCAGCGAGCGGACCTTCTCAATTACGAGGCTATCTAGGCCAAGCCAGCCGTCGGCTCGACCTGCCAAATAATCCAAAACCGCCTGCTTCTGTTCTTCGAGCCGTTCCACCTTCGCTACCAACAATTCCATTCCTGCATTGCTTTGCACAATCACTGGCGAACCGGTCTTGCGGAGATAGTCACCTACAGCCTCGGCCAGCGCCTTATCGGTAAGGCCGAAGCCAGAGATTGTGTTGCCACCCTCGATGACCAGATTGTCGATGACAGCCTTACTAACGACCGATGCCGTTTCGTAGGCTTCACAGATGCGGCGCGCCGCTTCGGCGCTGTTGAGTGCTACGGTCAGGAGCGGCGCAGTGTCGATGGTCAGATTGTCGATGCCAGCTTTACCGATGGCGGCAGGCGGCACGGTGATTTCGTCTTCGTCAAACAGGGCGTCAATCTCTGCGCGCAGCGCTTCGTCGGAAGCATGGCGCGCCTTGATCTCGCGGTGAAGCGTCTCCGGCCCGCCTTGTCGCCTGACACGGCTCTTGAGAAGTGCCTGTTCTGTTGCATCCGGCCATTCAGTGGTGTGAGCGAACCAAGCGTTCATGGCATCGCCGATGGTAGCGTACTCGGTGCCCAAGAGTTTATCGATAAAGTGCTTTGCGTTTGTCATTTCGTCTCCAATTCTTAGCGTTGGGTTCCGTCTAATTATCACTCGGACAGAAGCTGTCCGTAGGGCGTCAGGTCGGCCTTCTCGGCACGTCCACCAATCTGCTCATTGCACCTGCGGATGATCGCTTCGGCGTCCGTCTCAGGCCATTCGAACAAGCCGTCTTCGCTGGTGACAACAGGCTTTTCCAAGTGCAGGGCGGCTGGTGCGCTCCTTGCCTCAAAACGGCGAGGGTCCATGCTCTGGTAAAGGTGCTGCGTCTCCTTGATCTTGCCGCGTGGCGCGATCACGGCACCATCTGCGACATACTGCGAGCAACGCCCGTCAACGTGGATCAAGTGGGTAGGGGCCATATTGCCCTCTGCGGCATTGTAGACGCCGAGTTCCTCGCTCAGGACGGCAGCTAGTCGGGCATACTGTTCGGCATTCACGCTCTCGGTGAGAGGGAACACGACTGTTATGGATGGCTCGCCTTTGCGGCTCAGGCTGTCCATGATGATGTGCGCATAGCCGAGGTCAGTGGCCTTGGTGTGCAGGGCCAGGGCGATTTCTGCCCCGTTATCCTTGGTGCGGTATTCGAGGACAATGGCGGTCGCGGTCTGCCAATACTCCTTCGTATTGTTCGTCGCTTTCGTGCCGCGCCATTCGCTGAAACTCCACGCTACAGGTTCGCCAGCATGGTTTGCCATCTGCCTAATCAGGCCAGTCATGTAACTCTGGATGCCTGCGCAGTTGTATCCTGCATTAGGATCGAGACAAGCCTTGTAGGTATCGGCGTAGCTGTATGAGCGTGGGTTCGCGTAGAAGCGTGTAAGGGTAATCGAAATCATCTGTCATTCTCCGGTCAAGAGTTGCGACAGCTTTTTCTGCTGTCCAACTATTTACCCGGAACCCGTCAGAATACCCTGATATAGGGTCAAAACGGGCCAAAAGGGCCAAAGCTGGGGAGAGTGACTAATCCGTTCCAGCAATCGGCGCAGAACCCGTGCTCGATAACTACAAGATGGAAAAATGGATCAAGGTCGCCCGTACCTATATCGGGCTTAAGGAATACCCCGGCACTGCCAACAACCCGACGATCATGGGATGGGCAAAGAGCCTCGGCACTAAAATCCTCGGCATTGCCTACGGCGCTGATAGCGTTCCGTGGTGCGGCCTCTTCGTCGCGCATTGCATCAAGGAAGCTGGTCTAACGCCCGTCAGCATCGCTGTTAGGGCCAGTGCTTGGGAGAAGTGGGGTCAGTCCTGCAAGCCTACCCCCGGCGCTGTCGTGGTGTTCACCCGTAGCGGTGGCGGCCATGTGGGCTTCCTCGTCGGAGAGAACGAGGCGAACTATCGTGTTCTGGGTGGCAACCAGAGCGATGCCGTCAATGAAACATGGATCGCGAAGTCACGTTGCTCTGCCATTCGTTGGCCTGCCGGTATGACGCCACCAACGACGCCATTGCCGAAGCTAACTGTCGGCGGTGCAGTATCCAAGAATGAAGCCTGACCTGTTCAGAGCTAAGTAAGAGGGCAGGTGCTTGATCGGCCCCCACCGAGTGGTCCGGGTTATTTGTTAGTGTAAGATTGCCTCCGGCGCCATGGCCGGCCGCAGGTGGAGCGAAGCGGAACCGGAGGGCGGCCATGGCGGCGTCGCTGCTTCCGGGGCCGGCGGCCGGTAGCCCAGCGAGCTGTGCGGCCTGACAGTGTTGTAGTGCCGCCGCCAAGCCTCGATCAGGATCTTAGCCTCGGCCAGGGTGTAGAAGATCTCACCGTTGAGTAGCTCGTCACGCATCGAGCCGTTGAAGGACTCGCAGTAGCCATTTTCCCACGGGCTGCCGGGGGTGATGTAGAGCGTCTTCACACCGATCCTGCCCAGCCATTCTTGCACGGCATTGGCGATAAATTCGGGGCCATTGTCCGACCGTATATGCGCAGGCGGCCCACGCGTGACGAACAGATCGGCCTGTAGCGCGACAAACAGGATGAGGATTGCGCGTCAATCAGGATGAGAATGTGATTGTCGCGGCGCGTCATCCAGTGCCGATTTTAATTGTCGCTGGCAAGGACCTCGTTCTCATCCTGATTGTCGCGGATGGTCTCGAGGACTTTTGGAGTGGTGTAAGCGGCAGGACGTCCAGCCCCGGTGCGGCGGGCCTGAGCCGTGCGCCGGCGATAACTTTCGACGTTCATCTCGAAGATCGTGGCGTGATGCACGAGCCTGTCGACCGCAGCGAGCGTCATTGCTGGGTCCGGGAAGACGCGGTTCCATTCGCCGAAGGGCTGGTTAGCGGTGATAAGCAGGGATCTGCGCTCGTATCGGGCACTGATCAGTTCGAAGAGGACGGAGGTCTCCGCCTGGTCGCGTGAGACGTAGGCGAAGTCGTCGAGAATGAGCAGATGATACTTGTCGAGCTTGGCGATTGCGGATTCCAGCGTCAGTTCGCGGCGAGCGACCTGCAGACGTTGGACGAGGTCAGAGGTGCGGGTGAACAGTGCTCGCCAGCCATTTTCCACCAATGCTAGGCCGATCGCCGCCGCCAGATGGCTTTTGCCGCCGCCTGGCGGGCCGAACAGGATGAGATTGGAACCTTGGTCGAGCCAGCCATCGCCGGCGCACAGGGCCATGACCTGGGCCTTGGAGATCATCGGCACGGCCTCGAAGGCAAAGCAGTCCAACGTCTTGCCCGCCGGCAGGTGGGCTTCAGCCAGATGACGCCCGATCCGGCGGCGATCGCGTTCGGCGAGTTCGTGTTCGGCGAGAGCTGCAAGGAACCGGCTCGCGGGCCATCCTTCCTTATCCGCCTGGGCCGCAAAATCTCCCCAGATATGCTTGATGGTTGGCAAGCGCAGTTCATTGAGCATCAGGCCCAGGCGCTGTGCGTCGATCATGGGAGCCGTGCTCATGCCGCTTCTCCCTGTTCGATCAGCCCGTCGTAGATCGAGAGCGAGACCATCTCGACCACAACTTCGGGCAAAGTGGCGGGATCGGGGCTAAAGCGGCCCCGAAGTGCCGACAGGCATGGGGTCCTGCGGATTGCCAGGTCCTCCTCCAGGATATGGGCGAGCTCCGCCTCACAGGCGCGCTCGTGGGCCATGGCCAGAAGCTCAACCATGATCCGGCAGGCTTCTTTCTCGCCCACAGCTTCCAGCAAGTGCTCGAACATGAGGCGGTAGGGTGCGCGGGGGAACAGGCTGTCACGATAGACCAATCCACGCAGCGCCATCGGCTTGCGGCGCAGGGAATGAATGACATGGCGATAATCGACAACGTGGCCGTGCTTACCGTTCACACCGGCGCGGCCGCGCTGCAGGGTCATGAGCCTTGTGCCGCCGATGAAGACATCGAGACGGTCGTCGTAAAGGCGCACTCGCAGGCGATGACCGATCAGGCGCGAGGGGACCGTGTAGAAGACCTTGCGCAGGGTGAAGCCGCCCGAGGACGTCACTGTCACAAGGACTTCCTCGTAATCGGTAGTCCTTGCGTTCGGGAGGGATTGCAGCGCCTTGCGCTCAGCATCGATGCCGGGACCGTGGCGCCGGTTCCTTGCGGTCACGACTTCGTCGATGAAGCGGCGATAAGCGGCAAGGTCGATGAAGTCCGTGGTTCCGCGCAGTAACAGCGCGTCCTTCACTGCAGCCTTGATATGACCGTGGGCGCTCTCGATCGCACCGTTCTCGTGGGCAATGCCTGTGTTGTTGCGCGTCGGCTCCATTCCATAATGGGCGCATAGGGCGTCATAGCGCCTGGTCAGGTCGGCCTTCGCATCGGCGTCCAGATTGCGGAAGGCGGCCGACAGGCTGTCGGTGCGGTGGAGCCTGGGCGCTCCGCCGGCAGACCAGAGCGCATTCTGCAGCCCTTCGGCTAGGGCGACGAAACTCTCGCCGCCCAGAATGACGTGTCCATGTTCAAAGCCGCCGCAAGGCAGGCGGAAGTGATAGAGCAAGTGGTCCAAGGGTGCCCCGGCGATGGCGACCTCCAGATCGTTCATGCACGTAAAATCGGACATGCCGAGCCGCCCCGGCTCATGAACCTGCCTGAAGATGACTTCCCGATCCTGGCCGTTCAGAGCGCGCCAGTCGCGAATACGCCTCTCCAGGGTTCGTCGTGAGCCGAACTCGGTATCCGGGTACCGGCGGCGCAGTTCCTCGAAGATCGCGACAGGACGAAGACCGGGAGCGGCCTCCAGCATCGGCACGACAACCTCCTCGAAAATGCCCGATAGCGGATCAGGGCGCCGTCGGCCGCGCGGCGCCTGTCGCTGGGAAGGCAGGCGCGCATCCTGCAGCACCCGATAGCCGGTCGCCGGGCTGAAACCGGCCTTTGCCGCTGCCAGGGCGACGGGATCGTTACGTCTGTGGGTCATGAAAAGTCTCACCTGATGATCGTTGATGTGTCGGCCCGCCACACGCCAGGTCCTCCTTCCCAAGAAAACCCAATGCATAGCGGCCGCCGCGACCATCACAGGCACCCTTCAAAACGCGCCTCCTGCGTTCCGGCATCGGCTACGGGCTACGCCCTTCGCCAATCCCGGAACGCAGGATTCTCATCTTGTTTGTCGCGCTTTCTCACCCTGAATGTCGCGCGACATCGGCCAGCGCCGCCAGCACATCCTCGCTCCTGAGCCGTCGCGCGACCGGCAAGGCCAGGCACTCCCGACTGGCCTCGTCGATGATCGACAAGATGCGGAACTTGCGACCATCATGCGTGCGGCCCTCGACGAAGTCGTAGGACCACACGTGCCCCGGATATTCGGGCCGCAGCCGGATGCACGATCCGTCATGGAGCCAGAGCCTTCCGCGCTTCGGCTGCTTTTGCGGCACCTTGAGCCCCTCGCGGCGCCAGATGCGCTCGACCCGCTTACGGTTCACATGCCACCCCGCATCGCGCAGCAGGGCGGTCACCCGGCGATAGCCGTAACGACCATATTGCCGGGCGAGAGCGATGATGTCCTCCGTCAGTGCGGCTTCGTCATCCGCCCCGCGTGGCGCCTTGCGCTGCGTCGATCGATGTTGCCCGAGCACACGGCACACCCGCCGCTCGGAGACAGCCATGATCCCTCGGATGTGATCGACACAGCGGCGGCGTCTGGCGGGGCTCAATAGTTTCCCCGCGCCGCCTCCTGCAGAATCATTTTATCGAGCGTCAGATCCGACACCGCCTGCCGCAGCCGGGCGTTCTCTCGCTCGAGATCCTTCATCCGCCGTGCCTGATCCATCTTCAGCCCGCCGTACTCCTTGCGCCAGCGGTAATAGCTCTGTTCGGTGACGCCGATCCGCCGGCAGGCGTCGGCCACCGTCCCGCCCTGCGCCAACACGATCTCCGCCTCACGCAGCTTGCCGATGATCTCCTCCGGCTTGTGCTTCCGAGCCATTCCATTCCTCCTTCGTGGTCAAGACTACGATAGTCGATGGGCCACTCAGAAGGGGGCAGATCACACTTCAACCTGTATGTTGGCAAGGCGCGCTACCAGCTTCCCCGCTGCTAACCCTCAGAAGCCCGTACAAGCGAAGAAGCGCCCCGGCACGTAAGCTGGGGCGTTCTTGTATGAGTGGCCTTGAGAGAGCGTCTCAGGGTTAATCCTTCGGCCTGATGATCTGGTCGGCGCGCTTGATTGCCGCACTGCGGAGTGGGTCTCCACCAGCTGCAATGAGAGCCAAGTCGTGATCGTCGCTGGGTACGTCGAGCATATCGAGTGCATCGACCGGCTGGCCGATCAACTTGCCCTTTTTGTCCAGCTTGAAGGCAACCAGACCGCCCATCAGCACGACCGTAGCGGAGCGATCTTCCTCGTGCAGGAAGATGGCATCCACCAATCCATCGATGAGGACCTGCATACGCTGGCGGACCTCCACGTCCTCCATATTGGCGCGCAGCTTCTCAAGTTCGTTGATGGCCTCGCTGGAAGGGATAGCGGCTTCCTTGCTTTCCCTCTGTCCCTCAAGGGCGCGCAATTCGGTCTCTGCCGCTTTCACGCGCTCCTTGAACCTCTCATAGGCAGCGCGCAAAGTCTGGTCGTCAGAGAGCATCACGTCATCTGCCAGCTTTTCCAACCGCTTCTGCATGGTCTGCACTTCGGAGCGTTTGAGTGCGATACGCGCGAGCGTATCATCCTGTGGCAGGGCAGGGGCGGCCCTGACGAAATGCGATATGTTGTCGAGAAGGCCCTTGAGCAGGTGCTCATAGATAAAAGTCGCGTTGCCCTTGCACGAACCTGCTCTGGCGAAATCGGCGCACACCAACTGCCAGCGCTGCCGTTTGTGCGTCCTGATGGACATGCGGCTACCACAGGGCACTGCCGAGACGCGCTCCTGTCCGTCCTCGTCGATGGTCACTTGTCGGTGAGTGCATCGGCAGACGTGTGAAAGGACGTTCACGTTTTTGGTGCGAGGACCCCCGGTTCCCTTACGGCTGGCGATACTAGCCTGCACCTGATGCCACTGTTCTGGCGTGACGATTTCAGGATAGATTTTACGGGCAGGCGCAACGTCCTCCCGCCCATAGGAATCGGTGCGGCGCTGGGGCTGGTATTCGCCGAGCACACGGCGGCTATGAAGCATGTTGCTGACGGTGCGGATGGTCCAAGCGGCTTTTGGCCAGCCTAACGTCTCGCGGGCTTCATTGGATCGATCGGATATGTGGCGCAGCCCGTAGCCCTGCAATGACAGCCGGAACATCTCGCGGATAATATCGGCGCGCTCTTCAATAACGGTGAACTCACCGTCGATGACCTCCATCCATGCAGGGCAAAGGCGGGGGTCAGCAGTGCCCGTCTTGGTCTTTCCTTCTTCCTGGGTTTTGCGCCACGTTGAGGTGATGCGACGTGCCTTCAGCTTGCTGCTGTCATGAGCCTCACCGGCCTTAGCCAGCGCAACAATGAGGTTGGCCCAATTGTCGTTGATTTTGGCCGTGTCGTAGATGATGCCGGTGCCTGCCTCGCAGATCGTGAGACCCTGCTTACAAAGGCCGACGAGCAGGTTGAGACTTTCCAGCGGCTCCTGTCGACTGAGGCGGTCCATCGCTTCCACGATCAGCACCTTGCCTGCGAGTTCTCCTCGCGCGGCACGATCCTCAATCTGGCGCAGCTTCCCATTCTGGGCACGGTTGCGACCGTGATAGGCCGACTTGCCGCTCTCGATATGGATTTCGTCTGGGTTGATCGTCCAGCCGTGCGTTTTCGCGACTGCTTCCGCTAGGGCCTTCTGGCGCTCTAACGAGTTGCCGTCCTCCTGATTAAGCGTTGACCAGCGGATATAAACGATAGCTTCCATAGGCTTCCTCTAGGGCACGAGGCCTCAGCAATGCTACCTAGGGAAGGGTTACGCAACCGTTACGGAGATGCTCGCAGCCATTGTAGGCATTGATCGAACGGTCGAACGGCACGTCGGGAGACGTGTTGAACGACAGGATGGTGCGCGGGCTCAGTTCGCTCACCTGCGTGCGCAGCGGTGCGGGCTCGCCGTCGACCTCGCGCGAGGCGTCAAGCCAGTCGCCATCGGCCTCCCGCCGGGGAAGATTGAAGCGGGTGCTGGCCTGCCCGGAGACGGCGCCTCTGCCCTTGTGGATCTGCATTCGGGCATATTGAACATAACAAGAACAAAAGGCAAGCGAGTCGGCCTTGGTTGATCTCTCGCGCGGCACGCCTTAGGCAATCCGATCTTGTATGGAGGTCGAATGGCAGGCGCGGAGCAGAAGTCGGGTGGACGCAGGATCGGGGCGGAGACCTCGGCCACACGGGCACGCATCGTCGAGGCTACTGTCGACCTGATCCGCGACGAGGGCTATGCCGCCGCCAGCACCCGCCGCGTTGCGGCCCGTGCGGGGCTCAAGCCTTCGCTGGTGCACTACTATTTCCCGACCACCGACGACCTGCTGCTGGAAGTGTGCCGTCAGGGCGCGGCGGACAGCGATGCCATGATCGCGCAGGCGCTGGCGAGCGAGGATCCGGTGCGCGCACTCTGGGGCTTTTTTGTCGACACCAGTCGCACCGCGATGTCGCTCGAATTCATGGCGCTGGCCAACCACCGCCCGGCCGTGCGCGAGAAGATGGCCGAGCACAGTGTCGCCATGCGCCAGCGGCAGGTGGAGATCATCGAGCAGCTGTTCGGCGATCGGCTCAAGGTTCTGGACGGCTTCGATCCGGCCGGCCTCGCGGTCATGCTGGCGGGTATCGGCCGCTGCATCGTCATGGAGGAAAACCTGGGCGTCACCGCCGGACACGCGCAGGCGAGGGCGACGGTGGAATCCTGGCTCGACCGGCTGGAGGCGAAGACGCTCGCCTGATCACGCACCGGCGATTGATTGCAGGCGCAATCCGCGAGGAATTTGAACAGGCGTTCAGTCCGTGGTACCACCCTCTTCAAGCATTGCTTCGGCGATGAAGCGGACAATGGAGAGTGTGCACGATGTCGCTCGCGACAAAGACGGAGTTCAAGGCCGAGGCGATCAAGCCGAAGATCGGCAGCCGCGTTCTCAACAGCCGGGAAGAACTGCTTTCGGGCGAATTCGCGGCCGAGATCCGCGAACTGCTGGAAGCGCGCGGGGTGCTGGTGTTCCCGCAGGTGAACTTCACCGACGAGGAGCAGGTGGCCTTCACCAAGACGCTCGGCACCTTCGCGCCGGAGCGCAAGGGCGGCGAGGAAGTGATCTCGAAGATCACCCTCGACGCCAGGGAAAACCCGATGGCGGCCGAGTACCTCAAGGGCTCGCTCTACTGGCACATCGACGGCACCCGCAACGACGTGCCGATCCTGGCCTCGCTGCTCTCCTGCCGGGTGCCGAGCCCCAAGGGCACCGGCAACACCGGTTTTGCCAACACTTACGCGGCGTTCGACGATCTGCCGGAAGACAAGAAGGCCGAATACGAGCAGTACCGCGTCGTGCATGGCCCCTGGGCCAGCCTGTTCTACTATGAAGCCGAACCCAGCCTCGCCAAGCTGCAGGGCTATGCCCAGATCGGCGAACAGGAACTGCCGCTGGTGTGGAAGCACCAGTCCGGCCGCAAGAGCCTCGTCATCGGCTGCACGGCGGCACAGGTGATCGGCAAGTCGGCGCTCGAAAGCGCGATGATCATCCATGGCCTGCGCGAATGGGCGACGGGTGAAGAGTTCACCTACAGCCACGAATGGGAAGTCGGCGACCTCGTCATGTGGGACAACACCGGCACGATGCACCGCGCCGAGGCCTATGACCCGACGTGCGGCCGCATGATGCACCGCACCAAGCTCGAAGGTGAAGAACCCTTCGAATAAGGCGAAGAGGCGGAAAGGCGCTGGGGGCGCGGTTCAGCCAGACTTAGAGATTTGCAGGGCTCGCCGGACTTCGGTTCGGCGGCCCTTTTCGTGGGCCGACCTGGCCAAAGAAAAACCCCCCGCCTTGCGGCGGAGGGTCTTGCTTGAACCGAGGTCCGGAGGCGGAGACTCAGCCCCAGCTTGCCATCTTGGCTTCGAGGTTCTTCACGATTTCCTCGAAGAACTGCTCGGTGGTCATCCAGTTCTGGTCCGGGCCGATCAGCAGCGCGAGGTCCTTGGTCATCTTGCCGCTTTCGACGGTTTCGATGCAGACCTGTTCCAGCGTCTCGGCGAACTTC
Organism: Novosphingobium sp. KA1; assembly: GCF_017309955.1. Taxonomy (NCBI): domain Bacteria; kingdom Pseudomonadati; phylum Pseudomonadota; class Alphaproteobacteria; order Sphingomonadales; family Sphingomonadaceae; genus Novosphingobium; species Novosphingobium sp. KA1. The sequence goes on along the minus strand of NZ_CP021247.1, from coordinate 141,686 downwards.
ACCACTTCCGGGGTCTCGTCGAACTTGCCGCGATAGGCGATGCCGCGGGTCCAGGCGAAGATCGAGGCGATCGGGTTGGTCGAGGTCGCCTTGCCCTGCTGGTGCTGGCGGTAGTGACGGGTCACGGTGCCGTGGGCGGCTTCCGCTTCAACGGTCTTGCCGTCGGGCGAGAGCAGGACCGAGGTCATCAGGCCGAGCGAGCCGAAGCCCTGGGCAACGGTGTCCGACTGCACGTCGCCGTCGTAGTTCTTGCAGGCCCAGACGAACTTGCCCGACCACTTGAGCGCCGAGGCGACCATGTCGTCGATCAGGCGGTGTTCGTAGACGATCTTGGCTTCGGCGAACTTTTCCTTGAAGCCTTCGGTGTCGAACACTTCCTGGAACAGGTCCTTGAAGCGGCCGTCATAGGCCTTGAGGATGGTGTTCTTGGTCGAGAGGTACACCGGCCAGCCGAGGTTGAGGCCGTAGTTGAACGAGGCGCGTGCGAAGTCGCGGATCGATTCGTCGAGGTTGTACATCGCCATGGCGACGCCCGGAGCCGGGAAGTCGAACACGTCGAGGTCGATCTTGTCGCCGTTCTCGCCGTCCCACACCAGGCGCAGCTTGCCGGCGCCCGGGATCAGGGTGTCGGTGGCCTTGTACTGGTCGCCGAAAGCGTGACGGCCGACGACGATCGGGTCGGTCCAGCCCGGAACCAGGCGGGGCACGTTCGAGATCACGATCGGTTCGCGGAACACGACGCCGCCCAGGATGTTGCGGATGGTGCCGTTGGGCGACTTCCACATCTTCTTGAGGTCGAATTCGGTGACGCGCGCTTCGTCAGGCGTGATGGTGGCGCACTTGACGGCAACACCGCATTCCTTGGTGGCGTTGGCGGCGTCGACGGTGATCTGGTCGTTCGTCTCGTCGCGCTTCTGCACCGAGAGGTCGTAGTACTTGAGATCGATGTCGAGGTAGGGGAGGATCAGCCGTTCGCGGATCCATTCCCAGATGATCCGCGTCATTTCATCGCCGTCCATCTCGACGATGGGATTCTTGACCTTGATTTTCGCCATTCGTGAAACTCCCCTGGGGATGAGATTTGGGGGTCTCTTAGGCAGCAGCGAAGCGCTTAGCAAGGCAGGTATCGGCCCGGCGACGCGCAATGCGCGGCAGTCGGCTTGCGCGGTACGGCATGGTCGGTCGTCTCATGCCTTCCCGTGATCGTCGTGCGCGGCGTGGGCCTTGCGAACGCGGTGGGTGGTCCAGGCGACGAAGGCGACGACGAAAGGCACGCTGATGCCGGTTGCCAGTTCGTAGTTCGGCCAGTGCCATGCCGCGTGCGAGGCCTTGGCGAGATAACCTACGAGGCTCACCGCATAATAGGAAATCGCCGCCACGGAGAGCCCCTCGACCGTTTGCTGGAGCCTGAGTTGCATGGCGTTGCGCCGGTCGAGCGAGGCGAGCAGGTCGCGGTTCTGGGCGGCGATCTCGGTATCGATCCGCGTGCGCAGCAATTCGGCGGTCCAGGTGACGCGCCCGGCAAGATCGTCGAGGCGCTGGACAAAGCTGGCACAGGTCTGGACGGCGGGATGGAGGCGGCGCTGGGTGAAGCCGACGAGCGTGGGGCCGCCGTTGACCGCGCTGACCGCCAGCGTGCGCACGCGGTCGTCGCAGATCGCGGCGTAGGCGGCGGTGGCGCTCATCCGGTAGCGGGTGGTCGCCGCGATCTGGGCAATGCGCGAGCCGAGTTCGCCGATGGCGTGGAGCAGTTGCTCGCGCGGGCGGGCCTCGCGGTCGATGTCACCGCTGAGCTGGGCCAGGTCTTCCTCGATGCGGCGCAGCTCCGGACCGTGCTTCTGGGCTTCGGGCAGGCCGAGCAGGGCGAGCTTGCGGTAGTTGCCCAGTTCCAGCAGCGATTGCACGAGCGCCGGGATGCGGCGGGTGTCGTCGTCGCGCATGGCGATGAACATGCGGCCGAAACCGCCGTGAAGGCGGAAGTCGGACCAGATACGGGCGCGGCCTTCCTGCACGTCGCAGACGACCAGGTCGTTGGCGTCGAACCAGGCCTCGAGATGTTCGGGGTGGGTGCCGGGCATGCCGGCGCGGCCGATGGCGAGGAAGCTGGAGCGGATGATGGCGCCCGGCATGCGGTCCAGCCAGGGCGCGACGAAGGGAGCAAAGGCTTCCTCGTCGAAAGGCGCGTCGAACTGGCCGGGGACGATGAAGTTGTAGGTCGCGAACTCGCTGTGGCGTTCCCACACGAGCGTCGCGCCGCCGAGATCGACAACCGCGTGACGGGCCGCTCCGGCACCGAAATGGGCGGCGGCCGCCTCGAGTTCGGCATCGCTGGCGAGCAGGACGATCTGCATGAGCCGGGCCGGCGCGGTGAAGGGCGGCAGCTTGCGGCTGTGCATCTCGGCGGTGAGGCTGGCGCGCTCCGGCCGGCTGCGCTGGGCCATCTTTGTGCGTATCTCGTCGAACAAGGCTGGTTCATTCCCCACGGTGATTCGGCCTGTGACCGGGCGGGCCCGGCGCGGCATGCACAATAGAGCGAAGATGGGGGCTGGGGAGGCCTGATTCGCCCTGTGGTCGGGGCGATTGTTCCGAAGATGCTACAGGCAAAGAAAAACCCCGCGAAATCCGAAGATTTCCGGGGTTTCTCGAATGGTGGGCGTAGCAAGGATTGAACTTGCGACCCCTACGATGTCAACATAGTGCTCTACCACTGAGCTATACGCCCACACCATTCGGTTGGTCCGTGGCGGCGTTTGCAGCGCCGCTCGGTGGAGTGGGCCTCTAACGGTGACCCTTCCGGTTGGCAAGGCGCTTTTTCAAAAAAGTTCGCCGCGGGATTTTTCAGGCTGTGGAAGACCTGTGGATGAAGAGGCGTTAAAGCTGCGCGTGTTCGGACAGGCCGAAGATGCGCTGCACTTCCATCACGATGTCGCGCAGATGGAAGGGCTTCGAAAGCACCTTGGCGTGCGGGGCTTCACGGCTGGCGCGCAGGGTCACGGCGGCAAAACCGGTGATGAACATGACCTTGGTGCTGGGCGAGACTTCTGCGCAGCGCTGCGCCAGTTCGATGCCGTCCATTTCCGGCATGACGATGTCCGAAAGCAGCAGGTCGAAATGTTCGCGTTCCAGCAAGGGCAGGGCGGTGGTGCCGCGATCGACGTCGGTAACGTGGTAGCCGGCATTCTGCAGTGCCCGCGCCAGATATGTACGCATTGCCTGATCGTCTTCGGCAAGCAGGATGCGGATCATCGGTGTCATGTCCTGAGTCGTTGGCCCGAAATTGGCGGTTCCCAGCTTATCACACTGGTTAAGGCCTCCGGCATAGCGCCTAACGGGTTAAAATTCTCGCCTTGAATACGCGGTGACCGGTTACGGGACGCTTTGACACGCGGGGGCTAACGGGCCAGCGTCGATCCATGATTGCAGGCAAGGGCGAGAGCGATTCGCAGAGGCATTCGGGAGGATCGATTCCGGGGGCTCCGGGGATCCCGGCCTATAGTTTCGAGACGCCCGACCCTTCGGTGATCCCGGTTCTGATCGCCGCTCCGCATGGCGGGCGGGCCTATCCGCGCGCGCTGCTGGACGATTTGCGGCATCCCGATTCGGTCGCCCTGCGGCTCGAGGACCGTTACGTCGACCGGCTGGCGCAGGCTGTCGCGCGGGAAACCGGGGCGGGTCTGCTGATGGCGCAGGCGCCGCGCGCGATGATCGATCTCAACCGGGCGCCGGACGATGTCGACTGGGACATGTTCGCGCGCTCCTCGCGTCCCGAATCGATCGGTCTGCCGAGCCGGCGTGCGCGCAGCGGGCTGGGTCTCATTCCGCGGCGCCTGCCCGGTGTGGGGGAGTTGTGGCGGCGGCGGCACGAAAGCGCCGATCTGGCCGCTCGGATCGAGGGTATTCACCGGCCCTATCACGAGGCGCTGGCTGCGGCTCTGGCCTCGCTGCGGGATCGGTGGGGCGTGGCCCTGCTGGTCGATCTCCATTCGATGCCGCCCCTGCAGGCGCGTCCGGGCATGGAGGCGCCGCATTTTGTGGTGGGAGACCGGTTCGGAACCACCTGCCATGGCAGCCTGGTGGCCTGTGCCTTTTCCTGGTTCGCGGCGAATCGCCAGCTTGCCGCGCACAATCGCCCTTATGCGGGCGGTTATGTGCTGGAGCGTCATGCGGCGCCGGCGGCGGGGATCCATGCCCTGCAGCTGGAAGTCGATCGGCGATGCTATCTCGATTCGCGGCTGTCGGAGCCGGGAGAAGGCATGGGGCAGACGGTGGACCTGCTGGCAGGACTGGTGCGCCGGCTGGCGGCTGCCGTCAGCGAACTGGCCGGAAAGGGCTGGGCCCAGGCGGCTGAGTGAGTGGGGCGCCTGAAGGTGCTTACGTAAACTAGGGTACGAGTTGCCTGGCCGTGGCTGAGCCTATTGCCGTGGCAATGGCGCTGGGCCGGAGTGTAGCGCGTGCCGGAAGCCTTGGTGCTGGGAGGGCTGCGATTTCGGCCAATAAAAAACCACCTCGCGCGGTGCGCGAGGTGGCCAAGGTTCAGGGAGGAGGTGCACGATGTGCACCAGCCCGACCGGGCCATGAGGGTAGCGCCGATCAGGTGCACCCAACATAGCAAGACCTTGGCGACATTCAACCCTTAGAATGAAGCAAAGTGTAACAGCTTTGCAAGCCTGTGGAGAAGAGTTGATGCAGAATGGGGTGAGAGTGTGACAAAAATGTCAAAAAACTCTCACCCCTTCATGTGTCTGCGACCTGAAACAGGCCGCTGAATCAGGCGTTTACGGGAATCTGCGGGCCCTTGCCCTGGGCAACCTGGCGGCCGAAGATGTCACGCACGAGATCCAGCGAGAACAGGTGTGCGTAGATCAGCGGCAGCATGCCGTTCTGGTTCCACTGGCGCAGCACGTCGCCGCGCACTTCGCGCAGCTTCGATTCGTCGACCATCTGGAAGCCGCGATACGTGAAGGGCTGGCCGGTGCCGATGTCGATGTTCAGCTCGCCTTCCATCAGCAGGTTGTGCTTCTGGAGCTCGGCCATGAAGTTGGCGGTCTTGGTGCCAGCGATCTCGAAGTTCTCGCAGAACTTGAGCATGTTGGTGGTCGCTTCGGTGGGCTGGCCATCCGCGAACAGGGCTTCGCCTTCTTCCAGTTCGCCGACGAGATCGCTCGAGGGATCGACGCAGAGCGACAGCTCTTCGCTGTCCGGGCGCAGGCGGGCGAGCATGAAGGGGTAGCGGCGCGCATAGGCCGGGATGTAGACCGGCTGATCGACCGAACCTTCATCGTCGACAAAGACGTTCACGCCGTCGTTCATGCCCATGAGGATCAGCGGAACCGGATTCTCGCCCGAGGTGAAGATGATCGGGTAGTTGCGCTGGGCCTGCGGAAATTCCTCGACGGTGAGCGGCACCGAGTTGACGCCGACCAGCCAGGTCGCCTTGTTGGTCGAACGGGTCTTCCAGCTGGCGTGCTGCTGCGAATTGAGCGGCACGAGGTCCTTGTAGAACAGGGGCAGGGCAGGATTCTGCGGCGCGGTGGCCATTGCGATACTCTCCGCAAGTCTGGGAAATTTCCAAGAGCGTGGCTTTAGAAGCCCGAAAGCACGGGCGCAAGCGCGCTTCCGGGGCAAAACGGGGATATCCGGCGAGTCGGGGCAGGTGCCCCGCTGCGGTCAGATCAGCTTGCCGGGATTCATCAGGCCCCGGGGGTCGAGGGCCTGCTTCACCGCGCGCAGCACCGAAAGCGCGACCGGATCGCCCAGGCGTGCCAGTTCGTCCTTCTTGAGCTGGCCGATGCCGTGCTCGGCCGAGATTGATCCGCCCCATTCCGTAACAAGATCATGGACATAACGGCTGATTTCCTTGCCAGTTCCGGCCTGCCAGGCGGCCCCGTCGGTCACGCTGGGGGCGATCACGTGGTAGTGGACGTTGCCGTCTCCGAGATGACCGAAGGCGATCGCCTCGGTTCCAGGCCATTTGGCCTCGATCATCGGCGCGGTGGTCTCCACGAAGTCGGGCATCTTCTCGACCGGCACCGAAATGTCGTGCTGGACGGCGGGGCCGCGCGCGCGTTCGGCGGGGGAGATCGATTCGCGGATCAACCACATGGCTTCGGCCTGGGCTTCGTTGGCGGACATCGCGGCGTCTTCCAGCAGTTCGGCCTCGAAAGCGTCGGCCATCATCGTCTCGCAGCGTTCCCGCAGGGTATCGGCGCCGGTGCGATCGGCCACCACTTCGATCAGGACGTGCCAGCCATGCCTGCCTTCGAGCGGGGCGCGGGCGTCGGGCAGATAGTCCAGCACCGCTTCGAGGCAGGCCTGCGGCAGCACTTCGAAGCCTTCGAGCGCGTCGCCTGCGGCAGCCTCGCAGTGCAGCAGCAGCTTGCGCGCCATGCCCAGCGTGGGCACGCCCGCCCAGATCACCACGCGCTCCGCCACCGCGGGCGAGAGGGCGAGGGTGGCGGCGGTGACGATGCCCATCGTGCCTTCGGAGCCGATGAAGACCTGCTTGAGGTCGAAGCCGCGATTGTCCTTCTTGAGCGGGGTGAGCATCGAGAACACCTGCCCGTCGGGAAGTACGGCCTCCAGTCCCAGCACCAGCGCCCGCATCGAGCCATGGCGCAGGACCTGGGTGCCGCCGGCATTGGTAGCGATCAATCCGCCGACGGTTGCCGAACCCTTGCCGCCGAGCGAGAGCGGGAAGCGCAGGCCCCTGGCTTCGGCGGTCTCGTGCAGGGTCTGGAGCACGAATCCGGCTTCGCAGGTGATCTGGCGGGCCTCGACGTCAAACTGGCGCACCGCGGTCATGCGGCGCAGCGAGAGCAGCAGGGCCTCGCCGCTGTCGTCGGGCGTGGCGCCGCCCGACATGCCGCTGTTGCCGCCCTGGGGGACGATGGCGATGCCGTGCTGCGCGCAGAGCGCCACCACGGCGGCGACTTCCTGCGTGGTGGCGGGCGAGGCGAGGGCGAGGGCCTTGCCGGTATAACGCCCGCGCCAGTCGGTCAGCCAGGGCTCCAGCAGGTCCGGGTCGACAGTGAAGCCGCGGGGGCCAAGCAATTCGGCGGCTTCTTCAAGGAAGCGCGTGGCGGCGGCGGATCGGGGGGCGGATCGGGGGGCGGAGCTGTCGGTGAGCGTCGTCATGCTGGCGATATGGCACAGCCCATTGCCGGTTTCACCCAATTTGCGTCGCCAGGATGCTTGCCGTTTGGGTTAAGCGGTGGTTCAAGCTCTTGCACTAAGGGAGGGGGACGGTCCGGTCCGCCTGGGCTGTTCGGGGATCTGCTCTTTCGATGAATCTTGCGTCCATTCTGCTCTATCCGTTCATGCTGCTGTTGCCGGCGGCAGGGGGCAGCGATTCGGGCAAGGCGGATGCGGGCAAGTCGGATCGCGGCGTGGTGCAGGATCCGATGCGCGCCGATGCCGGGGCCGCGCCCGGCTATGCGGTGCCCGAGGATGCCTGGCCGGACGAACGCTCCGATTCCGCGGCGCGGGGGATCATCTCGGTCTTCGCGTTCCAGCACCCGGAGCCGGAGGATGCCTGGCAGGTGCGCATCGAACAGCGCATGACCATCCGCATCACCCCGCGTGCCCAGTTGCCGGTCGATCCGGATGGCCCGATGGACCGCGACCCGCGGCCGCGCTTCACCGAGCGCAAGATCGGCAAGTGCCTGCCGATCGCGGGGATCGCCGGGGTGGAGCCGGACGGCCAGCACAATCTCCTGCTGTTCATGCGCGATCGCCGGATCATCAGCGCGGAACTCGAACGCTCCTGCCGGGCGGGCTCGTTCTATTCGGGTTTCCTGCTCTCCCGCTCGCCGGACGGCCAGCTCTGCGTCGAGCGCGATTCGCTGCTTTCGCGCAGCGGATCGAACTGCAAGCTGGTGCGCATCCGCCAGATGGTGGCGTCCGGTCGCTGACCCCGGGCATGCACGAAGGCGGCGAATCAGGCCTCTACGCGGATTTCCTTGACTTTCGGGGGCATTCGCGCCTAGGGCCCGCGCAGATATACGTTGGACACGCGAAGGGGCTCGCCCCGTACTCACTCGCGATACTCGGCGGATATCCTTGTTTCCCTGAACTCCGGATAAACCATTCTGCCTATGAGCTTTGCCGATCTCGGCCTGTCTGACGAATTGCTGCACGCGGTTGAAACCGCGGGTTACAGCGAGCCGACTCCGATCCAGGCGCAAGCCATCCCGCCGGTCCTCATGATGAAGGACATTATCGGCATCGCGCAGACCGGGACGGGCAAGACCGCCAGCTTCGTGCTGCCGATGATCGACATCCTTGCTCACGGCCGCCGCCGCGCGCTGATGCCGCGTTCGCTGATCCTGGAGCCGACTCGCGAACTGGCGGCCCAGGTCGCCGAGAATTTCGAGAAGTACGGCAAGAACCACGATCTCAAGATGGCGCTGCTGATCGGCGGCGTGCAGATGGGCGACCAGGTCAAGGCCCTGCAGGACGGTGTCGACGTGCTGATCGCCACGCCGGGCCGCCTGATGGACCTGTTCGAGCGCGGCAAGATCCTGCTCACGGGCTGCGAATTGCTGGTGATCGACGAGGCCGACCGCATGCTCGACATGGGCTTCATCCCCGACATCGAGACGATCTGCTCGAAGCTGCCGACCAACCGCCAGACGCTGCTGTTCTCGGCAACGATGCCGCCGGTCATCAAGAAGCTGGCGGATCGTTTCCTGTCGAACCCCAAGTACATCGAAGTCGCGCGTCCGGCCTCGACCAACACCAACATCGCCCAGCACAAGGTCACGGTCTCCTCGCGCAAGAAGCGCGACGTGCTGCGCCATCTGCTGCGCACCGACAACGTGTCCACCGCGATCATCTTCGCCAACCGCAAGACGACCGTGCGTGAACTGGCCAAGAGCCTGAAACGCCATGGCTTCGCGGCCGGCGAAATCCACGGCGACATGGACCAGCCGGCCCGTCTGGCCGAGTTGCAGCGCTTCAAGGACGGGGTGGTCAACATCCTCGTCGCCTCCGACGTTGCCGCGCGCGGTCTCGACGTGAAGGGCGTGAGCCACGTGTTCAACTTCGATACGCCCTGGCATCCGGACGACTACGTCCACCGCATTGGCCGTACCGGCCGCGGCGGCGCCACGGGCCGTGCCTTCACGCTGGTCGCGCCGGAAGATGCCGAAGCGATCGAGGGCGTCGAGAAACTCACTGGCGGCAAGATCCCGCTGTTCGACGTGACGCTCGACGATGCGGAATCGGCTCCGGCACGCGGCGCCGAGCGTGACGACAAGCCGCGCCGCGAAAAGCGCGAGCGTCCCGAACGTGCCGAGCGCAGCGAACGCCGGGCAACTCGTGAACGTGCACCGGAAAAGGCGTCCGGGCGGGGCGCCGAACGCGAGGTGGAGCGCGAGGCTCGGCTTGCAGTCGAAGCCAAGCCGGTGCGCGATGCCAAGCCCGTGCGCGGCGATGCCCGCCGCTCTCGCCGCCGCGAGGAAGAACCCGCGGATATGGGCTGGAACGGGCCGATCCCGGAATTCCTCGGCGTTTCCGCGCTGGCCTGACACGATACGACGGGGAGCCATCTGGCTCCCCGTTTTCGTTTGGCTATAAGGGCTTGTGAGTGGTTCGGGCGTTGGCTCCCGAGCGGCAACAAGGAGCGGCGTTGATGCGAGCTGAGCGTCTTGGGGGAATGAGGCGGGCGCTGGCCGTTTCGCTGGGTCTGGGGATGGCGATCGGCCTGGGGACGGGCTGTGCGGCTACGGCCGATCCCGGGGCGTTGGTGCATGAGGAAAACGGCGCGCTTCAGGGCCATGCCGAAGGCGGCGTGATCAGCTGGAAGGGCATCCCCTTCGCCGCGCCGCCAGTGGGCAACTTGCGCTGGCGGGCGCCGCAGCCGGCGGCTTCGTGGCAGGGCGTGCGCGATGCGGGCGAATATGGCGATGACTGCATGCAGAAGCCGTTCGACGGCGATGCCGCGCCGCTCGGCACGCCGCCTGCGGAAGACTGCCTCTACGCCAACGTCTGGCGCCCGGAGCGGGCCGGGGGCAAGCTGCCGGTGGTGGTGTGGATCTATGGCGGCGGCTTCGTCAATGGCGGGGCCTCGCCGCCGACGTATTCGGGGGTCGAACTCGCGCGGCAGGGCGTGCTGTTCTTCAGCTTCAACTACCGGGTCGGCCGGTTCGGCACGTTTGCCCATCCGGCGTTGACGCAGGCGCAGGAGGATGGCGGCCTGCTCGGCAATTACGGCTATCTCGACCAGATCGCGGCGCTTTCCTGGGTCCAGCGCAATATCGAGGCGTTCGGCGGCGATCCCGACAACGTGACGATCGTGGGCGAGAGCGCGGGCGGCATGTCGGTGCACAATCTCGTCACGTCGCCGCTGGCGAACGGGCTGTTCGACAAGGCGGTGGTGATGTCGGGCGGTGACGGGCAGATGCTGGTCGATGCCGATCTTGCATCGGCGGAGGCGGCGGGGCTGCGCTTTGCGGCAGGCAAGGGCATTGCCGCAGACGATCCCGAAAGCCTTGCGAAACTACGGGCACTTCCGGCCGATGCCGTGGTCGATGGGCTGAACCTGGCGGCGCTGTTCGCGCCGTCGAGCGCGCCGCGCACCTTTGCAAGCCCGTTCGCGGATGGCCGCATCGCCGTCGATCAGCGCAAGGCGTACGCTTCCGGCACGTTCCATCAGGTGCCGATGATCATCGGCGCGACAAGCGATGACATCGGCGGCGTTGCCGGCGGGATGATCGCGGGTGCACGCCAGTTGTCGGGCCTGATCGCCGACCAGGGCGTGCCGGTATGGGAATATCGCTTCGGTTATGTCGCCAGTTCACTGCCGCAGGACGGCAAGGGCGCGGGCCATGCGACCGACATTCCCTATTTTCTCGGCACCGTGGCGATCAAGTATGGTGCGGGGGCGAGCGATCGGGATGCCGGCATGGCGCGGATCGCCAGCGGCTATCTGGTGAACTTCGCGAAGACGGGCGATCCCAACGGTGCGGACCTGCCGGTCTGGCAGCCGCGTTCACGGCAGGGCGAGGCGATCCTCGATCTTGCCCCGGATGGCACGGCGGCAAACATTCCCGATCCACTGCTGCCGCAGATCGACGCCGCATCGCAGGGTCAGTGAGCGCTTTCGGCCACGGCGCCGCCGCTATCCGATCGTAGCTCGGGCTGCGCACGGAACGGCGCGGCGAGGTGGTCGACGAAGTTTTCCGGCGGCGCCTGTTCGACGCCGAAGCGGGAAGGGCGCTCGGCTTCAGGGCGATAGGCCGTGCCGACCAGCTTGTCCCAGATCACCAGTTGCGAACCGAAGTTGCTGTCATAGGCGTGCTCTTCGTCGGCATGGTGCCAGTGGTGCACGCGCGGCGGCGTGAACACGGCGTCGAGCGGTCCGAACGAGAGCCGGGTATCGGCATGCAGCAGGTTCGCGTGCAGCGTGTAGAACCCCATGTAGATCGCCACGGCCGTGGGCGAGAAGGCGGCGATGCACATCGGCAGCGCCATGGCGGTGGCAAAGACGATCTGTTCGACCGGATGGACGCGGGCGGTGGCCAGCCAGTCGAGGTGCGGGCTGGAATGGTGGATGCGGTGGAAGCGCCAGAGCAAGGGCGAGGCGTGGAAGCTGCGGTGCACGCACCAGATGATGAAGTCGCAGGCCAGCAGCAAAATGATCGCCTGCAGCCAGACCGGAATCGTCCCGGACAGATGCACGAGCGGGTCGAAGGGCGCGATCAGCGCCAGCAGCAGCATGGCGCCGAACCGGATCATGAGCGTGCCCACCGTTGCATGGAGAATGTCCGCGACTACCCCCGCGCGGGTGCGGCGATCGGGGCCGCGTGCGGGCAGCAACCACTCGAGCGGGACGAGCAGCAGCGCGACGAAGAACAGGGGCCGCAGGACGGCAAGGATTTCATGCATCAGGATGAGGCCCGTCGAAAGGAACTGGCCGCGATCCTAGGGCATCATGGTTTCCCGATCCTAAACGCCTGGCAATGAGTTGGGCGCTGGTCGCCGCTTAAATGCCTGTTTACCAATGTGGCGCTAGCTGTTCCGTGTGCCCGGCCGTTGCGGCGGGGGACGGGGGACTTCGATGACTTTGCCTCGCCTGCTTCATCTTGCCGAATGCGCGTTCATGATCCTGCTGGCCTACATGGTGGTCTGGCGCCTGCTTCCGGCCATGCCGCAGCACCCGCAGCTGGTGGTGTTTCTGGTGGCCGAATTGCTTGGTGTGGTGCTGATCCTGCTGCAGCGGCCCGGCGACGTGGCGACCGGGGTCAAGCCGGTGCTGGTGGGTTTCGGCGGTACGGCGGCGGGCCTGCTGATCGTACCCAGGGGTGTCCAGCTGGTGCCGGATCTGGTCTCGACCTCGATGATCCTGGGCGGCGTTGCCCTGTCGATCCTCGCCAAGCTGTCGCTGCGCCGCAGCTTCGGGGTGGTGGCGGCCAATCGCGGCGTGAAAAGCGGCGGCGTGTACCGTCTGGTGCGCCATCCGATGTACATGGCCTACATCATCAACCACATCGGCTATCTGATGCTTTATCTTTCGGCCTGGAACCTGGCGGTCTATGCGCTGGCGTGGATCCTGCTGTGGATGCGCACGGACGAGGAGGAGAAGGTCCTGCGCGCCGATCCGGCTTACCGTGCATATGCCGAGAAGGTTCGTTCGCGGTTGATCCCGGGGCTCGTCTGAGCCGGCTTCAGACGTCGCTGGCAGGCTTCACGAAGCTGTCAAGCACACGCTTGGCGCCGGCCTGTTCGAAGTCGATCTCCAGCTTGTTGCCTTCCTGCCCGGTGACCTTGCCGTAGCCGAACTTCTCGTGGAACACGCGGGCGCCGACTTCGATGTCGGTGCGCGGTTTCGAGGCGAAGCTGGCGGCGCTGCGGGTCGATTCGGGGATACGGCGCGGCTTGGGATCGTAGTCCTGCGCCGCTGCGCGCTGCCAGCCGGGCCCGCGCGTCATCGTGCGGGCAGGCTGCGCGCGGGCGACTTCGGCGAAGGGATCGGCATGTTCGCTCCACTGCGCCCTCCACAGCGAAGCGCCGCCCGATAGCGTGGTTTCGCTGTCGACGTGATCCTCGGGCAGTTCGGCAATGAAGCGCGAGGGGATGGAACTGGTCCACTGGCCATAGATGCGCCGATTGGCGGCGTGGAGGATCGTGCACTTGCGCCGTGCCCGCGTGATCGCGACGTAGGCAAGCCGGCGCTCTTCCTCGAGGCTGGCGAGGCCGCCTTCGTCCATCGAGCGCTGCGAGGGGAACACGCCTTCCTCCCAGCCCGGCAGGAACACGTTGTCGAATTCCAGCCCCTTGGCGGCATGCATGGTCATGATCGTGACCTTTTCCTCGTCCGAGGCGGCCTCGTTGTCCATCACCAGGCTCACGTGTTCGAGGAAATCGCCGAGGCTTTCATACTCTTCCATGGCGCGCGCGAGTTCGACGAGGTTTTCCAGCCGTCCGTTCGCCTCGGGCGTCTTTTCCGCCTGCAGCGCGTCGGTATAGCCGCTCTCGTCGAGCACGGTGCGCATGAGGTCGGCCGGGTTCTCGGTGGCGGAAAGATCGCGCCAGCGGGCGAAGTCGCGCATCAGCGAGAGGAAGGTGTTGCGGGCGCGGGCGGGCAGTTCGTCGGTATCGGCGATTTCGATCGCGGCCATGGCGAGCGGAATCGCGCGCCGGCGGGCAAGCGTGTGCAGCGCCTCCAGCGCCTTGGCCCCGAGACCGCGCTTGGGGGCGTTGTAGATGCGCTCGAAGGCAAGGTCGTCCGCCGGCTGGGCGATGACGCGCAAGTAGGCGAGGGCGTCGCGGATTTCGGCGCGCTCGTAGAAGCGGAAGCCGCCGACGATGCGGTACTTCATGCCGATCGCGATGAAGCGGTCCTCGAACTCGCGCGTCTGGTACTGCGCGCGCACGAGGATGGCGATCTGGTCGAGCGCGGCGCCTTCGCGTTCCAGCCGCTCGATCTCGTCGCCGACACGGCGGGCTTCCTCGGGGGCGTCCCAGACACCGATCACGCGCACCTTGTCGCCCGCGTGGCGCTCGGTCCACAGCGTCTTGCCGAGGCGCTGGGTATTCTCGCCGATCAGGCCCGAGGCGGCGGCAAGGATCTGCGGGGTGGAGCGGTAGTTCTGCTCCAGCCGGATCACTTTCGCGCCGGGGAAGTCCTTCTCGAACTTGAGGATATTGGCCACTTCCGCGCCACGCCAGGAGTAGATCGACTGGTCGTCATCGCCCACCACGCAGATGTTCTTGCGGACTTGCGCGATGAGGCGCAGCCAGAGGTACTGGACCTGGTTGGTGTCCTGATACTCGTCCACCATCACGTATTTGAAACGCTGCTGGTATTGCTCCAGCACTTCGCGGTGGGTGCGCAGGATGTTCAGCATGTGCAGCAGAAGATCGCCGAAATCGCAGGCGTTCAGCGTCTTCAGGCGGTCCTGATAGAGTTGGTAGAACTTCTGCCCGCGCCCGTTGGCGTAGGATTCGTTCTCTCCGGCATCAAGATCGGCGGGGTTGAGGCCGCGGTTCTTCCAGCGATCGATGCAACCGGCGAGCTGGCGCGCGGGCCAGCGCTTCTCATCAATCCCTTCGGCCTGGATCAGCTGCTTCAGCACGCGCAGCTGATCGTCGGTGTCGATGATCGTGAAATTGGGCTGGAGGCCGACCAGTTCGGCGTGGCGGCGCAGCATCTTGGCGGCAATCGCGTGGAAAGTGCCGAGCCAGGGCATGCCCTCGACCGCCGGGCCGATCAACTGGCCGACACGCTCGCGCATTTCGCGCGCGGCGCGGTTGGTGAAGGTGACGCAGAGAATCTCGCTTGGCCACGCCAGGCGGCTGCGCACCAGATGCGCCAGCCTGCGGGTGAGCGCCGCCGTCTTGCCGGTACCGGCACCCGCCAGCATCAGCACCGGGCCCTCGGTGGTCAGAACTGCCTCGCGCTGGGGCGGGTTCAGCCCGTCGATGAGCGGGTCGGAAGAGGCGTCGGGCACGGGGGATTGCAGATCGTTCACCCGTGAACATCTAGAGAACGGGGGCGGGGCGTGCAAGGCCGCTTCGCCAGGCCTGGAGAACAATCCCCGCCGGTTTGCCGGGAACCGAAGCGGAGGGCGCGCATTGTCACGATGAGCGTGCGGCTGTCATCCATGGAGAAGTCCGGATGTTTTATCGCTCCATCGTGGTGCTGGCCGCAGCGGCCGCCCTCATTCCCACCGCAGGTTCGGCTCTGGCTGCCTCGCCGCATCACCGGGCGGGCGCCTCGGTCCGCGAATCCCGCGGCTATCCCTCCGAAGTGACGGTAGACGGGCAGAGCTACAAGGTCTGCTCGAAGACCGTCGTCGATAGCTGCATCAACCCCCGGCAGGCAGGCCTGCACTTCGGCAACAGGCCGATGAGGGACTGGCCGGGGCGGCCTGCCAGCATGAAAAAGTGACTGAGTGTGGTATGGAAAAGTAACCGCCGGTGATGGCTAAAGGTAACCAAACGCAAAAGGTAACCAAACGCAAAAGGGGTGCCTTGCGGTCGGCAAAGGCACCCCTTGAAGTATGGAAATGTAACCTGAAGCGTCAGGCCGGGACGCGGCGCAGGATATGCAGCCGGGCCTTGCCGACATCGCGCGTGGACTCCACTTCGAAGCCCTTGATCGCGAACGTCTCGTCGCGGCCGGTTTCGATGCAGACCCAGGTCTGCTCGCCGATCCAGCCGAGGCGGTTGAGCTTGTCGACCGCCACGGCACCGGCGCCGGTGTCGTAAGGTGGATCGAGCAGGACGAGGTCCAGCGTGTCCTTGGCGGGGCCAAGCGACAGGGCCGAGCTTGCGCGCACGTCGGTCTGCCCCTGCGCGCGCAGATTGGCGATGTTGGTGCGGATCGCCCGGATCGCGCCGGGGTCCTGGTCGACGAACAGGCAGTGCGCGGCGCCGCGCGAAAGCGCCTCGAGGCCGAGTGCGCCCGATCCGGCAAAGAGATCGGCCACTTTCAGCCCCTCCAATGTCCCGAGGCGGCTTGCCAGCATCGAGAACAGCGTCTCGCGGGTGCGGTCCGCGGTCGGGCGCGTGGCATCGCCTTCGGGCGCGGCCAGCTTGCGGCCGCGCCATTCACCAGCGACGATGCGCAGGCCGGTCCGTACATTGCCCCGGGCACTGGCAGGCTTCATGCCTTGGCGTCCGGCAGCGTGCGGCGGAAGTTCTCGAGTTCCCGGGGCGAGACTTCCACGACCATGCCCTTGGGCAGGTCGAGCAGGCGGAACGGTCCGTAGGAAATGCGGATCAGGCGGCTGACCTGCAGTCCGAGGTGCTCCAGAACGCGGCGCACTTCGCGGTTCTTGCCTTCGGTCAGGGTCATCTCGACCCACTGGTTGCGTCCGGTGCGGCGCTCCATGTTGGCGTCGATCTTGCCGTAGACAACGCCTTCGATCTCGATGCCTTCGATGAGGTCCTCGAGCTGGGCCTGCGAAATATCGCCGAAGGTGCGGGCGCGGTAGGTGCGCGGCACGCCGGTGGCGGGCAGTTCGAGCTGGCGCTTGAACTCGCCGTCGTTGGTCAGCAGCAGCAGGCCCTCGGTGTTGAGGTCGAGGCGGCCGATCGGCATCACGCGGCCCGAATCATCGGGCAGCGCGTTGCGCAGCGCGGTGTAGATCGTCGGGCGGCCCATCGGGTCGCGCTCGGCGGTGATGAGGCCGGAGGGCTTGTGGAAGATGAAGAGGCGGGTTTCCTCGGCATCGCGCACGGGATTGCCGTCGACCGTCACGCCGCGCAGGTTCGGCAGCACGGTGGAGGGGGTTTCGATCAGATCTTCTCCAAGGCGCACGCGGCCTTCGATGATCAGCCGCTCGGCCTCGCGGCGGCTGGCGACACCGGCACGGGCGAGCAGCTTGGCGATGCGTTCGCCTTCGCGCACGGGCATGCCAGGGGTCTTGGCCGTGGGCGCAGCGGCGCGCGGTGCGGCGCGAACGGGGCGGGGGCGGCGTTCTTCACGGGGGCGATCGTCGCGCGGCCGATCGTTGGCGAAACGGTCCTTGCCGAAGCGATCACCGGCAAAACGGTCGCTGCGGGGGCGCTCGCCGCCGTCACGGCTGCCGTGGGGCTTGCCGCCGAAGGTCTTGCGGTCATCGTCCTTGCGCGGACCTCGGCCGAAGGCTGGGCGTTCGCTGCGCGCGCCTTGCGGCGTATCGCGGCGATCGTCGCGGTTGCGGTTGCTCCAGGGGCGTTCGTTGCTGCCATAGTCGCCGGCATCGCGATCGCTGCGCGCGTTGCCGCCATAGGGCTTGCCGCCATAGGGCTTGCCGCCATAGGGCTTGCCGCCATAGGGCTTGGCGCCGTCATCCTTGCGCGGACCCCGCCCATAAGCAGGCCGGTCGCCGCGCTGGCCGTCACGCGTGAAACCGCCCCGGTCCTCGCGGCCGCGGTCGCCGGAAGGCTTGCTGCCATATGGCTTTGCATCCTCGGGCTTGCGGGGGCCACGATGGAAGGTGGGCTTGTCGCCGCGCCGGTCTTCACGCCCGGTGCTGTAGGTGCCGTCGCCATACCGGCTTTCACCGCGGGCGCCGCGATCGCGTGGGGCATCGCCCCGGGAGTTGCCGCCACGCGGACCGCTGCGGAAAGAACCGTCGCGCGAAGAGCCATCACGCGAACCACCGCCGCCACGCTTCGGGCCGCCGGATTTGAAAGGAGGTTTGGACATTTGCCCGCCCATACCTGTTGATCGTCGCTTCATCCAGCCTTCCCTTGCGCCAAGGGCGCGTTAGGGTGCGGCAAATCAGCATATTCGCGTGTCGAAACCGGAGATCACTGCGTGGACGCCCAAAGTATCGAACAACGTCGCGGCGTCTGGGATGCGGTCAAACCCTATGTCGAGAAAGAATCGCTGGCCTCGTTCGCGCTGGGGCTGTCCTCCGGTTTCCCCTATGCGATGATCGGCGCGACGCTCACCACGCGCCTCGCGCAGGACGGCATCGACAAGAAGACGGTCACGGCCTTCACGCTCGCCTTCCTCGTCTACAACCTCAAGGTCTTCTGGGCCTGGATCATCGACGGCGTGCGCCTGCCGGTGCTGGGCAGCATGGGCCAGCGCGTCTCGTGGATGATGGTCTGCGGCCTGTTCGTGATCGCGGCGGTGCTGAACCTCGCCTTCGTCGATCCTGCCGCCGACATTTCCGCGACCGTGATCGCCGCCATCTTGGTGGGCGTGGCCGGCGCCAGTTTCGATATCGTGATCGACGCCTACCGCATCGAGACGCTCAAGCCTTACCAGCTCGGCACCGGATCGGGCATGAGCCAGTACGGCTGGCGTATCGGTTCGGCCGGCGCCGGCGCGCTGGCGCTGGTGGTCTCGGCCCGCCATGGCTGGAGCGCGGGCTATGCCGCCTGCGCTTTCTTCGCGCTTCCCGCGATGCTGACGGCGATGGTCCTTGGCGAGCCGATGCGCCGCAAGGTCGTGGTCGAGAAGCGCGGCGTGGTGGAAGTGTGGAACTCCATCGCCGGGCCGTTTGCCGAGTTCTTCCGCCGGAATGGCGCGGTGCTGGTGCTGACCTTCATCCTCGTCCACAAGATCGGCGACACGCTGGCGAACCTGACCTTCCGCCTGCTGTTCGACGACCTCAAGTTCTCGAACGACGAGATTGCGCTTTATGACGTGGGTCTTGGTTTCTGGGCCTACCTGATCGGCGTGTTCATCGGCGGGGTGGCTTTCGCGAAGATGGGACTCAAGCGTTCGGTGCTGATCTCGCTGATCCTGATGGGCGCCTCCAACCTCAGCTTTGCGGCGCTGGCGGCGGCCGGGCACAGCAACTGGGGCATGGCGGGCGCGATCGGCTTCGAGAACATCGCGTCGGGTTATGGCGGCGTGGTGGTGATCGCCTATTTCTCGGCGCTGTGCGATCTTCGCTATACCGCCGCGCAATACGCGCTGATCTCGGCTGCGGCGAGCGTGGTTGGCCGTCTGCTTACCGGCACGACGGCGGGCGCGCTGATCGAGGCGATGGGCTACGTGAACTTCTATCTGCTGACGACGGTTGCCTCGCTGCCGGGCATCGTGCTGTTCTGGTGGATGTGCCGCACCGGCCTCGTCGATCAGGCGATGGGCACGGCGGGCGAGGACAGGGCGGAGCTGGAGGCGGACCAGTCTTCCTGACAGTATGAAAATCGGGCGGGTGCGCGGCTGACCATTCGGGAGAAAGTGTTTGATGCTACGAACGATCTTCCTTGCACTGGCCAGGCTGCGGCGGGGGGCATTGCTTCCCGCGCTGGGCCTGGCGATCGTCGCGCCGGTTCAGGTGCTGGCGGAGACGCCGCGCGATATTCTGACGGCTGCCGCGTTCAAGACCGACGACAAGGCCCGCGCGCTGCAATTGATCGGCAGCGCCATCACCGCGGCGGACCGGGCGCTTGCCGTCCATCCGGGAGACCGCGAGGCGGCGCTGCAACGCGGCGTCGCCATCGGCTATCGGGGCAAGCTGACCCACAGCCGGACGGACGTGCGCGCCTCGCTGGACGTGTTCCAGAAGCTCCTGGCACAGAACCCGCGCGATGCCGAAGTGCAGATGGCGATAGCGGCCTGGCACCTCGGCGCGGTGGATGAACTCGGCGGCTTCCTGGCGCGGACGGCGCTGGGGGCAAAGAAGGACCAGGGCCTTTCGGCCTTGACCCGTGCCGTCGATCTGGGCGGCAACCGGGCGTTCTATCCGGGACTGGCGGCCCTGATGCAGATCCGCAGCGATCATGGCTCCGTGGCCGCGACGCGCCGGTTTGCCGAGGCCGCCGCTGCCGGTCAGACGCCGACGCCGCTGGATGCGATCCTCAAGCGTGCGGCCATCTCCATGCTGCCCGCCTTGCGCGCGAACGACGGCAAGGCGGCTGCGGCGCTGGCGCTCAAGTTGCTGCCCTTCGGGAAATTGCCCGGGTAAGCGCGGATCAGTCGGGAATTTCCGCGTTCGCCTCCAGCACCACGCCGGAGAGATAGAGCGATCCGGCGATCAGGACCGGCAGACCGTCGCCGGGCAGGGCGGCCAATGCCGCCGCGACGCTTTCGGCCGCACCGGCGGAGGGGCCGAAACTGGCCGGGCCGTGGCAGTCATGCCCGGGAACCGGCACGGCATGAATGCTGGCGATGCTTGCTGCGAGCGGGGCGGTGAGGGCGCGCGGGTCCTTGTTGGCGAGCATCCCGATCACGAGATGGAGCCGCTGGCCCGCGAAATGGCGGGCGATGGCAAGGCCCGCGTCGGGGTTGTGGCCGCCGTCCAGCCAGACCTCGCGGGCGCCGGCATGGCGCGTCAGCGGGCCGTTGCCGAGGTGCTGGAGCCGGGCGGGCCATTTCGCGTTGCGGATGCCCTCGGCCATGGCTTCGGGGGAGACGCTGACGCGGTCCTGATGGCGCAGGATGGCGACGGCCAGCGCGGCGTTCTCGGCCTGATGCGTGCCGGGAAGGGTGGGCAGCGGCAGGGTGAGTTCGCCGTGACGGTCGGAATATTCGATCATATCGCCAACGGTCGCATCCCAGTCGCGCCCGCGCATGTGGAGCGGCGCACCGGCGGTGAGTGCGGCGCGCTCGATCTCGAGCGTGGCGCTTTCCGGATAGCTCAGCGTGACGAGCGGGGCCGGGCCGCGCACGATGCCTGCCTTTTCGAAGGCGATGCGGGCCAGCGGGGCTTCCGGTGCGCCTGCTTCGGGGCGCAGCAGGAAGGCTTCATGGTCGATGCCGAGAGTGACGATGCCGCAGGCGGCCGGATGGTCGAGGACATTGGTGGCGTCGAGCCGCCCGCCGAGGCCGACCTCGATCACGCAGGCATCCGCCGGTTCGCGGGCAAAGGCGAGGAAGATCGCCGCCGTCGTCACCTCGAAGAAGCTGGGGCCGAGGTCTTCGCCCGCGTCGAGCACTTCGCGCAGCAGGTCGGCCAGCATTTCGTCGGAGATGAGCTTGCCGGCAAGGCGGATACGCTCGTTGTAGCGTACCAGATGCGGCTTGGTGGCCGAATGGACCTTGAGGCCCTGTGCTTCCAGCATGAAGCGCAGGTACGTGCAGGTCGATCCCTTGCCGTTGGTTCCGGCGACATGGAACGTCGGCGGCAGGCGCCTGTGCGGATTGCCGAGCCGGTCGAGCAGCGCGTGGATCGTCTCCAGCCCGAGACGGCCTTGCGGGATCGAGAGCGCGGCGAGGCGATCAAGCTGGGCCTGGACGCGCGGGTCTGCGGAGGTGGCGAAGTCTTTCATGGCATCCGTCCGGAAATGCACATCGCGGCAAGCCTTGGCGGCCGCCGCGATGCATGGGATTGCTGTGTCGTCATGCTTTGCGCAATGACGAATTTCAGGGGATCAGCGCTCGGCGTGGACCGCTTCGGCCAGCGCCGCGGTCAGCGCGCGCAGATGGGCGGGGGCTTCGGTGCCGTGCTGCTTGACCAGATCGACCAGTGCCGAGCCGACGACCACGCCGTCCGCCACTTTGGCGATCTGGCTCGCCTGTTCGGGCGTGCGCACGCCGAAACCGACCGCGACGGGGATCGTGCTGGCGGCCTTGAGCCTGGCCACGGCGTCCTTGATCGAGCCCTGTGCGGCCTGCTGCATGCCGGTAACACCGGCGACAGAGACATAGTAGAGGAACCCCGAGGAGCCATTGAGAACGGCCGGAAGGCGCGCGGCATCGGTGGTGGGGGTGGCAAGGCGGATCAGCGAGACGTTCTTGCCGCGCAGGGCGGGACCGAGCTCGGCATCTTCCTCGGGCGGGATGTCGACGCAGATCACGCCATCCACTCCGGCCCTGGCGCATTCGTCCGCGAACCACTCGCCGCCGCGGGCGATCATCGGGTTGGCATAGCCCATCAGCACCAGCGGAACCTGTGGATGGCGGGCGCGGAATTCGCTCGCCATGCGGAACACGTCGGCGGTCCTGGTGCCCGCGTCGAGGCTGCGGATGTTCGCTTCCTGGATTGCCGGGCCGTCGGCCATCGGATCGGTGAACGGCATGCCGAGTTCGATCACGTCGGCGCCGCCTTCGACCAGCGCGTCGAGATTGGCGGCAGTGTCGCCGTCACCCCCGGTGATGAAGCAGACGAGCGCGGGGCCTTTGGCGAATGCGGTTTCGAAGCGGGTCATCGGTGGTTCTTAATCCAGTGCGTCAAAGCGACGATCAATGATGCGATCACGGCCGAGATCGGAAGAATGTGGCTTGGGACGGTCCAGATCCAGTACTCGGGATGGGTGTGGGGATAGAGCCATGTTCCGACCGCAAGCCATACCGGAATGTACAGCAGCAAGGTCAGGCAGGCGATGATCGCGGCTGGCTTTGCTACTGACATAAATCCGTTCACTGCCCTCCAGTACGGCCTGCGTTAAAGCTCCACGCCCAGCGCTTCGGCGACGGTGAAGATGTCCTTGTCGCCGCGGCCGGAGAGGTTGACGACGAGCAGCTTGTCTTCGTCCATCTGAGCCGTCAGCTGCGGCAGCGCGGCAAGGGCGTGGGCGCTTTCGAGGGCCGGGATGATGCCTTCCAGTTCGCAGCAGAGCTGGAACGCCTCCAGCGCCTGATCGTCGTTGATCGGCACGTATTTCACCCGGCCGCTCTCGTGCAGCCACGAGTGTTCCGGCCCGAGCCCCGGATAGTCGAGACCGGCCGAGATCGAGTGCGCCTCGGTGATCTGGCCGTCCTCGTCCTGCAGCAGGTAGGTCTTGTTGCCGTGGAGGATGCCGGGCTTGCCGCCGGTCAGCGAGGCGGCGTGCTTGTCGGTGTCGACGCCGTGGCCGCCCGCCTCGATGCCGGTCATCGCCACTTCGGGATCGTCGAGGAAGGGGTGGAACAGGCCGATCGCGTTCGATCCGCCGCCCACCGGGGCCACCAGCATGTCAGGCAGGCGGCCTTCCTTCTCCAGCATCTGTTCGCGGGTTTCCTTGCCGATGATCGACTGGAAATCGCGCACCAGCTCCGGATAGGGGTGCGGGCCGGCGGCGGTGCCGATGATGTAGAAGGTGTCGTGGACGTTGGCGACCCAGTGGCGCAGCGCGTCGTTCATCGAGTCCTTCAGCGACTGCGAACCGCTTTCGCAGGAGACGACTTCGGCGCCCAGCAGCTTCATGCGGAACACGTTGGGCTTCTGGCGCTCGATGTCCTTGGCGCCCATGAAGATCTTGCAGGGCAGGCCGAATCGCGCGGCGACGGTGGCGGTGGCGACGCCGTGCTGGCCCGCGCCGGTCTCGGCGATGATCTTGGTCTTGCCCATGCGGATGGCGAGCAGGATCTGGCCGATGCAGTTGTTGATCTTGTGCGCGCCGGTGTGGTTCAGCTCTTCGCGCTTGAAGTAGATCTTCGGGCCGCGCTTTTCGCCATTGGGGCCGACGGGGGCCTTGGCGCGGAAATAGTCGGTCATGCGCGGGGCGAAGTAGAGCGGGCTCGGGCGGCCGACGAAATCCTTCATCAGCGCATCGAATTGAGCCCAGAACGCGGGGTCCTGCTGTGCTTTCCGGTATTCCTTCTCGAGATCGAGAATCAGCGGCATCAGCGTTTCGGCGACGTAGCGACCGCCGAACTGGCCGAAGTGGCCGGTCTCGTCGGGCAGGGCGCGGAAGCTGTTCACAGGCGCGTGCGTGGTCATGATCGGGGCGATTGGCAGAGCGCGGCGGCCAAGTCCAGCGCCTTCGCCGATAATCGTTTGCATGGGGATGAGCCGCCTGAATTCAATTGCAAATGACGCAACGGTGCAAACGTTAATGGCAATATAGTGTCCGAAAGTGGCAGTTTCATGACGTTTCAGGGCAATTATGAATTATTTCGTTCATCTGAGCGAAAGGAAAGGAAGCGCAGCGGGCGGCTCCCCGGTGAGGGCCGGGGAAAATACTGGAGAAAATACAATGCGTATCGCACTCGTTTCGCTGGCTGCCGTTGCAGCCGCAGCCGTCGCCACCCCCGCTCTGGCCAATGAAGCGCGCGTCGAAGCCCGCACCGGCATCATCTGGGACGGCAGCGACAGCGAAGCAGTCGCAGGCGTCGCAGTCGGCTACGACTACGACCTGGGCAGCAAGTTCTTCGTGGGCGTTGAAGGTTCGGCCGACAAGGTGCTGACCAGCGACACCCGCGTTTCGTGGGGCGCCGGTGGCCGCGTCGGCTACAAGATCACCCCGACCACCAAGCTCTATGCCAACTCGACCTGGCAGTCGAAGTTCGCCAAGTACGGCAACAGCGCCGTTGCTGTCGGCGGCGGCGTCGAGCAGGCTCTCGACAACCGCTTCTACGCCAAGGCTGAATACAAGCACCTGCTCGTGGGCGACAACACCCCCGATGCAGACGTCGGCCTCGTCGGCGTTGGCGTGAAGTTCTGATCTGGCTGCTTCCGGCCCGGTTTCGCCACCGAGGCGTCGGGCCGGAGGCACCTGAGCGGAATCGCTCCACCGCGAGCGTAAGCCAGGGAAGGGCGGCCCATGAGGGGGCCGCCCTTTCTTGTTTGGGGCGTGGGCTGTAACTCAGAGTCCGTTTGAAAAATGCCCGAGGGGCATTTTCGAGGCGGCCCCAGCCCACGCCCCCACCCGACCTCCCACGAGTGTATCCTGATGGGTGGTCGGGTGGGGGAGTGGGCTGGGGCCGTAAAATCCGCCCATGGCGGATGTTCAAACGGTCTCTCAGGCGCTGCGAACGGCGCGCACAAAAGCGTCGATGCGGTCGAGGTCCTTGATGCCCGGCGCGCTCTCGACCCCCGAAGAGGTGTCCACCAACGGCGTTCCGGTGAGGCGCACGGCCTCGGCGACATTATCGGGCGTCAGCCCGCCCGCAAGGCCCCATGGCACCGGGCCTTTCCAGCCCGCGACCAGCTTCCAGTCGAAGCTGAGGCCCATCCCGCCGGGCAGCGTGCCCTTGGGCGTCTTGGCATCGAACAGCACCAGATCGACTGCACCGGCATAGGCAGCGGCCTTGGCGGCATCTTCCGCCGTGGCGACGGAGAGCGCCTTCCACACCGCCACGCCGTAGCGCGCGCGCAATTCGGCGGCTCGCTGCGGGGTTTCGCTGCCGTGCAGCTGGAAGGCGTCGAGACGGGCGCTGGCCACGGCCTGCGCGATCGCGGCGTCATCGGCATCGACAAACAGGCCGACGCGGCCGATTCGCCCTTCCGCACGCTCCGCCAGCTGTGCGGCCTGCGCGGGCGTGACGTTGCGGGGGCTCTTCGCGAAAAACACGAAGCCGGCATGATCGGCGCGCGCGCGGATCGCTGCCTCGAGCGCCTCGCTGGTGCTGATCCCGCAGATCTTGATTGCCGCTGTTGGCATTGGATTTTCTGGCCTAGATTGCGGTCCTGACATGCAGGGGACCGATGATGAAGCGAATTGGCCGCTATCTAATGCCATTTGCCGCTGCCGCAATGCTGGCGGGGTGCGGCATGAAGGAGTCGTTCGCGGACGCGCAGATGGAGGTGGCCAGGTTCCACCGCGCGCTTGACGCCGGACGGTCTCAGGAAATCTGGAAGGCCGCCGATCCCGACTTCCGCAAGGCGACCCAGCCGGCGCAGTTCGGCATGCTGATCGATGCGGTGCACCGCAAGCTGGGCAAAGTCCGTTCAAGCAAGCAGGTCGGCTGGAACACCAATGCCACCACCGGCGGCACGTTCGTGAGCCTCACCATGCAGACGACGTTCGAGCACGGCAGCGGGGTCGAGCAGTTTGTCTATCGCAAGGGGGACGGCGGGCACATGGCGCTGGTCGGCTACAACATCCAGTCGCAGGACATGATGATGAACTGACCGTTTGGTCTGAAAAATGCCCGTGGGGCATTTTTAGCGCGGCACCGGCCCTCTCCCCCACCCGACCACCCATGAGAATACCCTGCCGGGTGGTCGGCCCCCTCAGCGGAAAGGTCCCCCGGACCTTTTCGTCTTCTTCGGGACGGGAGAGGGCCGGTGCCGCAAAATTCGCCTTCAGCGAATTTTCAAGCGAACTTTTACTGCCCGAGTTCGAACTGGACGGTGACGTTCACCGACATCTGCAGTTCACCGGCGGCAACCGGCGGCGCGGAGGCGAGCGAGGCCATTTCCGCCTTGCGGGCGTACATCACCGGCATCGGCGCATAGCCGCCGCTCTCGCTGATCGAGACGATCCGCACGACCCGTAGCCCGGCGGCGCGGGCATAGAGGTCTGCGCGGGCGCGCGCGGTCCGGATCGCGTCGGTGCGGGCTTCGTCCTGCGCGGCTTCGGGCTGCGACAGCGTGAAGTCCGGGCCGTTCACCTGATTGGCACCCGCCGTCACCAGCGCGTCGATCACCTTGCCGGTGTCTGCCAATTTACGTTGACGCACGGTGACGGTGTTGGTCGCCTGGTAGCCGACGATTGCGCGTGGCTCGCCCGAGAAGCTGCCGTCGGGCTGGCGCCTGGGTTCGGCATAGACCGGATTGAGGCTGAGGTTGGTGGTCTGGATGTCCTTGTCCGCCACGCCGGCCTTCTTCAGCGCGGCGATCACGCGGGCCATGGCCTGCGAATTGGCGCCCATCGCCTCGCTGGCGGTCGTGCCCTGCGAGGTGACGCCGGCCGAATAGCTCGCCATGTCCGGGGTGCGGGTGGTCGCGCCTTCGGCATTGACGGTGAGCAGGGTGTGGCCGGCTTCGATTGCGGGAACGCTCTGCTGCGCCATGGCGGCAGGGGCGCTGGCCAGCGCCAGGGCGGCAAAGGCGGTCGCGGCAAGCAGTCGGGGGGAATTCATCAGTCGCACTCTCCATCCATCATGATCGGGCCATCAGGACCGGATCAATGGTCTGCCGCCCGGGAGGTTGCGCGGCGCTGAACCGTGCATTTCCGGGGGATGAACGGAGAGACGGAGCCGGGCGGCGTCAGCCTTGGCCCGGCCCGGGAATTTGCGTCAGAGCGTGGCCTCGATGGCGCGGGCGGCGGCCAGCGGGTCTTCGGCGCGGCTGATCGGGCGGCCGATCACCAGCACGCTGGCGCCGTCGTCGCGGGCCTGGCGCGGGGTGACGATGCGCTTCTGGTCGCCGTTGCCGGCATTGTGCGGGCGCAGTCCGGGGACGACAAAGTAGCCGTCCTTCCACTGCTTGTGCACCGCGCCGACTTCGTGGCCGGAGCAGACGATGCCGTCGAGACCGGACGAGTGCGCCAGTTCGGCAAGGCGCAGGGCCTGCGCGTGGGGCTGGTCGTTGACGCCGATCGAGGCGAGGTCGTCACCGTCGAGGCTGGTCAGCACGGTGACGGCCACGACCTTGCAGTTCTCGCCCGCGGCGGCCTTGGCGTCTTCCATCATCGCGCGGCCACCGGCGGCGTGGATGGTGACGATCGAGGGCTGCAGCACGTGGATCGCCTGCATCGCGCCGGCCACCGTGTTGGGAATGTCGTGCAGCTTGAGGTCGAGGAAGATCGGCAGGCCCAGCTTGTGCAGTTCGTGCACGCCGTGGTGGCCATGGGCGCAGAAGAATTCGAGCCCCAGCTTGATCCCGCCGATGTGCCCGGCGACCTTGCGGGCCAGCGCTTCGGCAGCGTCGAGGCGGGGCAGGTCGAGCGCGAGGTAGACGGGATTGTGGTTCATGGGATCAGACTTCCGGCGTAGGGTCGAGGGAGGGATCTAGGGTGTGGGCGGCTTCGGGCACGCTGGCAGGCGCCGTCATCGAGGGCATCGAACTGGCGCGCAGCGAGTTCTCCAGCGTGGCGATGCGGCGGCCCAGCCGCCAGCGCACCGCACGCAGGTAGAGCCACACCGGCAGCATGCCGAGGCCGAAGAACAACAGGGCGACAAAACCGACCGGCCATTCGAAGTGAACGTAGTTGCCGTCGTCGAGCGGCCAGAAATTGACCGGTACCTTGGCCCAGTTCATGGCGATGAAGGCGACAAGGATCGCGGTCAGGGCAATCCACAGCACGGTGCGGATGATATTCATGCTTCCTCCGGCAATTCCTGCAGCTGGTTCTGCAAGTCTGGTCGCGCCAATCGCGCAATGCTAAGCGCGATTGGCGGCCATGGGAAGTGTCGGCCGGGAGCTTAGTTCCCGAAAACGCGCGCGAAGATCGTGTCGACCTGCTTGAAGTGGTAATCGAGGTTGAACTTCTCCTCGATCACTTCGACCGGCAGGGCGGCCGTGACTTCCTCGTCGGCCTTGAGCAGTTCGAGCAGCGAGAGCTGGCCGTCCGATTCCCAGACCTTCATCGCGTTGCGCTGCACCAGGCGGTACGACTGGTCGCGCGTCAGGCCGGCCTGGGTCAGCGCCAGCAGCACGCGCTGCGAGTGGACGAGGCCGCCCATGCGGTCGAGGTTCTTCTGCATGCGCTCGGGATAGACGAGCAGCTTGTCGATCACGCCGGTGAGGCGGGCCAGCGCGAAGTCGAGGGTGATCGTCGCGTCCGGGCCGATGAAGCGCTCGACCGAGGAGTGCGAGATGTCACGCTCGTGCCAGAGCGCGACGTTTTCCATCGCCGGGGTCACCGACGAGCGGACGACGCGGGCGAGGCCGGTGAGGTTTTCGGTGAGCACCGGGTTGCGCTTGTGCGGCATCGCCGAGGAGCCCTTCTGGCCCGGCGAGAAGTATTCTTCCGCTTCCAGCACTTCGGTGCGCTGCAGGTGGCGCACTTCGATGGCGAGGCGTTCGATCGAGCTGGCGATCACGCCCAGTACCGCGAAGAACATGGCGTGGCGGTCGCGCGGGATGACCTGCGTGGAGACCGGCTCCACTTCGAGGCCCATCTTGTCGGCGACGTACTGTTCCACCGCCGGGTCGACGTTGGCGAAGGTGCCCACCGCGCCCGAGATCGCACAGGTGGCGACTTCCTCGCGGGCGGCGATCAGGCGCTTCTTGCAGCGCGCAAATTCGGCATAGGCTTCGGCCATCTTGAGGCCGAAAGTCACCGGCTCGGCATGGATGCCGTGGCTGCGGCCGATGGTGGGGGTGTACTTGTGCTCCTCGGCGCGGCGCTTGATTGCGGCGAGCAGGGCATCAAGGTCTTCCAGCAGGATGTCGGCGGCCTTGACCAGCTGGACGTTGAGCGTGGTGTCGAGCACGTCGGAGCTGGTCATGCCCTGGTGCATGAAGCGCGCTTCGGGGCCGACCTGCTGGGCCACCCAGTCGAGGAAGGCGATGACGTCGTGCTTGGTCACGGCTTCGATGGCATCGATCGCGGCGACGTCGATCCGGGGGTTGGTGCCCCACCAGTCCCAGAGCGCCTGGCCGGCGCTGGCGGGCACGGTGCCCATCTCGCCCATCTTCACGGCGGCGTGGGCCTCGATCTCGAACCAGATGCGGTAACGGGCTTCGGGCTCCCAGATCGCGGTCATCGTGGGGCGGGCGTAGCGGGGTACCATGTTCGACTCCTTTGGCTGACGCGGGTGCCGCTAGGCGCGGTAGGCCCCAAAGGCAAGGATTATGGCAGCGCTCATGGCAGCGGCGATGGCTGGCAGGCGGGCGTGGAGGCTGCAAATCGCCTTTTGACGAGGGCCCCTAGCGTACCAGCGCCACCCCGAGGCGCAGGCGGGTGGTGCGGCGGTTGTAGTCGAGCAGGTTCTCGCCGTAGCCGACAAAGCCCTGGCCGAAGAGATAGAAGTCCGGCCCGCCGCCGAGCAGGCGGCGCAGCGGGTAGGAGAGTTCCCCGCTGGTCGATCCCTTGCCGCTGGAGAAGCTGAAGCGGGAGAGCGAGGAGAAACGCCAGCCGTTCTCCCGACCGATCTGGAACGAGATGCCGCTGTTGCCGCGGTAGCGCCGGATGTCCGGGTTGTCGGAAAGATCGCCGACGAACAGCCAGACGCGCGGCTGCACGGTCAGGCGCAAGTCGTCGGCCAGCGTGAACGCGGCCATCGGCGCGAGGTAGATGGTGTTCATGCTGCGCGAATCGTCGCCGTCGCGGCCGTTCGATTCGTGGCGCACGCCGACCTGGGCGCTCAGCGTGGCCTTGTCGGAAAGCACCTTGGGCGCGGAGACGTAGAAGGCTTCGGGCTGGAAATCGATGTTGCGGAAGGGCGAGGAATTGGCGCCCAGATCCCAGAACATGCGCTGGGTATAGGCAAAGTAGAGCCCGTCGGCGAGCGCGCGGCCCCCTTCGTGGGCGCGGCTGCCGAACAGCTGGTACTTGAAGCTGAGCTGCAGGCGTGCGTCGCTGTTGGTGCCGGGGCCATAGACCGCATACGTCGGCTCGTAGGCGGAAAGGTTGCCGATATAGGCGTTGCCGACCGTGCGGTCGCTGGGCGGCGGCGTCGGCGGAGGAGCGGCGAGCGCCACATGCGGGCCGGGGTGCCAGGGCGGGCCGCCTTCAGGGGCCGGATTCGGGGCCGGGTTCGGGGCCGGATTCGGGGCGGGAGATTGCACCGCGAGCGATACGGCCTGTCCGCCCCAGCCGGGCACCGAGAGCTGGGCGCTTTCCGCAAGGTTGCCGCCGGCCAACCGGTACCGGACGGTGGCGAAGCGGCCGGGGGCGACCGCCACCGATGCCGGCGCCGATGCCTCGCGCTGCAAGGTGACGGTGCGGCCTTCCCCGAAGGCGCCGGGCCGCGTCACCCGCGCCTCGACCACCGCGGGCAGGCTGGCCTCGGCCGCGGCCGCGCCGGTGTTGAGCAGCCGCACGTCGAGCAGGGCGCCGCCCTCGCTGTCGGTCTCGGCATGGCCGATCAGCACTTCGATCGTGGCGGGAAGCGCCGACTGAGCCCGCACTGCCTGGGGGATTGCGGTGCCGGACAGAATGATGGGCAGGGCCAAGGCCGGGAGGAAGCGAGGTGAACCAGTCATGCGGAGGGGGCGACCTTCCGGTGCGGATAAACAAGCTAGGCGGGATCGCACCTGTTCTTCGCCGCCTCCTGCAAGATACCGATTTCTTTCGGGATTGCGAGCGTATCAACCCGTAGCCGGTGATGCCGCCGGCACCGGGCAGGCGGGGCTGCGGGTCAGCGCGGCCTTCCAGCGCAGTTCGTAGGTCACCATGAACCCGTCGTGGTCGGACAGCACCGGACTGTCCGGGCTGCCGTCGAACAGGGCTTCCACCCTGACCGGGCGGATCTTCACCGCATCGCCGCTCCAGAGGAACTGGAGGTCCTGCGTATCCATCCAGGGCTCGTCGCCGTCCCATGACATCTTCACCTCGCAGCCCGAATCGGGCGACGCGCAGATGCGGTGGACAAGGCCGAGCGACTGGTAGCGGGAAAAGTTCTCCCAGCGCGGCTCGGAGCGGCGCATGTTGAAATCGCCGCCGAACACCAGCGGCAGGCCGTCGTCGTGGGTCTCGTCGATGAAGCGCGAGGCTTCCTGCGCCTGCCGGTCATGCGCGGCAAGGTTGCGCGCGGCCGGCGCCCCCGAGGCCCCGCGCGAGTTCATGTGGGTGTCGTAGACGTCGATCGGCGTGGGCACGCCGGGAATGGCGATGCGGGCCATGGCGATGCCCTTGTTGGACAGGCAGTCGAACCCCGCGCAGGAACGGCGGCCATAGGCGCGGCGGCTGTAGTTGACGATGGGCCAGCGCGAGGCGATCGCCAGCCCGCTGCCATAGAGGTGGATGCCGATCTCGCCGCGCTTCAGGCTGGAGCGGCCGGGCAGGAACCTGCGGGTCGATCCCCGCGCGCCGGTGGTGCGGCGCGGGCCGGACGTGATCGCCGGATAGCCCGTGGCCGCGACCGCGCGCTTGGCGGCATCGCTGAACATTTCCTGGAACAGCACGATGTCGGGGCCGCTCCCGGCCTCGCGCATGGCGGAGAGGCGGCGGCCGATCCGTTCGAGGAAGGGGCGCCTGCCGGTGCGGGCGGGCCAGCCGAGGCCCTCGATATTGTAGGTCAGCACGGTGATGTGGGTCGAGGCGAAGGCGCCGTCCGGCGATCGGGACAAGTGCGGGGGCAGGGTCTGCGCGCAAGGCACGTGGGCCACGGGCGGCGGCAGGGTGGAGCAGCCCGTCGCCAGCAGCAGGGGGAGAAGGGAGAGGCGGGCGAGACCGGGCATGCGGGTGGGGGATCCTGCTGTCGGGGCGGTCGGGGCTAAGTCGTGGGTGGAGCGCGATCGTTCCGGACAACCGGGGGACGATACGGGGGTTTCCAAAGATAACTAGGCGATTTGTAGGTTTGTGGCCGGGAGCGGGCCGGGCCATGCGAAGGATAGCGCCACTTCGCCGGTCACGCTGCCGTCCGGGGCGAAGCTGCGCTCGACGATCCGGCCTTGTCCACCGGCAGACAAGGCCAGCACCGTGCTGCACCGGGTGCCGTAGACGAAATCGCGGATGAAGACCGGGGCAAAGCGCGGCTCCGGCCCGTCCTGCGGGCGGGCGATGCGGCGATCCGGGCGCTCCGAACGCAGGGCGGCGAACAGCGCCGCGAAGTCCTGTCCGCCGCTGGACAGCCACGCGGCCAGGGCCGTCTGGACCGCGCGGGTCTTGGGCCAGGGCACGTCGAAGCCGCCGTTCGAGAGGCCGTGGATGCCGGGGGCGAGGGGGCGCGATTCGGTCCTGGGATGATTGGTGAGGAAGCGCGCCTCGCTGCCTGCCACGTCGACGAGGTTGAACGGGTTCATCGTCGCCACCGGCTCGGGTGTGCGGCCCTGCAGCAGGTCGGTGACCAGAATGCCCCGCGAAGGACGTCCGGGCTGCGCGCCTTCGGGCACCCGGTAATTGGTGACGAGGGCAAAGCGGCCCGCCTCGCTCAGCCCCATCCAGGTGCCGTGGCCGACGAGGTCCCGCCCGGCGACGATGCCCGAGCCATCGTCCCAGCGCGCCAGCGGGGCGCTGGCGCGGGCGTGGAACTCGTCCCGGTTGCCGATGACCACCAGTGGCCAGTCGGGATGCGCCTTCCAGGCAAGAGCGGCGACACACATCAGATCAGGCCCTTGGCTTTCAGGCTGACATGCCCCTCGCGCCCGATCACCACGTGGTCGTGGACCACGATGCCGAGCAGGCGGCCGGCCTCGGCGATGCGGTTGGTCACGTCGATGTCGGCGCGGCTGGGCTGGGGCGAGCCGCTGGGGTGGTTGTGGACGAGGATGAGCCCGGTGGCGCCGAGGTCGAGCGCGCGGCGGATCACCTCGCGCGGGTGGATGGCGGCCTCGTCGATCGAGCCTTCGCCGACCATCTCGTCGAGAATCAGCATGTTCTTGGCGTTGAGATACAGCACGCGCACGCGTTCGCGGGTGAGGTGGGCCATGTCGATGGTGAGATAGTCCACCAGCACCTGCCACGATCCGATCACCGGCGCCTCGCGCAGCCGCTGGCGGGCGAGGCGGGTGGCGGCGACGGTGACGATCTTCAGCGCGACGGCGCTGGCCTCGCCCATGCCGGGATGGGCGGCCAGCGTGCGCGCGTCGGCCTGGAGCACGCCCGCGAGCGATCCGAATCGCTGCAGCAGGCTGCGCGCGAGCGGTTTCATGTCGCGCCGGGGAACGGCCTGCATCAGCAGGAGTTCTATCACCTCGTGATCCGCCAGAGCTTCCCCGCCGCCCTCGACCAGCCGCTTGCGCAGCCGCGCGCGGTGCCCGCTGGGGTCGTTGCCCGCGTCCTTTGGCCCGGTGGTGGCCGTCGGTTCATCGAAGAGACTGTCGTGGTCGGGCATAAGCTCTGCGAACAATTGCCTTTCCCGGCGCAGACGCGCAAGTGAACGATCTGAATGTCCGAGGTGCGAGACCTGACCGACCCCCCGGCGGAAGCTGACCGCCCCTCCCGTGCCGCCCCACGTTCCCGGCCGCGTGCCCGCAGGCGCATGGTCGCGACAAGTGCGCTTGGCGTGGTGAGCCTGCTCGCGCTCGGCGCAGGCACCGCCTGGATCCTGCGCAAGGACATTGCCGAAAACGTGATCGGCAGCGAGCTGAAGAAGCTCGGGCTGCCCGCACGCTACGAGATCGTCACGATCTCGCCTTCTGAGCAGGTGGTACGCAATCTCGTGATCGGCGATCCGCGCCGCCCCGACCTCACCGTCGAGGAAGTGCGCGTGGCGACGCGGGTGGTCTGGGGCTGGCCGGGCATCGGCCGCATCACGCTGGTCCGCCCGCGCCTCTACGGACGCTATCACGGCGGCAGGCTCAGCCTGGGCGCGCTCGACAAGGCGCTTTCATCGGGTGGGGCCGCCGACAAGGACCATCCGCTGCCCGACTACGACATCGGCCTGGTCGACGGCCGCGCGCTGATCGACAGCGACTATGGCCGGGTGGCCGCCAAGCTCGACGGGATCGGCCCCTTGCGTGGCGGTTTCGAAGGGCGGCTGGCGGTCGTCGCGCCGGACCTTGCGGTGGCGGGATGCCGGGCGGCGCAGGCCACGCTTTACGGCAGGCTGCGGGTCAGCGGCGAGAAGCCGTCCTTCACCGGTCCGCTGCGGCTCGGCCGGCTCGACTGTCCTGCGCAGGACATCCACCTTGCGAAATCGGCGCTGCAGTTCGACGGCACGCTCGATTCGCGGCTCGACGGCGCCGAGGGAAGGCTGGGCCTCGAAGGCGGCGCGCTGCGGCTGGCGCAGAACCGGCTTGGAGGGCTAACCGCTTCCAGCCGCTTCACTTTCCGCAAGCAGGCGCTGACCGCGACGTACAAG
Organism: Novosphingobium sp. KA1; assembly: GCF_017309955.1. Taxonomy (NCBI): domain Bacteria; kingdom Pseudomonadati; phylum Pseudomonadota; class Alphaproteobacteria; order Sphingomonadales; family Sphingomonadaceae; genus Novosphingobium; species Novosphingobium sp. KA1. The sequence goes on along the minus strand of NZ_CP021247.1, from coordinate 107,293 downwards.
GTCGCGGCGCGCGAAATCGTTACCCCGCAGGCCGGCGTGCAGGCCTTGTCGCTCGATGGACAGGTGCGCAGCGATCCCGGCCTGAAAAACGTCGATGTCGAGGCCGACCTGGCGGGGCGCGGCGTGGTGCCGGGGGCCATGGCCGACCGCGCGCTGGCGGACCTTGCCAGAAGCGGCGAGGGCACGCTGGTCGCCCCGCTGACCAACCGCATCCGCGCCGCGCTGGGGCGCGAGGCGCGCGGCTCGACGCTTGATGCCCATGTGATCCTGCGCCGCGACGCGCGGCAGTGGAGCCTGGTTGTCCCGCGCGGGAACTGGCGCGGCACCAGCGGCGCTTCGCTGCTGGCGCTGTCGCGCGTGCAAGGGGTGTTCGGGGGGGCGGGCAAGGGTCGTCCCGTCTTCACCGGCAATTTCGCCAGCAGCGGGCAGGGGCTGCCGCGCGTCTCCGGTCGCATGGAAAGCACTGCGAACGGCCGATTGGCGCTGAGCGTCAGCATGCCGGAATACCGGGCCGACGATGCGCGGCTGGGCGCTGCGAGCATGGCCTTGCCGCACCTTCTGGTGAGCCAGGCCGCCGACGGCGCGATGACGTTCGGCGGCGAGGCGCGCCTGTCCGGCGCCTTGCCGGGCGGACGGGCCGACGGGCTGGTGCTGCCGATCGAGGGACGCTGGGCGGCCGATGGTGCGCTGGCGCTCTGGCCGGGCTGTACCACGGTGGCCTTCGAGCGTCTGGCGCTGGCCAATCTGACACTGGACCGGCGCCGCCTGCCGGTCTGTCCCGCGCGGGGCAAGCCGATCCTGGCGCTTGGCGCCGGCGGCGGCATGGCGATCACGGCGGGTGTCCCCGCGCTCGACCTGACCGGACGGCTGGGCGGCACCCGCATCCGCCTGACCAGCGGTGCGGTGGGGTATGCGCAAGTGCCCGGCAGGCCCGGGGCGCTTGCGGCGCGGGGCATCGATGTCGAGCTTGGCACCGCCGAGGCGCCTTCGCGCTTCCGCATCGCCCGGCTCGGCGCCCGGGTCGGCAAGGACATCGCCGGAACCTTCGACGAAAGCGACGTGATGCTGGCCGCGGTGCCGATGGACCTGCGGCAAACCGGTGGACAATGGCGCTACGCGGGCGGCGTGCTGAGCCTTGAGGGTGCGCATTTCACCCTGGTCGACCGCCAGCAGGCACCGCGTTTCGAACCGCTGGTCGCCCGTGATGCCACGCTGCGGCTGGCGAACGGTGTCATCACCGCCGACGCCCTGCTGCGCGAGCCGAAGAGCGACCGGGCGATCGTGCGCGCCGACATCGTCCATGATCTCAACCGGACCCGTGGCCACGCCGATCTGGCGGTCGACGACCTGCGTTTCGACGACAAGCTGCAGGCAGGCACGCTTTCGGCGATGATGGTGGGTGTCGTCTCGAACCTCGAGGGGACGGTCAAGGGAACCGGGCGGATCGACTGGACCGCGGACAAGGTGACCAGCCACGGCCGGTTTTCCACCGGTGGACTGGACTTTGCGGCGGCGTTCGGTCCGGTGAAGGGCCTGTCCGGCGATGTCGTCTTTACCGACTTGCTGGGCATGGTGACGGCGCCGAACCAGACGCTCCGGCTCGCCTCGGTCAATCCCGGCATCGAAGTGACCGACGGCACGCTGTCGTTCCAGATGGAACCGAACTACCTGCTGCGCATCAATGGCGCGCGCTGGCCGTTCATGGACGGCACGCTGGCGCTGGAGCCGGCGACGATGACCATCGGCGCGGCGGAAACGCGCCGCTACACGCTCACCGTCAAGGGGCTCAATGCGGCGACTTTCGTGCAGCACCTCGAAGTCGGCAATATCAATGCCTCGGGTGTGTTCGACGGCGAAGTGCCGCTGGTGTTCGACGAGAACGGCGGGCGCATCGACAACGGTTTCCTGCGCTCGCGGGTGCCGGGGGGCAATGTCAGCTATATCGGCACGCTGACCTACAAGGACCTCTCGGCGATGGGCAATTTTGCCTTCTCGGCGCTGAAATCGGTCGATTACAAGCAGATGGAGATCGGTCTTGATGGATCGCTGGCGGGCGATATCCTTACCCGGATCAGCTTTGACGGGCTGAGCCAGGGGGCAGGGGCTTCCAAGAACTTCGTGACCAAACAAGTGGCGAAGCTGCCGATCCACTTCATCGTCAATGTGAAAGCGCCGTTCATGAGCCTGTTCGGCAACATGCGCTCGCTGTACGACCCCACCTTCATCAAGGATCCGCGCATCATCAGTGCCGAGGCCGCGCTTCAGGCGCAGGCAAAAGCCGCCGCAGGCATCCCTGCAGCCGCCCGAACAACGACTGATCCTGCACAACACACCATTCAGCCTTCAGACAGCGAGAGAAAACCATGATTGGCCCGCAATTGACCGGAAGCGATCCGGCTGCGACAAACCCGGCGATGCCAAAGATCGCCTCCTCGTTTGCGCAGTTCGCCGCAGTCCGGTCCGGCAGGCGCGCCGTTCGCGCCGCGACGATGGTGGCGGGTCTCGTGCCGATGCTGTCCGGGTGCATCCAGGTGACCGCACCCGACAAGCCGATCGTGATCGAGCTCAACGTCAACATCCGACAGGAAGTGATCTATCAGCTTTCCGCCGATGCGGAAAAGACGATCAAGGACAACGAAGGCGTATTCTGATGACCAAGACCCGTTTCCGCAGTACCGTCGCCCTGATGGGCGCAGCCGCGCTGGTTCTCGGCGCAGCAGGTGTCGCCGTGGCGCAGGAAGCCCGTGATCCGGCCTATGCCGCCGCCCGCTCGTCCGGGCAGGTGGGTGAGCAGCGCGATGGCTATCTCGGCGTGGTCGGTAGCCAATCCGCTGCCGTGCAGGCGATGGTGCGCGACCTCAACAACAAGCGCCGCGCGATCTACACCGAAAAGGCCGCCGGCAAGGGCACGATCGAGGAATATGCCTTCGCCACCGCCTGCCGCCTGATCGCCCAGACCGCCCCCGGGGAAAAGTACCAGGCGCCCGACGGCTCCTGGCAGACCCGCACGGCAGCGGCCCCGCAGCGCGATCCGCGCTGCCCTTAATCGCGCTGCCCTCCATCGGGTTCATTCCGGGCCGGTGCCGCCGAGAGGTGGTGCCGGCCCGGTTTTTTGTCCGGACTGACGTCCGGAGGCGGCACCAGCCCACTCCCCCACCCGACCACCCATCAGGATACACTCGTGGGTGGTAGGGTGGGGGAGTGGGCTGGTGCCGCAAGCTCGTCACGGAGGTGACGAGCGCACCTAACAAAAAACCCCGGGCCGGTGCCGCGGAGAGGGCGGTGCTTTGATCGTCTGGTCCCGTCTCGCTTGTGAACGTCTCGCTTGTGAAACACTCTCTCGCCCGTTCGACAGGGCTGTGACCGCTCTCTGACGGGATTGATTCGCAAATGGTCGTGGAGGAACACTCTCACGCATCGCCCTTGCGCTTTTCCTTTTCCTGACGAATGCTGTGTCTGCGCGGGTACTTGGGTTGGCCGGGGCGGCGCGCCAGGGCGTGTGAACAAGAGGCGTGGTCAGCGCCCGGCCAAGGTTGACTCGGGATAAGCCCCACCCTAAGGGGGCGGCGCCCTCGGCGGGGAGCCGTTGAACGCGTCAATCGTCCTTTATGGAGGAGGACCTGACATGAGCGACGAGCCACCTGCACGAGACTCCGTTGGCGAGGATGCGCGCCTGGAACGGCTCGACGAAAGGCTTAAAGCCCTTCGCGAGCGTGAAGAGCAGCGCAACAAGCCCAACGCAGGCACGGAAACGGACGATTCCTATCGCGCCGGCAACCGTGTTCTGGCCGATCTTCTCGGCGGGGTCATCGGCGGCCTGTTCATCGGCTGGGTGATCGATCACTTCGCCGGAACATCGCCCTGGGGTCTGTTGGTGATGTTGTTCCTAGGAATCTTCGTCGCCTTCAGGAATATCATACGGAATTCGAACCAGCGCCCGGATTGACCCATAAGGGGTGGATTGGGCGCTGTCGTTCATAGGCGACAGGGATATTCGCGTGGCTGCCGAAGCAAAGGTCGATCCGATGCACCAGTTCCAGCTCGAAACGCTGGCCGGTGCCCATTGGAACATTGCCGGATACAACATCGCCTTTACCAACAGCGCGCTGTGGATGGCGATTGCTACCGTTGCGCTGATCGTCTTCGTTGCCGGCGGCACGAAGCGTCAGCTCGTGCCGGGCCGCTGGCAGATGGCTGTCGAGACCTTCACCGGTTTCATCGACGGCATGCTGGCCGCCAACGTCGGCAAGAACGGCAAGAAGTACGTCCCGTACATCTTCTCGCTGTTCATGTTCATTCTCTTCGCGAACTTCCTCGGTCTGCTGCCGCTCGGCGTGCTGGGCCTGCACCCCTTCACCTTCACCAGCCACTTTTCGGCGACCGGTGTCCTGGCGGTGCTTTCGTTCGCGATCGTCATCATCGTGGGCTTTGCCAAGCACAAGCTGCACTTCTTCTCGCTCTTCGTGCCGCACGGTACGCCGGTCGTGATGATCCCGCTGATCTTCGTGGTCGAGCTGATCTCCTTCCTCGTGCGCCCGTTCAGCCTCGGTCTGCGACTCTTCGTCGCGATGATGGCCGGCCACGTGCTTCTTGAAGTGCTTTCGAGCTTCGTGATCAGCTCGGGCAACGCCGGTATCGGCCTCTTTGCCATTGCCGGTCTGCCCAGCTTCATCCTGATGGTCGGCATCTGCGCTCTCGAGCTGCTGGTCGCCGGCATCCAGGCCTACGTTTTCGCCCTTCTCACCTGCGTCTATCTTAATGACGCCGAGAACCTTCACTGATTTTCAGTCTCTTATCAGACTTTTCCAAAGGGAGTTTTTGTAATGGAAGCAGATGCTGCAAAGCTGCTTGGTGCCGGTCTCGCCGCTATCGGTTGCGGTCTCGCCTCGATCGGCGTGGGTAACGTCTTCGCGAAGTTCCTCGAAGGCGCGCTGCGCAACCCCGGCGCTGCCGACGCCCAGCAGGGCCGTCTGTTCATCGGCTTCGCGGGCGCCGAACTTCTCGGCCTGCTCTCGTTCGTCGTTGCCGCGCTGCTGATCTTCGCCTGATCGCACTAGCGCACTGATCCGATCCGGCCGCGCGAACCCTTTGGTGCCGCGGCCGGGCCACCGGATGCAAGATTTTTACCGGCTACCTCGGGACAGGGCTGACACATGCCTCAGATCGCACAGCTAGGCGAATACTACGCCAGCCAGATCTTCTGGATGCTGATCTTCTTCGCCATCACCTTCTTCGTCGTCGGACGCGGCATGGTGCCCAAGGTGATGGATACGGTCGCCTCGCGCGACAAGCAGATTGCCGAGGACCTCGCCACCGCCGAAAAGCTGCGCGAAAGCGCCGACGCGGAAGAGGAAGCCTGGCGCACGCGTGAAAACGCGAACCGCGCGCAGGCCCAGGACCTCATCGCTTCGGCCCGCGCCAAGGCCGGTGCCGCCACCGCAGAGCGTCTCAGCGCCGCGCAGATCGGCATCGACGCCGACCTCGCCGCCGCGGAAAAGCGCATCGAAGAAGCGCGCCTTGCGGCTGCCGCCGAGATCGAGGGCGTTGCCGCCGAAGCCGCTCGCGACATCGTCAGCCGCGTCGCCGGCATCTCGCTCGACGAGACCGCCGCCCGCGCCGCCGTGAAGGAGAGCCTGGCTCATGGCTGAGAACACCGCCGCTGAACAGGGCGCCGCTCCGGTCGCCCAGGACGCCGCTCACGAGGCCGCCGCTCACGAGGCTGGCGCCGCCCAGGCGCACGTCGCGGTCGAGCACGCCGAACCCGAACTGCTGGGCTTTGCCCCGCCGGTCGCGGTGGTCAGCGCCTCGATGCTCGTGCTCATCCTGATCATGATCTGGAAGGGCGTTCCCAAGCTCATCTCGGGCGGTCTCGATTCGAGCATTGCCCAGATCAAGGCGCACCTCGAAGAGGCCAAGACCCTGCGCGCCGAGGCGGAAGCCCTGCGCAAGGAATATGCCGACAAGATCGCGAACGCCGAAAAGGACGCCGCGGCCATGCTCGAGCATGCCCATCACGAAGCCGAAGCGATCGTCGCCAAGGCCGAGGCCGACACCACCGAACTGATCGCCCGCCGTCACAAGATGGTGGAAGAGAAGATCTCGGCGCTGGAACTGGCCACGATCAACGACCTGCGCCGCAAGGCCGCTGCCGCTGCCGCACTGGCCGCCGGCGACCTGATCAAGGCCAACCACTCGGCCGATGCCGACAAGGCGCTGGTCGACAAGGCGATCGCGGGGATCTGATCCCGCCGAGCCTTTCGGTTACCGAACAAGAAAAGCCTCCGTGTCCTGCACGGGGGCTTTTTTGGTATTCCGATCCGTGTGTTGCGTTGAGTTGATGGCTTGAGCGCGCCTGGGTGGTTGACCTCGGCGCGGTTTGGGATCAGAGGGGCGCCCGCACGGCCACTCGTGCCGCGCAAGTTTCAGGAAGCGAGGACATGTCAAGCGACAGTTCCAGTAGGACCGCACGCCCCAAGGGCGCTGGCTAGTTCTCGCTGGCCATCGTCCGCCCGGGTCGTGCGGACGAAAGGTTTTGAAGATGATGAACGACCTGCTCGCCGGCGTGACGACCGGCCCCCGGCCCGTGAAGCGCGGGCTCTACATTGCCGATATCGTCGAGATGCTGGAGGCGCTGACGCCTGCAGAGGCGGCCGCCAAGCTGGGCCGCATGGCGGACGTGCGCGCCGTGGCCGCGCTCGACCGGCCCGAGTTTTCCGCTGCGAGCGAGGTGCTGGCGTTGCTGCCGTTCCCGCGCGCGGTACGGCTTGTCTCCCAGATGGCGGAAGACCGCGCGGCCGACGTGCTGGCGGCGATGGACGAGGGCGTTGCCGCGCGTTTCCTCGCCGCCTTGGCGCCCGATGTGCGCAGCTCGCTTGCCAGCCTGCTGGCCTGGCCGGAGGACAGCGCGGGCGGCATGATGACGACCGAGTTCGTTGCCGCGCCCGCCTCGGCTACCGTCGGCGATGTGCTCAGGCTCATCCGCACGGTCGAGCGCAGCCGCGAGACGGTCTATTCGGTGTTCCTCGTTGACAAGGCGGGCCGCCTCGAGGCGACGATCTCGCTGCGCCGCCTGATCGCCGCCGAACCCGACGATCCCGCGCTCGATCTCGGACGCGACCGCGAACCCGTGGTTGTCGCGCCCGATACCGACCGCGAGGAAGTGGCGAACCTGATCCGCCGTCACGACCTGCTGGCGCTGCCGGTGGTGGACGAGCAGGGCCGTCCCATCGGCATCGTCACCGTGGACGACGTGCTCGACGCGCTGGTCGCGGAGCATACCGAGGACGTGCAGAAGTTCGGCGGCGTGGAGGCGCTCGACAAGCCCTACCTCGAAACCGGCTTCTTCGCGATGATCCGCAAGCGGGCGGGGTGGCTCAGCGTGCTGTTCCTTTCCGAGATGCTGACGGCGAGCGCCATGCAGCACTTCGAGGACGAACTGGCGCGTGCGGTGGTGCTGACGCTGTTCATCCCGCTGATCATGAGTTCGGGCGGCAACAGCGGCAGCCAGGCGACTTCGCTGATCATCCGCGCGCTCGCCGTCGGGCAGGTGCGCCTGCGCGACTGGTGGCGGGTGGCGCTGCGCGAACTGCCGGCGGGCATGGTGCTGGGCGGTATCCTCGGCGTGGTCGGCTTCGTCCGCATCGCCCTGTGGCAGCAGCTCGGTTTCTACGACTACGGCGCGCACTGGGTGCTGATCGCCACCACCGTGTCGGCGGGGCTGGTGGGCATCGTCACGTTCGGGTCGCTGGCGGGCTCGATGCTGCCCTTTGCGCTGCAGCGCCTCGGCTTCGACCCGGCGAGCGCTTCGGCGCCGTTCGTGGCGACGCTGGTCGATGTCACGGGTCTGGTGATCTATTTCACCATTGCGCTTGCGATTCTCTCCGGAACGCTGCTCTAGCATTCCCGCAAAACCCCCATCGAAAGGACTGGCCGTCATGGCATATACCGCGAAGATCCTGCTGCTCGGCTCGGGCGAGCTGGGGCGCGAATTCGTCATTTCGGCCAAGCGCCTGGGCTGCGAAGTGATCGCCTGCGACGCCTATGAAGGCGCGCCGGCGATGCAGCTGGCGGACGGCTTCGAGGTCTTCTCGATGCTCGACGGCGAGCGCCTGCGCGCCGCGATCGAGAAGCACAAGCCGGACTTCATCGTCCCCGAAGTCGAGGCGATCCGCACCGAAGTGCTGGCCGAAGTGGAGGCGGAAGGCTTCTGTGTGGTGCCCTCCGCGCGCGCCACGCAGATGACCATGAACCGCGATGCCATCCGCGAAGTGGCCGCCGTCGAACTGGGCCTGCGCACCTCGCGCTATCGCTACGCCGAAAGCCTTGAGGAAGTGCTGGCCGGTGCCGAGCACACCGGGCTGCCCTGCGTGATCAAGCCGGTGATGTCCTCGTCCGGCAAAGGCCAGAGCACGGTGCGCGACGCCGCCGATCTGGAGAAGGCGTGGGACTACGCCGTCGCCAACATGCGCGGTGACCGCAAGCGGGTGATCGTCGAGGAATTTGTCGCCTTCGACTACGAGATCACGCTGCTCACCGTACGCAGCCGCGAGGGCGTGTCGTTCTGCCCGGCCATCGGCCACCGGCAGGAGCGCGGCGACTATCAGGAATCCTGGCAGCCCACCCCGATGGCGCCGGCCGCCATTGCCGCCGCGCAGGACATGGCGCGCAAGGTGGTGGACGATCTGGGCGGCTACGGCCTGTTCGGCGTCGAGTTCTTCGTGAAGGGCGAGGAGGTGATCTTCTCGGAACTCTCGCCGCGTCCGCACGATACCGGCATGGTCACGCTGATCTCGCAGAACTTCTCCGAGTTCGACCTCCATGCACGGGCGATCCTTGGCCTGCCGATCCCCGAGGTCGTGCTGCATGGCCCTAGTGCCTCGGCGGTGATCCTGGCTGACCGGGACAGCGAGAATTTCGCTTTCGAGGGGCTTGCCGATGCCCTGGCGACGCCGGGCGGCGCGGTCGACCTGCGCCTCTTCGCCAAGCCCGTGACGCGCCCCTATCGCCGTATGGGCGTTGCACTGGCGCTGGCCGGGGACAGCGATGCGGCGCGCCGGGTCGCGGCCGAGGCTGCGGGCAAGGTGCGGCTCGTTTACGCGTGAGGTCGAGGCCCGGGGCCTGACCGTATCGTCGCCCCTGCCACGGCGGGGGCGACCGGTTTCCCGAAGTGACCGGTCCCGGTTACTTTTTCCAACCGTGAACGCGCTGACGCACCGCCTTCAGCAGTTCGTCGATCGTCGCCACTTGGGTGACGCCATAGCGCGCGGCGGTGATGTCGACGTTGCCCTTGCGCCAGAAGCCCTCGGGGCAGAGCACGATAAGCTTGCCCCCGCGCGCATGGAGGCCGAGTTCGAGGAGGCTCACCGGGCTCTGCGTGCCGGGGGCGAGGTACATGACGATGACGTCGGCGCTTTCCAGCGCGGCGAGTTCCCATTCGACCTGACGGCGGAATTCCGGCTCGCTCGCCTCGGGCTTCCATGCCGGGTTCCAGTCGGGCCGGCGCGGGTTGAGGATCACCACGTTCTCGCCCGACAGCGCCGCGATCAGATCGGCCTGCCAGTCGGTGGCGCTGCCCATGTCGATGCTGCCGCCCAGGAACACGCGCGGCACGTCGTGCGCGGCGGGCAGGGGCTGCGGAGAAGTGACGATCATGCTGGATGCCATGGCCGGAGCGGCGCTCGCCAGCAGGGCGGCGAGCGCGAGGAGAGAGGCGGACTTGCGCAAGGTCATGGGGATCAGAAGGTGTTCTTGGCTTCGCGCAGCGCGGCGAAGGTTGTCACCGCATCATGGCCCCCCCAGCGCGCCTGCAAGGCCGGATCGTCGGCGCGCAGGAACGGGTTGGTCAGCAGTTCGCGGCCCAATCTGGCGGGCACGGTCGGCATGCCGGCGGCGCGGGCGCGGGTGATGTCCTCGGCATAAGTGGCGAGTTCGGCGTTGTCCGGGTCGGCATGGAGCGCGAACCTGGCGTTCGCGGCGGTGTACTCGTGCGCGCAGTAGAGCAGGGTATCGGCGGGGAGCGCCTTGATGCGCAGGAGGCTTTCCCAGAACTGCGGCGCGGTGCCCTCGAACATGCGGCCGCAGCCGAGCGCAAAGACCGAATCGCCGACGAAGGCGATTCTTGGCTCGGGCAGCCAGTAGGCGCAGTGGCCGAGCGTATGGCCGCCGACGTCGAGCACTTGCGCGGTCCAGTCGCCGATCTTCACCGTATCGCCCTGATCGACGCGGCGGTCGACGCCCGCGATCTTGCCGGCATCGCCCTCGGGCGCGGTGATCGTGCAGCCGGTCGCCGCCTTGATGGCGCCGTTGCCGCCGGCGTGGTCCGGGTGCCAGTGGGTGTTCCAGATCTGGGTGATCTGCCAGCCCTTGGCGGCGGCCTGCTTCAGATATTCATCGGCGTCAGGCGTATCGATGCAGACCGTCTCGCCGCTGGCGGAATCGTGCAGCAGATAGCCGTAGTTGTCGCTGAGGCAGGGGAACTGATGGATTTCGAGCATGGGGTCTCTCCTTGGAGGCCTATGTAGCGAATGACGCCCAAAGCAAAAGCCCGCCCGGATTTCTCCGGACGGGCCTTTACTGGTTCACCTCGCGGTGAAGCTCGACTGTTCGGGCGGGGAGGCCGTCACGGGAGTAAATCCCGTGACGTCAGACGGGCTGTGCCCGCTGGCCGGCCTTCGCCCCGAGCGGAATGCAGGCTGCCATTTGCGATGCGAATGTCGCCTGCATTCCTGGGCTCGGCTTACGAACGGTTCTTGAGAGCTTCGCCGAGGATGTCGCCGAGCGAAGCGCCCGAGTCCGACGAACCGTACTGTTCGACAGCTTCCTTTTCTTCGTGAAGCTGGCGAGCCTTGACCGAGAAGGTCGGCTTCTTCGAACGGTCGAAACCGGTGACCATGGCGTCCAGCTTCTGGCCGACCTGGAAGCGGTCGGGGCGCTGTTCGTCGCGGTCGCGGCCGAGGTCCGAACGCTTGATGAAGCCGGTGGCGCCATCGTCGCCAGCCTGGACTTCCAGGCCGCCGTCGCGAACTTCGAGAACGGTGACGGTGACGACTTCGTTGCGGCGCAGCGAGCTGCCGCCGGCCGAAGCGGCAACGCCGCCAGCTGCCGGAGCACCACGCTCAAGCTGCTTCATGCCGAGGCTGATGCGTTCCTTCTCGACGTCGACGTCGAGCACAACGGCCGAAACCTGCTCGCCCTTGCGGTGCAGAGCCAGCGCGTCCTCGCCCGAGATGCCCCAGGCGATGTCCGACATGTGAACCATGCCGTCCACGTCGCCGTCGAGGCCGATGAACAGACCGAACTCGGTCGCGTTCTTGACTTCGCCTTCGACGGTCGAACCGACGGGGTGCTTCTCGGCGAAGGCTTCCCAGGGGTTCTGCTGAGCCTGCTTGAGGCCGAGCGAGATGCGGCGCTTGTCCGAATCGACTTCGAGAACGACCACTTCGACTTCCTGCGAGGTCGAGACGATCTTGCCGGGGTGGACGTTCTTCTTGGTCCAGGACATTTCCGAAACGTGGACAAGGCCCTCGATGCCGGCTTCCAGTTCCACGAACGCACCGTATTCGGTGATGTTGGTGACGGTGCCGGTGAGCTTGGCGCCCACGGGGTACTTGACGGCGGCGCCTTCCCACGGATCGCTTTCCAGCTGCTTCATGCCGAGGCTGATGCGCTGGGTGTCCTGGTTGATGCGGATGATCTGCACCTTCACGGTGTCGCCGATGGCGATCACTTCGCTCGGGTGGTTGACGCGCTTGTAGCTCATGTCGGTGACATGGAGCAGGCCGTCGATGCCGCCGAGGTCAACGAACGCACCGTAGTCGGTGATGTTCTTGACGACGCCTTCGATGACCTGGCCTTCGCTCAGCTTGTCGATCAGCTCGCTGCGCTGTTCGGCGCGCGTTTCTTCGAGGACGGCGCGACGCGACACGACGATGTTGCCGCGGCGACGGTCCATCTTCAGGATCTGGAAGGGCTGCGGCACGTCCATCAGCGGGGTGACGTCGCGCACGGGGGGGATGTCGACCTGCGAGCCGGGGAGGAACGCAACGGCGCCGTCGAGGTCGACGGTGAAGCCGCCCTTGACGCGGCCGAAGATCACGCCTTCGACGCGCTTGCCTTCACCGAATTCGTTCTCGAGCTTGTCCCAGGCGGCTTCGCGGCGTGCGCGGTCGCGCGACAGCATCGCTTCACCGTCGGCGTTCTCGACGCGGTCGACGTAAACTTCGACTTCGTCACCGACCTTGAGACCGTGCTCGCCTTCACCGCGGGCGAATTCGCGCAGGGCAACGCGGCCCTCGCTCTTCAGGCCCACGTCGATGACGGCCTTGTCGTTTTCGATGGCAGTGACGGTACCCTTGACGACGCGGCCTTCGAAGCCGTCATCGGCGACACCGCCGAGCTGATCGTCAAGCATCTTCGCGAAATCGTCGCGAGTCGGATTGGCAGAAGTAGCCATTAAAGGTTTAATCCTGTTTAGTTTTTTCCGGCCTGGCGGTTTGATCCGCCGGTCTTTCCTCCGCGTTTCGCACCATGCGAAACCCGGGCCAAAAGGGCCGAACCGCCGTGGGGGCCGAATGCCGTCCACGGCGTCTGTCGAACCAGGCGGTTCTCCAGACCGGCGGCCCCTACGCGCATGGGGGGTGAAATGCAAGGAAATAGGCGGATGCGGCGCGGTTTCGTCGTATCCGAAAGGCGCTTAATCGACCCGGAGCGCATCCACGGCGGCAATGGCCGCGGCGATGGCTTCCTCGCGCTTCAGTTCCGAGGTGTCGATCTCGATGGCGTCGTCAGCGGCGATCAGCGGCGCGTCCTTGCGCCCCCGGTCGCGTTCGTCGCGGGCGGCCAGGTCGGCGGTGATCGCCTCCAGGGTGACGTCGCGGCCATGCGCCTGCATTTCGAGGAAGCGGCGCTGGGCGCGGGCTTCGACCGAGGCGACGACAAACAGCTTGGCCTCCGCTTCCGGGGCGATCACGGTGCCGATGTCGCGCCCGTCGAGCACGGCGCCGCCGGGCTGGACCGCGAAGGCGTGCTGGCGTTCGTAGAGCGCCTGGCGCACCGCGGGGTGGACCGAGACCCGGCTTGCCAGGCCGCCACTGGCTTCGGAGCGCAGTTCTGGGTCTTCCAGCAGGCCTTCGGGGAAAGTGCAGGCGGCAAGGGCGTCGACGGGATCGTCGGGGTTGCCGCCATCGAGGAAGCACTGGCGGCCGACCGCGCGGTAGAGCAGGCCGGTGTCGAGGTGGGGCAGTCCGAAATGGTGGGCGAGGGCCTTGGCGATAGTGCCTTTGCCCGATGCGGTGGGTCCGTCTACGGCGATAATCATCGCGCGGTCATGGCGGCTTGGCAGGCGAGTGGCAAGAGTGGCGGCAATAGCGGCGTCAAGAACGGGTTCAGGGCTCCGGGCTGGTCAGTTCCGGGCTGTCGGGGCCGTAGAGGTCGATCAGTTCCTGCTCGAAACGCCCTGAATCGCGCGCCAGCCAGGCCAGCATGACCACCGCGATACCGATGCTGGCGCCGACCAGCGGCAGGATCAGGGTCAATGCCGCAAGCAAGGGCAGGGGCAGGGCGCCGAGCCATCGGCGCAGGCTGTGATGCCGCTGGATCGGCGCTGCACGACAGGTCCGAATCGATGTCATGATGGCCTCCCTTCACCGAGAGGCTAGGCGCGCGAACCTTGTCGAATGGTAACCGTGTGGCTCGGGGGACGGGGTAGTGGCCTGCCGAAAAGGGTGTCTCGCGGGAGACTGTCTCGCGGAAGACTGTCTCCCGGCGGACTGCTCCCCCGGTGGGCTATGTCGGCACTGTCCACCGGAGGAAAGGCTTTATCCCGCGAGGCTGGCCAGCAGCGCCTCGAAGTTGGGGAAGCTGGTGGCGATAGGGCGGGTGTCGTCCACTTCCACGCCGCCGCTGCTGACAAGCCCGGCGACCGCCATCGACATGGCGATGCGGTGGTCGAGATGGGTGGTGACCTGCGCGCCCGCCGCGGTGCCGGGCAGCGGGGCGCCGCCGGTGCCGGTGATGACAAGGCCGTCCTCGCGCTCCTCGATCTTTGCGCCGGCCAGCGTCAGCGCGGCGGCCATGGCGGCGAGGCGGTCCGATTCCTTCACGCGCAGTTCGTCGAGCCCGCTGGTGACGGTGACGCCCTCGGCCAGCGAGGCGGCGACAAAGAGGACGGGGAACTCGTCGATCATGGCAGGCGCGATGGCGGGATCGACGGTGATGCCCTTGAGCGCGGAGTGCCTGACCAGCAGGTCGGCCACCGGCTCGCCGCCGACTTCGCGTTCGCTCAGGAACTCGATCTGGCCGCCCATCTGGCGCAGCACTTCGACAAGGCCTGCGCGAGTGGGGTTGAGGCCGACGTTCTCGATCACCACTTCGCTGCCCGGCGTCACCAGCGCGGCAACGATGAAGAAGGCGGCCGAGGAGGGGTCGCCCGGCACGTCGATCACCTGGGGCTTGAGTTCAGCCTCGCCCTTGATGGTGATGATGCGGGTGCCGTCCGCCTCCACGGTGACGGTGAGGTCGGCGCCAAAGCCCTTGAGCATGCGTTCGGAATGGTCGCGGGTCGGGACCGGCTCGATCACGGTGGTGGTGCCGGGCGTGTTGAGGCCGGCCAGCAGGATGGCGCTTTTCACCTGCGCGGAAGCGACCGGGAGGCGGTAAGTGATCGGCACGGCCGGCGCGGCGCCGCGCACGATCAGCGGCAGGCGGCTACCCTCGCTGGCTTCGAAGCTGGCGCCCATTTCCGAAAGCGGATCGATCACCCGGCCCATCGGGCGCTTGGAGAGCGAGGCGTCGCCGGTGAAGCTGACTTCGATCGGGTGGCTGGCGACAAGGCCCATCAGCAGGCGGGTCGAAGTGCCGGAATTGCCCATGTCGAGCGGGCCCTCGGGCTGGAGCAGGGCGCCGACGCCGACGCCGTTCACCCGCCATTCGCCCCCGGACTCGCTGTCGCCAATGCGTTCCACACTGGCGCCCATCGCCCGCATGGCGGCGGCGGTGGCCAGCACGTCCTCGCCTTCCAGCAGGCCGGTCACGCGGGTTTCGCCGACCGCCAGCGCGCCCAGCATGATCGAGCGGTGGCTGATCGACTTGTCGCCCGGCACGCGAATCCTGCCCTTGAGCGGTCCTGCGGGCAGGAAACGGCGGGGGCGCATGGGGGTGGTGCTGTCGTGGCTCACGGGCGTGCTTCTTTCCGATTGGCGGGGCGCAAAATCGCCGGGCTTTTGACAGCGGCTGCGGCCTATGGCAAGGCGCGCGCCCTGATGTGGCCGGGACGCTTGATTTTGCGCGCCGGCCCTCCCATCAAGACACGGAATTCTCGCCCGTACTCTTCGGGCGCGCAGTAATGAGGACATTTCATGGCAAAGCCTGAGTGGGGCGCCAAGCACGGCTGCCCGAAATGCGGCACCCGCTTCTACGACCTGGGCAAGGATGACCCGGTCACCTGCATCGAGTGCGGCCATTCGTGGCACCCGGAACCGGTGCTGAAGTCCAAGCAGCCGATTCCCTATGAGGAAATCCAGAAGAAGGAAGCCGTCGAGACCGAGGATGCGGATCTCGCCGACGACGATCTGGACATCGACGACGACGGCGATTCGCCGGACAACGACGTCGACCTCGGCGGTGACGACGATCTCGGCATCGGCGCCGGCGACGACGACGGCGACCGCGACGAGTAAGGCTCGGCCAGTAATCTGGGGCGATCTGTTTCAGGAAAGGGCGCGGCGCTTCGGTGGCCGCGCCCTTTCTCGTTTCTGCGGCGATTGCCCCCGATTCCTTTGCGGGAAATACGCTCAACCCGCTCAGGCTGAGCGTGTCGAAGCCCCCGGCGGCGCCGCGCCGGGCCTCCATCCTTTGGCAGGCTCAGGATGAGCGGGGGTGGATGGGGAGGGGGCGCGGATCGTTTTTTCGGCCGCCGTTCAAAAAATGACAGGTCGGTGAAAATTTCCTCTTGCCAGCCCGGAGAACCCCATCTAGAGGGCGGCCTCCCAAGCGGAGGCACACGCTGCCGCAGCGGGATCGGATCAAACCTCCCAGGTCGATCCGGTGAAGTGAATGGGGCCTTAGCTCAGCTGGGAGAGCGCCTGCATGGCATGCAGGAGGTCAGCGGTTCGATCCCGCTAGGCTCCACCATTTCTTCCGAAACAGCCTTTCAAATTTATTTTTGCCGGGCTATTTCGACATATCAGTTTCGCGGGAACGCGATACGCTGGCCGACGAGGTTTCGTCCGCCGGCGTTTTTCGCATAAGGTTTCCGTCACGCCGGTCAGCGAGGTTTCGCCCACCGGCGTTTTTGGCGTTCTGGCTGACCCAGCGGTCGGTCAAAAGTGGAGTTAGGCATGTTCGACAGCCTTTCGGATCGTCTTGGTGGCGTTTTCGACAAGCTGCGTGGCCGCGGCGCGCTCAAGGAGCAGGACGTTCGCGATGCCATGCGCGAAGTGCGCATCGCGCTGCTCGAAGCCGATGTCGCGCTCCCCGTCGTGCGCCGCTTCATCGATCAGGTCACTGAAAAGGCTGTCGGCCAGTCGGTCCTGAAGTCGGTCACGCCCGGCCAGCAGGTCGTCAAGATCGTCAATGACGCGCTGATCGAGATGCTCGGCGGTGACCAGACCGCCGAACTCGATCTGGAAGCGGTTCCGCCCGTCGTCATCATGATGGTCGGTCTGCAGGGCTCGGGCAAGACCACCAGCACCGCCAAGATCGCCCGCCTCCTCAAGGAGAAGCAGGGCAAGAAGGTCATGATGGCCTCGCTGGACGTCAACCGTCCGGCGGCGCAGGAACAGCTTCGTGTCCTGGGCGAGCAGGTGGGCGTCGCCACCCTGCCGATCATCGCCGGCCAGCAGCCGACCGAGATCGCCACCCGCGCGATGCAGTCGGCTCGCCTTCAGGCCGTGGACGTGCTGCTGCTCGACACCGCCGGCCGTCTCCACGTCGACACGCAGCTGATGGACGAGATGAAGGCGGTTGCCGCCATCTCGACGCCCCGTGAAACGCTGCTGGTGGTCGACTCGCTGACGGGTCAGGACGCGGTCAACGTTGCGCAGTCGTTCGCCGGCGAAGTCGACCTGACCGGCGTCGTGCTCACCCGTATGGACGGTGATGCGCGCGGCGGTGCGGCGCTGTCGATGCGGGCCGTCACCGGCAAGCCGATCAAGTTCGCGGGCATCGGCGAAAAGATGGAGGCCCTCGAGGTCTTCCACCCCAGCCGCGTCGCCAACCGTATCCTCGGCATGGGCGATATCGTCTCGATCGTCGAAAAGGCGGCCGAAGCGGTCAAGGTCGAGGAAGCCGAAGCGCTGGCCAAGCGCATGGAGCAGGGCAAGTTCGACATGAACGACCTGCGCATGCAGCTCAGCCAGATGCAGAAGATGGGCGGCCTTGGCGCGCTGGCCGGCATGATGCCGGGCATGAAGAAGGCCAAGGCGGCGATGCAGGCCTCGGGCATGGACGACCGCGTTCTGCTGCGCATGGATGCGATCATCGGTTCGATGACGCCGAAGGAGCGCGCCAATCCCGCGCTGCTCAACGCCAAGCGCAAGATCCGCGTCGCCAACGGTTCGGGCACCAATGTCCAGGACGTCAACAAGCTGCTGAAAATGCACCTCGAGATGTCCAAGGCCATGAAGCAGATCAAGAAGATGGGCGGCCTCAAGGGGCTGGCCGCGATGTTCGGCAAGGGCGGTCTCGATGCTGCCATGCCCGGATTGGGTGGCGGTAGCGCCGGCGGTATGCCCGGTCTCGGCGGTCCCGATCTCAGCAAGTTTCTGAAGAAGTAATTTTTGAAGATTTGAAGGAAAGGTAGAACAATGTCCGTTTCGATCCGTCTGTCGCGCGGTGGCGCGAAGAAGCGTCCTTACTACAAGATCGTCGTCTCCAACTCGCGCGCTCCGCGCGACGGCAAGTATCTTGAGCAGGTCGGCACCTACAACCCGATCCTCGCCAAGGACGACGAAAACCGCGTCCGTCTGGTCGAAGACCGCGTGCGTTACTGGCTCGGCGTTGGCGCCCAGCCGACCGACCGCGTTGCCCGCCTGCTCGACAAGGCCGGCATCAAGGAACGCGCCGCCACCGTGAACGCCAAGAAGGGCGAGCCGGGCCAGAAGGCCAAGGACCGCGCTGAAGAAAAGGCTGAAAAGCTGCGCGAAGCTGAAGAAGCTGCCGCCGCTGCTGCTGCCGCTCCGGCCGCTGAAGAAGCGCCTGCTGAAGCAGCCGCTGAGGAATCGACCGAAGCCTAAGCTTCAGGTTAGATCCAGATGGCTGGTCAAGACCGCCCCGTCACGCTTGCTGCCATCACTGGCGCGCACGGCGTGACGGGCGAGGTTCGCCTCAAGCTGTTCGGTGAAGGCGTGGCGGCGCTCAAGCGCTACCGCGCCTTCAACGAGTCAATGGGCAGGGATTCCACTCTGACGCTCGTCAAGCTGCGCGATGACGGCAAGGGCGGTGCGATTGCGCGTTTCGAGGAAGTGCCGGATCGCACGGCTGCCGAGAAGCTGCGCGGCACCGCGCTCACCGTCCCGCGCGCGTCGATGCCGGAACTGGAGGAGGGCGAGTATTATCACGCCGACCTTCTGGGCCTGCGCGCCGTTTCCGACGCGGGTGACGACCTCGGCACCTGCATCGGGGTCGAGAACTTCGGCGCCGGCGACGTGATCGAGATCGAGCGTCCGGTAGGCGAGGATGGAAAACGGCGCCGTTTCATGGTGCCGATGACCACCGCCGCCGTTCCCGAGTGGGATCACGAACGCATTGTCGTCAACGCGGCTTTTGCGGAAGAATAAAGGAAAGGCCGCCCTTCGGGGCGGCCTTTCTTGCATCGCTCGGCGGTCCGGCGTGCTGGCGGGGCGGCTCGCCCGGGATCGGGAGCTTCCATGATCTATCTGCTTGGCCTGCTTTTCCTGTTGTTCCCGGTCTTGTTTGCCGGGGTGCTGCTGCGCTGGCGCAAGGAGTGGTCGCGGCGCCGGATCGTGCTGGTGTCGGCCTCGCCGCTGGCTGCCCTGATCGCGGTGCCATGCCTGCTCGTGTTTGTGCTGACGTTCACCTCGACGCCGCGGCAATGCGTGATCGACCGGTGCGACGAGGATCGGGATACCGCCCTTGGCGGCCTGCAGATCGCGCTGGCCGGTTTTGTCGGAGGGGTGTTGACAGCGGGGGGCACAGTCTATCTGGCACGGCGCAACGCGCCCGTACCCGAAGCAGACATATTCACATGACTTTCAACGCCACCGTCCTCACCCTCTACCCGGAGATGTTCCCCGGCACGCTTGGCATCAGCCTTGCGGGCAGGGCGCTTGCCGAAGGCAAGTGGGCCATGAACCCGGTCCACATCCGCGACTTCACCACCGACAGGCACCGCACCGTCGACGATACGCCGGCCGGCGGCGGTGCCGGGATGGTGCTCAAGGTCGACGTCCTGGCCGCCGCCATCGACCATGCCCGCACGATCAATCCGGACGCGCCGATCATCGCCATGACCCCGCGCGGCAAGCCGATCTCGCAGGCGCGTGTGCGCGAACTGGCGCAAGGGCCGGGCGTCACCATCCTGTGCGGCCGCTTCGAGGGTTTTGACGAGCGCATCTTCGAAGGGCGCCAGGTGGAGGAGATGTCGGTCGGCGACGCGGTGCTTTCGGGCGGCGAACCGGCGGCGATCCTGCTGCTTGACGCTTGCATTCGGCTGCTCCCCGGCGTAATGGGCGCCGCTTCCAGCGGGACCGAGGAATCGTTCGAGGACGGTCTTCTCGAATACCCGCAATATACCCGACCCACCGAGTGGGAAGGGCGCACGATCCCTGAAGTGCTGCGATCGGGGGATCATGCGAAGATCGCCGCCTGGCGGAAACGGCAGGCGGAGGAAGATACACGGTCACGCAGGCCGGACCTTTGGGAACGTCGCAGTGACGTTCGGGGCCAGTCTGCCTCTGGTGCGCGGCGCAAAAACGAGGACTTAGGTTCATGAACCTGATTCAGCAGATCGAGGCCGAGGAAATTGCCAAGGCCGCCAAGGATATCCCGACCTTCCGTCCGGGCGACACCGTCCGCGTCGGCGTGAAGGTGGTTGAAGGCACCCGTACCCGCGTCCAGGCTTACGAAGGCGTGTGCATCGCGCGTTCGAACCGTGGCATGGGTTCGAACTTCACCGTCCGCAAGATGAGCTTCGGTGAAGGCGTCGAGCGCGTATTCCCGCTCTACTCGCCGAACATCGATTCGATCACGGTTGTCCGTCGCGGCGTCGTGCGTCGTGCGAAGCTGTACTACCTGCGTGGTCGTACCGGCAAGCGCGCCCGTATCGCCGAGCGCCGGGTCAACGAACCCAAGGCGTAAGCCCGGGCGATATGACCGGCTCTTCGGGGCCGGGCAGCTTGAGAGGCGGCTCGATCCATCGAGCCGCCTTTTTTGCGTCTGGCGCAAACGTGTCTTTACCGCAGCGGCGCTTTGTCGATTAGCCGATGCAGCTAGCTGATTTCATGTGGCGAATCGCAAGATGCCCGGTGGAGAGCGGATTTTGGCACAGGTGCGAATCGCGTCCTGACCACCCGGTTCGGCGGGCCGGGGCAGGGGCATTGCGGCGTCTTCGTCGCGGGATTGACCAAAACGTCAACTGAGAGGCGGAAAAACACGATAAACAGGGCGTTTTCGGCCTGTTTAGGCTTTGACAGCGTCCTGAAAAACGGCTCAATTCCGTCGCCATTCAGAGGCGAATCCAGTTCTATCCCATCGCATCCTATTTCCACTGAAAGGTTAGGGGGTACCCATAATGAACAAGAACGATCTTATCGGCGCGGTCGCAGACTCGAGCGGCCTGACCCGCAGCGACGCTACCAAGGCTGTTGAAAGCGTTTTCGACGCCATCACCGGCGCGCTGAAGAAGGGTGACGAAGTGCGCCTGGTCGGTTTCGGCACGTTCTCGGTCGCCAAGCGCAAGGCTTCGACCGGCCGTAACCCGCGCACCGGCGAGCCGATGGAAATCAAGGCTTCGGCCCAGCCGAAGTTCAAGGCCGGCAAGGGCCTCAAGGACGCTGTCAACTAAGCAGCGCTCCGGCAGCCTGTCGCGCCTCGCAGGCTGAAGACATTACGCCGCGCCAACCATCGGGTTGGCGCGGCGTTTTTGCGTTCGGGGAGGGGGAGATGGCAAGGGGCACCTTGGGAGCGTCCCTTTCCCTTGCGGGGTTACGGCTTCAGCTTCACCAGCGCGGTGGGCGCTGCCGGCGTGCGCGGATTGACCGCCCAGACCAGCCTGCGCCCCCCGGGGGCGGCTTGCGGGCCTTCGTCCGTGTTGTTGGCAAGGATCTCGCCATCGGTGAGCACGGTGAACGTGCCGTCGGCCTCGTTCGGGCCATCGGCAGGCCCCGTGCTGCTGCTGCCGTTGCTGCTGCTGTCGCCCATTCCGGCGAGCATGGCGCCCATCATGCCGTCCGCGCCCTTGGACGGACCGAAGCCGGGGGCATCCATCCGCACGCTGCCGTCCTGGCGCAGCGAAAGCTGCACGAAAGGATTGGCCATCGCCAGCCCTTCGACGGTGGGGAAGGCAAAATCGTGGTCGAGCCTGCCCTGGATGGCGAAGTCGACATCGAAACGCCCGTCGCCCTTGTAGACCACCTTGTTCCAGCCGACCTGCCGGCGCAGCTTGGCGGCGACGTCCTCGCCCGCGCGCGGGTCGTTGGGGTCGATGCCGCCGAGCAGCGCCTTTGCCGCCTGCGCGTCGCTCTTGGCCTTCTGCGCGCGCGACTCCTCCCACGACCTTTTCTGCTTGGCGAGTTCGTCCGCGGTGCAGGGGCGCTCGTCGTAGTTGTCGTCGTGGCAGGCATCCGGCGTGAAGCCCGCCTCCTTCGCCTTTTGCAGCGGGATCATCACGATCTCGCCGCTATAGGCGAAGCGGAAGCTGCGATCGTTCCGCAGGTCCAGCTGCGCGGTGAACTTGCCCGGCACGAAGATGCAGGCCGCCACCAGCAAGGCCAGTCCGGCAACCGCCAGCCCGGCAACGATGCGCCGGGCTGGATTGCGGGATGCCTCGGGAGAGGGCGCCGGAGAGCGGGGACGGGATGAAATGTCGCACGAAGTCATGTCGTCTCCCGGATTGCGCGAACCACGGCGCCTCAGGCCTCGGGGCGGGTTGCCACGGCGTAGAGGGCGATGGCGGCCGCGTTCGAGACATTGAGGCTTTCCATGGCCTCGCTGATCGGCAGCTTGGCGATTGCGTCGCAGTGCTGGACGATATTGTGGCGCATGCCGTCGCCTTCGGCACCAAGCACGAGCGCGACCGGACCGGCGGGCAGAGCTTCGCCCAGGGTTGTCTCGGTGCCGCCGTCAAGGCCGATGCGCCAGTAACCGGCCTCGGCGATCTCCTCGAGCGCACGGGCGAGGTTCACCACGCGGACCCAGGGCAGCACTTCGAGCGCGCCCGAGGCGCTTTTGGCCAGCGTGCCCGATTCGGGCGGGGCATGGCGGTCCTGGGTGACGATGGCGCAGGCATTGAACGCGACGGCCGAGCGCATGATGGCACCGACGTTGTGCGGGTCGGTCACCTGGTCGAGCACGACGACCGGGCGAGAGGGATCACCGTCGAGAACGTCGTCGATGAAGATGTCGTCGAGCGGCTCGCATTCGAGCACGAGGCCCTGGTGCGGCGCGTCACGGGCGACGAGTCGGGCGAGATCGGCGGGCTGTGCCCACTCTACCGGGAAATCGGTGGGCAGTTCGCCGTCGAGAGATTCGACGCCTTCGCGAGTTGCCCACAGCTTTCTATGTTTGCGATCGGGGTTCTTGAGGGCCGCCTCCACCGCATGACGGCCCCAAAGGCGGACCATTCCGGTGCTTGCGCGACCGCTGCCGCGTCCGTTCTTCATCCGGCCAGCGCGCCCGCGCAGCGCCTTTCCGGGCTTTGCGCCGTCCCGGTCGCTACGATTGCTCATGAAAATATCCTTTTTGAAAAAATCTGTGCCGCTCCTGCCAGTACCCCCATTGACAGGCAAGGCCAGGTTCTACATAGGCGCCCTCCTCGGCAGCGAGGCACTGGCAACGGCGCTTCGAAACACTGCGGGTTCCGCTCCTCAGGGAACGGTTTTCCGCCGCCAGCAACTGGTGTGGACAGGTGGCCGAGTGGTTAAAGGCAGCAGACTGTAAATCTGCCCGTGCAAGCGTACGCTGGTTCGAATCCAGCCCTGTCCACCACCAGTCGCTCATCGCATAGAGCATTCCCTTCGGGGCCTCCCAAAGTAATGATTATTGTGGCTGTTCCGGCATCGGCCTGGCCGTGCCCGGATCCGGCGCCTTGTCCGTTTCGGACGGCAGGTTCCTGTTTTGCCGGATTTTCCGAATCGGCAGGTGTTTCCACCGGGGGCGTAAATGCTTTAGAGGGGCAACATGCCTGGAGATATTCTCGATAATCAGGGACGCGGCGAAGCGTCCTGGAGCTGGCCCTCGGTTCATCCCGAAGGTCGCAAGTTCGGTGCCATTGCCGGAGCGATCGCGCTCGTGGGGTGGATCGCGCTCGGGCCGCTTGTCGGTCTGCCGCTGGTCCTGCTCACGTACTGCGTGCTGGCCTTCTTCCGCGATCCCGTGCGTGTCACGCCGCAGGACGATCGTTTCATCGTGGCGCCTGCCGACGGCCTCGTCACGCTGATCGGCAAGGTGCCGCCGCCGCGCGAACTGACCGTCGAGGACGGCAGCGGGGCGGAGCCGCTCTCGACCGAGCCGGTGACGCGCATCTCGATCTTCATGAGCGTGTTTGATGTGCACATCAATCGTGCGCCGATTGGCGGCACGGTGCGCCGGGTGATCTACATCCCGGGCAAGTTCCTCAACGCCGACCTCGACAAGGCGAGTGAAGAGAACGAGCGCCAGCACATCCTGATCGAGCGCGGCGACGGCCAGCGCATCTGCTTCACGCAGATCGCCGGGTTGGTGGCACGCCGGATCGTGCCTTTCGTGAAGCCGGGCGACATCATCGCCGCGGGCCAGCGCATCGGCCTCATTCGCTTCGGCAGCCGCGTGGACGTCTATCTGCCCGCCGGAACCGAACCCAAGGTGCTGATGGGCCAGCGTATCGTTGCCGGTGAAACCATTCTTGCCGAAATCGGCGCCGCCCCGGTGATCGAGGGCATTTCGCAGTGACCGAGGAGTCCGGTGACTTCATGGCGGAACGGCTGAGTTCGCGCCGCCGGCTTGCCGCCGGGCTCTCGATGCGGGTCTTTGTTCCCAACGCGATCACCGCCGCTGCGCTCTGTTCGGGGCTGACGGGTATCCGTTTTGCCATCGGCGGCGACTACGAACGGGCGGTGCAGGCGGTGATCCTGGCGGGCGTGCTCGACGGGATCGACGGCCGCGCCGCGCGCATGCTCAAGGCGCAGACCCGTTTCGGCGCGGAACTCGACAGTCTCGCCGATTCGATCTCGTTCGGTGTGGCGCCGGCGCTGATCGTCTATCTCTGGACCCTGCATCAGGTCCCCAGCCTGGGCTGGATCGCCGCGCTGGCGTTTGCCATCTGCTGCGTGCTGCGTCTGGCGCGGTTCAATTCGCGGATGGATCAGCTGGACCAGCCCCACAAGGCGGCCGGTTTCCTGACCGGGGTTCCGGCGCCGCTCGGCGCCGGGCTCGGCTTCCTGCCGCTCTATCTGTGGATCGCCAGCGGCCAGCCCATCTTTGCCAACCCGGTGCTGGTGGGCGTGTGGATGGTGCTGATGGCCTTCCTGATGATTTCCAACCTGCCGACGCTCAGCTGGGCGCGGATGCGTCCGCCGCCGAGCCTGCGCCTTGGTGTCCTGGCCGTGGTCGGGCTTACCGTCGCGGCGCTGCTGGTCGAGCCGTGGTGGACGCTCGCGGTGATCACCATCGTCTATCTGGCGCTGATCCCGCTGGGCATCTCGGTCTATCTCAAGGTCAGGCGGCAAGCTCGCCGTTCGGCCATTCCAGTCCCGGGCGCTGCAGCGCCTGAAGTCGGCGACGCATAACGCGTTCGCGGCGGAGCGCGGAAAGTGTCGGCACCGGTACGCGTTCCACCATTGCCCAATTGATCGTGAGCACTTCGGGGCAGGCGGCGAGCCGTGCCTTGAGCGAAAGCGCGCTGTGCCCATAGCGGCGCAGCGTGGCGGTGATCGCGAAAGCCGAAGCCAGCGCGGTGAGGGCGAAGAGGCAGGCAGCAAATGCAGTCATGTCCAATCCTTTCGAGCCATCGGCGCTGATCTGGCCGGGGGTAGCCGCTTGTGGAAAACCGACTCATGTTCTAACAATGTTCCGTCTGGCTATCTGTTCTCTTTTTGTTCAAATTGAGTCAAGGCCAAAATGCAGGTCCGGCTAACGTTCTTGAACTTCCAGCGTTTTAGCGGCGCGCGGGCGCTGCCGGACGCGGGGTCCAGCGCAAGACAATCACTGTCTCGCGATGGAACACTCTCGCCGGGCCCCGAAGGACAGACCCCTGAACGGTGTGCAGGGCGGGGCAATCGGCTTGTCACCCTGTGGAAAACTTGTGGGCGATCTGTGGTTTCCTCGGCGGTGCGATCCTGCGATCGGTGGTTTTGCGGTCAAGCCGGGCCGAGCGGTGCGATTGGGGCTGGATTTAACGGGCGAAGAGGACTAAGGGCGGCCCCGCTCGAAGCAGGGATCGAATTCGCGATCCTCGCGCGATTCGGGCAATCCACATGGAAAGCGCACATACCGGTGCTTTGACGGCCAAGGTCCTCGGACAGCCGCCAGGTTCCTGCTTTCCAGAGGTTCGAACCGGAAGGAATTCTATTATGGCGGCACCTGTCGTCACCATGCAGCAGCTCATCGAAGCCGGCGCCCACTTCGGCCACCAGACCCACCGCTGGAACCCGCGCATGAAGCCGTACATCTTCGGCGCGCGCAACGGCATCCACATCATCGACCTCTCGCAGACCGTGCCGCTCTTCGCGCGCGCTCTCGAGTTCGTGCAGGCCACTGTCCAGGCCGGTGGCAAGGTGCTGTTCGTCGGCACGAAGCGTCAGGCTCAGGAGCCGATCGCCCAGGCCGCCCGCGCTTGCGGTCAGCACTACGTCAACCACCGCTGGCTGGGCGGCATGCTCACCAACTGGAAGACCATCTCGGGTTCGATCAAGCGCTTCAAGGCTCTTGAAGAGCAGCTTTCGGGCGACACCGCCGGTCTCACCAAGAAGGAAGTCCTGCAGCTGACCCGCGAGCGTGACAAGCTTGAGCTGTCGCTCGGCGGTATCCGCGACATGGGCGGCATCCCGGACGTGATGTTCGTGATCGACGCCAACAAGGAAGCGCTGGCGATCAAGGAAGCCAACGTCCTCGGCATCCCCGTGATCGCCGTGCTCGACACCAACGTCGACCCCAACGGCATCGCGTTCCCGATCCCGGGCAACGACGACGCCAGCCGCGCCGTGCGCCTGTACTGCGACGCGATCGCCCAGGCTGCCACCAAGGGCGGCCGTGACGCGCTCGTCCAGAGCGGTGCCGACATCGGCGCCATGGACGTGCCGGTCGAGGAAGCTGTCGAGGCCTGATAGGTCCGGCGACGACTTTTCGTCATGGAATTGTCGCGCGCCGGGTCCAATGGGCCTGGCGCGCGTTCCATTTCCGGGTCGCCGTGCGATCCGGGCAATTTGAAGGCCAGGAAACTGGTCAGACCCAAGCAAGAGGATTTGAGCGATGGCTTACACCGCCGCTGACGTGAAGAACCTGCGCGAGCGCACCGGCGCCGGCATGATGGACTGCAAGAAGGCCCTCGACGAAACCGGTGGCGATCTCGAAGCCGCCGTCGACGCGCTGCGCGCGCGCGGTCTGGCCGCTGCCGCCAAGAAGTCGAGCCGCACCGCGGCTGAAGGCCTCGTCGGCGTTGCCGTGACCGGCACCAAGGGCGTTGCCGTCGAAGTGAACTCGGAAACCGACTTCGTCGCGAAGAACGACCAGTTCCAGGACTTCGTGCGCAAGACCACCGAAGTCGCTCTCGGCGTTGCCGGCGACGACGTCGAAGCCCTCAAGGCTGCTGCCTACCCGACCGGCGGCACCGTCGGCGACGCGCTGACCAACAACGTCGCGACCATCGGCGAGAACCAGCAGGTTCGCCGCATGAAGACCGTCGAAGTGGCCCAGGGCCTCGTCGTTCCTTACATGCACAATGCTGCCGCGCCGAACCTCGGCAAGATCGGCGTGCTTGTCGCTCTCGAATCGGAAGCTTCGGCTGACGTTCTCGAAGCGCTCGGCAAGCAGATCGCGATGCACATCGCCGCTGCCTTCCCGCTGGCGCTCAACGCCGACGGTCTCGACGCCGAGCTGATCGCTCGCGAGCGCAAGATCGCCGAAGAAAAGGCTGCCGAATCGGGCAAGCCCGAAGCCGTGCAGGCCAAGATGGTCGATGGCGCTATCGCCAAGTACGCCAAGGACAACGCGCTGCTCTCGCAGGTCTTTGTCATGGACAACAAGACCCCGATCCAGCAGGTCGTCGACCAGGCCGGCAAGGACGCCGGTGCCAAGATCGTGCTGAAGGACTACGTCCGCTTCCAGCTCGGCGAAGGCATCGAGAAGGAAGTCACCGACTTCGCGGCCGAAGTGGCTGCTGCCGTCGCCGGCTGATCCTTCGGGCTTTTCCTTTACGGATGCCGAACAAGAAAAGGGCCGGGGAGCTTTGGCTTCCCGGCCCTTTTTCCATGTCTGTTTCCGGCTTCAGTAGGCTGCCGTGAAGCGCGCGCGGCTGTGCTTGTGGGCTTCGAGTTCGTCGACCATGGCGATGGCGTAGTCGGCGAAGCTGATCTTGCTCTCGCCGGCATCGTCGGTGACCAGCTGGTCGGTGCCGGGGCGGTAGGTTCCGGTGCGCGGGCCTTCGAAGATCAGCGCGGCGGGGGAGAAGAAGGTCCAGTCGACGTCGGCGGTCTGGCGCAGCACGTCGAGGAAGGTGATGCCGCCCATCGCCGCAGCCTTCCACTCTTCGGGAAATTCGGGATCGTCGATGATGCGCACGCCCGGTGCGACTTCGAGGCTGGCGGCGCCGCCGGTGACGAGCAGGCGCGGCACGCCTGCCTTGCGCAGGGCGGCGAGCAGGGTTTCGGCGGGCACGTCGAAGTGCAGGGCGCTGATGACGGCATCCTGGCCGGCGATGAGGGCAGCGAGCGCTTCCGGGTCGGAGGCATCCCCCGCCCAGGCGGCGACGCCGGCGATGGCTGCGATCTTGTCCGGGTTGCGGGCGATCGCGAGGACCTGATGGCCGCGCGCGGCGGCTTCCTTGACGATCTCCGATCCGGCGCGGCCGCTGGCGCCGAGGACTGCAATCTTCATATCGATTCTCCACTAGGTATCCAATGGTGACCAAGTGTGATATTGAGTGCGCCTATGCAAGAAGGCACCTTGATCGCACCGGGTTACTCCGAGGAAACCGCGCCGCTCCGCGCGCCGGATGTCTACGCCGCCAATTGCCCGACGCGGCAGTTGCTTGACCGTGTGGCTGACAAGTGGAGCGTGTTGATCCTGCTCACGCTCGGCAATGGCGAGATGCGCTTCAATGCGCTGAAGCGGCGGATCGACGGGATTTCGCAGAAGATGCTGAGCCAGACCTTGCGCTCGCTGGAGCGCGATGGGCTGGTGCTGCGCGCGGTCGTGCCCAGCGTTCCGGTGACGGTGAGTTATGCGATCAGCCCGCTGGGCAGGGAACTGCTGGGCGCGCTGCAGGCGATGATCGACTGGGCCGAGGCGCGCATGGGCATGGTGGCGCAGGCGCAGCGCGATTACGACGCACGCGAGCGCGAACTGTCCGCCAACTGGAATTGAGGGCATTGCGGCAGGGGCGGGTGGAGGCTGCGACACGCTCATCCACAGGCGTAAGAGCCCGTTTGGAAATTCGCGAAAAGCGAATTTCGCGGCACCAGCCCGCTCCCCCACCCGACCACCCACAGGATACTGCCAATGGGCGGTCGGGTGGGGGAGCGGGCTGGTGCCGTCCTTAAAATGCCCTTTCGGGCATTTTTCAAACAGCCTCTAAGCCCTTGGCAATTTCCTTGCGCGCTCCTAAAGCCGGGGCCGACCAGCCCCCGAGGAGAAGTGCGGCCATGAACTCGACCCCCTATAAACGCGTCCTTCTCAAGTTGTCGGGTGAAGTTCTCATGGGGAGCCAGCAGTTCGGGATCGATTCCGATTTCGTTGCCGAGCTTGCCAAGGAAGTGAAGGCGGCCAAGGAAACCGGCCTCGAGATCTGCCTCGTCATCGGCGGTGGCAACATCTTCCGCGGCATGGCCGGCGCCGCGCGCGGCATGGACCGTGCGCAGGCCGATTACATGGGCATGCTGGCCACCGTGATGAACGCGCTCGCGATGCAGAATGCGCTGGAGCAGCTTGGCGTGGAAACCCGCGTGCAGTCGGCCGTGCAGATGGACCAGGTCTGCGAACCGGTGATCCGCCGCCGCGCCGAGCGCCATCTCGAGAAGGGCCGCGTGGTGATCTTTGCCGCCGGTGTCGGCGCGCCTTACTTCACCACCGATTCGGGTGCCGCGCTGCGTGCCGCCGAAATGCGCTGCGACGCGCTGCTCAAGGGCACCAGCGTCGACGGCGTCTACGACAGCGACCCCAAGAAGAATCCCGACGCCAAGCGTTACGATACTGTCGATTACGACACTGTCCTGGCCGATAACTTGCAGGTCATGGACGCATCCGCCGTTGCGCTTTGCCGCGACAACAATATTCCGATCGTTGTCTTCTCGATCCGCGAGCAGGGCAATCTTGCCAAGGTCCTCGCGGGCGAGAGCACCAAGACGATCGTCCAGAAAGGAGCCTGATCCATGGCCAAGTACGACAAGGGCGACCTCGAGCGCCGCATGAAGGGCGCGATCGACGCGCTCAAGCACGACCTTTCGGGTCTGCGCACCGGCCGCGCCAACACCGCGCTGCTCGAGCCGATCATGGTCACCGTCTACGGTGCCAACACCCCGATCACCCAGGTCGCCACCATCTCGGCGCCCGAACCGCGCATGCTGTCGGTCCAGGTCTGGGACAAGTCGAACATCGGTCCCGTCGAAAAGGCGATCCGTTCGGCGGGCCTCGGCCTCAACCCGATCAACGACGGCAATACGCTGCGCCTGCCGATCCCCGACCTCACCGAGGAACGCCGCAAGGAACTGGCCAAGCTCGCCAGCTCCTATGCCGAGAAGGCCCGCGTCGCCGTGCGCAACGTGCGCCGTGACGGGATCGAGAACCTGAAGGCCGACGAGAAGAAGAAGGAAATCTCGGAAGACGAGCGCAAGCGCGGCGAAACCGAAGTCCAGAAGCTGACCGACGACATCATCAAGCAGCTCGACGAGGAATTCGGCCGCAAGGAGAAGGAAATCCTCGGCAAGTGAGGCCTTGCGGTCTTTCCGAGAGGACTGTCTGACGAATGGCGAAGAGTGAACCTGCTGCCGTACGCCACGTTGCCATCATCATGGATGGCAACGGCCGCTGGGCGAAGAAGCGCCACCTGCCGCGCGCGCTGGGCCACCAGCGCGGCGTGGAGGCGGTGCGCCGCGTCGTGCGCGGAGCCCGCGAACTGGGGCTGGAGGCACTGACGCTCTACGCCTTCTCCACGGAGAACTGGCGCCGTCCGGAAGAAGAGGTCTCCGACCTCATGAGCCTGATGAAGCGCTTCATCCTGTCCGACCTCGACGAGTTCGCGGCGGCGGGCGTACGCCTCAAGATCATCGGCGATTACAAGGCCTTCAAGCCGGAACTCGTCGAACTGGTCGAAGGCGCGATGGCGCGCACGGCGGGCAACACGGGGACAACCCTTGCCGTTGCGCTCAACTATGGTTCGCAGGACGAGATCGCCCGCGCCGCCACCAGGGCGGCGGCCAAGGGGGCGATCACGCCCGAGACGATCGCGGCGGAGCTCGACACCGCAGACCTGCCGCCGCTCGACCTGCTGATCCGCACATCGGGCGAAGTGCGCCTCTCGAACTTCCTGCTCTGGCAGGCGGCTTATGCCGAGATGATCTTCACCGACGTGCTCTGGCCCGACTTCAATGTCGATCACTTGCGCGCGGCGCTCGAGGAATTCGCGCAGCGGGAGCGGCGTTATGGCGGCCGCTGATCCTGCCCGGAAAAAATCCGACCTCGGTGTCCGCACGGTCTCGGCGGTGGTCATGCTGGCGGTTGCCGGTTCGGCGCTGTGGCTGGGCGGTCCGGTGTGGATGGCGTTTGTCGGCGTGGTTTCGCTCGGGGTGCTGTGGGAGTGGGTCAAGCTCTCGCGCGCGGCGATGGGTGGCCCTGCCGCACGCGGCCTCATGAACTTTGCGGGCATGTTCTATGTCGGCGTCGGCGCGGCGATGCTGCTGTTCCTGCGCAATCCGGCTTTCAGCTTCGCGCCGGTGCTGACCGTGCTGCTGACGGTGATCGGTGTCGATGTCGGTGCCTACTTCGCCGGGCGCACGCTGGGCGGTCCCAAGATCGCGCCGGCCATCAGCCCGTCCAAGACCTGGTCGGGGCTGCTCGGCGGCGTGCTCGGCGCGACGCTGGTGCTGTTCGGCGCCGCGCGGCTCTGGCAGGAAGGGCTGGCCTCGGTCCTGGTGCAGGGCAATGCCGCCGACGGGCCTTCGTGCTTCGGTGCGCAGCCGTGCTGGTATCTGACGGCCCACGCCGTGCCGCTGTTCGCCCAGTGCCTGATGACGGGCATTTTCGTGGCGGTCTGCGCGCAGGCGGGCGATTTCTTCGAAAGCTGGCTCAAGCGCCGTGCGGGCGTGAAGGATTCGGGTAATTTCATTCCCGGTCATGGTGGTTTCTTCGACCGTGTCGACGGCCTTCTGGCAGTCCTTTTCCTGCTCGCCCTCATGATCGCGTTCCAGCCAAGGTAACGGTGCGATGACCGCGCAACGCTCGATCTGCATTCTCGGGGCCACCGGCTCCATCGGCGCCTCGACGCTCGACCTCGTGCGCCGCAATCCGGCGGACTGGCGGGTTACCGTACTCACCGCCCACTCCAACGTTGACGAACTGGCGAAACTGGCGCGCGAATTTGCCGTCGATCTTGCCGTCGTTGCCGACGAGGCGCACTTGCCGGCGCTGCGCGAGGCGCTCGGCGGGTCTGGCATCGAGGTCGCGGGCGGGGCGCCGGCGCTGGTCGAGGCGGCGGCGCGCGGCGCCGACATGACGGTTGCGGCCATCGTCGGCTGTGCGGGCCTGGCGCCGACCATGGCCGCCATCGAGCAGGGCAGGGTGATCGCGCTTGCCAACAAGGAAGCGCTGGTTTCCGCCGGCGAAGTGATGATGGCGGCCGTCGTCCGTCACGGCGCGACGTTGCTGCCGATCGATTCCGAACACAACGCGATCTTCCAGTGCCTGCAGGGCAACGACATCGCGCAGGTGCGCTCCATCACGCTGACCGCCAGCGGCGGTCCGTTCCGTGACTGGTCCTGGGAGCAGCTCCAGGCCGCGACCCCGGCGCAGGCGGTGAAGCATCCCAACTGGGACATGGGCGCCAAGATCAGCGTCGATTCGGCGACGATGTTCAACAAGGGCCTCGAACTGATCGAGGCGCACTATCTCTTCCCGGTCGGGCTCGACCGGTTGCGCATCATCGTCCACCCGCAGTCCGTGGTCCATTCGATGGTCGAATACCGTGACGGGTCGACCCTGGCGCAACTCGGACCGTCCGACATGCGTGTGCCGATCGCCTCGGCGCTCGCCTGGCCGACCCGCATGGACACGCCCTGCGCGCCGCTCGATCTTGCCGCGATCGGGGAGCTGACCTTCCGCCAGCCCGACGAAAATCGTTTCCCGGCAACACGTCTGGCGCGCGGCGCGGCCGAAGCCGGCGGGGCGATCCCGGCCGTGCTCAACGCCGCCAACGAGGTGGCGGTCGCCGCCTTCCTGGCAGGTCAGATCCCGTTCACGCGGATTGCCGCAGATGTCGAGCATGTGCTGGGCGCCTATTCGCCGCCGGCGCCCGCCAGCCTCGACGACGTGCTGGCGGTTGACGCGGAGGCCCGCGCAAGGGCAAGCATGGTGACGGGACCTGCGTGAGCCGATCGTCGGCGACTTCACGTCTAGGCCCTATGGAGTGTGCCTGAATTGACCGGATCGCCCAATCTGCTGACGACGATCTTCGCGTTCCTGCTTTTGCTGGGTCCCCTGGTGCTGGTGCACGAGCTGGGCCATTACCTCGTGGGCCGGCTGTTCGGGGTGAAGGCCAATGCCTTTTCCATCGGCTTCGGCAAGGAACTGGCGGGCTGGACCGATCGCCGCGGCACCCGCTGGAAGCTCTCGGCCCTGCCGCTGGGCGGCTATGTGCAGTTCGCGGGCGACATGAACCCGGCCTCGGCGCCAAGCGCGGCCGAGGATGGCCTGACGGCCCAGGAACGCGCGCGCACCTTCCATGTGAAGCCGCTGTGGCAGCGCGCGCTGATCGTGCTGGCCGGGCCGCTTACCAATTTCCTCGTGGCGGTGCTGATCATCGCCGCCTTCTATGCCGCTTACGGCAAGGCGGTGGCCGTGCCCGAAGTCGCGGACTTCCTGCCCGGCTCGCCGGCGCAGTCGGCGGGCGTGGAGATCGGTGACCGCATCGTCGCGGTCGATGGCCGTCATGTCGACAGCCTGACCGATGTGCCGCAACTGGTCATTCCCTTTCCCGGCCGTACCGTCACCCTGACGGTCCTGCGCGAAGGGCGCGAGGTCAGCCTGCCGGTTCGCCTCGGCGATCGCACGGAAACCGACCGGTTCGGCAACCAGTCGCGGGTCGGCGAACTCGGCATCAACTTCTTCGTTCCGAAAATCGGTGCATTCTTCGGCGATTCCGCCGCCCAGAAGGCGGGGCTGAAAGTCGGCGATCGCATCGTCGCGGTGGGTGACCATGCCGTGCGCAGTTTCGACGAGATCCCCCCGCTGGTGGAGAACCAGGCCGGGCGCCAGGTCATGGTGACGGTCATGCGCGCGGGCGAGGCCCATGTCGTGCCGGTTACACTGGGCGAAATGGCGGCGGTCGATGCGCAGGGCAAGCCGGTGCGGGTCGGCGTGCTGGGCATTCGCCCGGACACCGGCACGCGCGTGCCGGTCGGCGTGATCGAGGCGGTGGGCCTGGGCGTGGGCAACTGCATCGATACCATGCACCTGATGGTCTCGGGGATCGGCCAGATCTTCTCGGGCGAGCGCTCGGTCAAGGAGTTCGGCGGGCCGATCAAGATCGCCAAGTATTCGGGCGAGCAGTTCAGCCTCGGCTGGGAGGCGTTTGTCTCCTTTGCGGCGCTTATCTCGAT
Organism: Novosphingobium sp. KA1; assembly: GCF_017309955.1. Classification (NCBI taxonomy): domain Bacteria; kingdom Pseudomonadati; phylum Pseudomonadota; class Alphaproteobacteria; order Sphingomonadales; family Sphingomonadaceae; genus Novosphingobium; species Novosphingobium sp. KA1. The sequence continues at coordinate 73,118 of NZ_CP021247.1, read as the reverse complement.
TAACTTGGCATTCATCAACCTCCTGCCAATCCCGGGCCTGGACGGAGGACATCTGGCATTTTACGCGGCCGAAATGGTTCGCCGCAAGCCGCTGGATGTGCGCAGTCAGGAATGGGCGATCCGCACCGGGGTGGCATTCGTGCTGGCCTTGATGCTGTTCGTCACGGTCAACGATCTGGCTTCGCTCCCGATTTTCGGGGGATAGCCTGGAGAAATCTTCTCAGATCACATTTCTGCCGGGATTGACTGCTTGATTGGGCGACGTCCATCGGGCAGACGGGCGCGATTGCCCGCCGGGGAGGCGGGTAGCCTGGCGGATCACTCTGTAGAGCCTCGCGTAAGCGCATACGGGAACTTGCTTGAATGATGGGATGGGAAATGGGTCGCAGCATTGACGCTCGCCGTGCTCCTCAGCTTGCCGCAATGCTGCTGGGCACCACGATCCTTGCTGGCGTGCCCGCCGCGGCCTTTGCGCAGAGCGCTGCCGCTGCCAATGCTCCTGCCGCCGCGCCGGTCGCGGCCGAGGCGGCCACGCCGATCCAGACGATCCAGGTCGTCGGGGCCGAGCGTCTGGAGCCGCAGACGGTGTTGTCGTACATCAAGCTGCGGGTCGGCCAGCCTTATACCAAGGCTGCGGCGGACGGCGCGCTGAAGGATCTTTACGCCACCGAACTGTTCGCCGACGCGCAGATCGCCAACGACAACGGTGTGGTGACCATCACGGTCAAGGAAAACCCCGTCGTCAACCGCATCATCCTTGAGGGCAACAAGCGCATCAAGGACGACAAGATCATGCCGGAGATCAAGGTCGCCCCGCGCCAGATCTTCACGCGATCCAAGATCCGCGCCGACGTCGCCCGCATCATCGAGCTGTACAAGCGCCAGGGCCGCTATGCCGCGACCGTCGAGCCGAAGATGGTCATGCTTGACCAGAACCGCGTCGACATCGTCTTCGAGATCACCGAGGGCGACAAGTCCAAGGTCCGTCAGATCAACATCATCGGCAACGAGCACTTCTCGGACGGTGACCTGCGCTCGCAGATGGTCACCAAGCAGGCCCGCTTCAGCCGCGTGTTCTCCTCGAACACGACTTACGATCCCGATCGCATGGCGTTCGACCAGCAGAAGCTGCGCCAGTTCTACCTGACCCAGGGCTACGCCGACTTCCGCGTGGTTTCGGCCGTGGCCGAACTGACGCCGGACAAGAAGGACTTCATCATCACTTACGTGGTGGAGGAAGGGAAGCGCTACAAGTTCGGCGACGTCAAGGTCGAGAGCCAGCTGCGCGACTTCGACGGCGACAAGCTGGCGAAGAACCTCGCGATCCACAAGGGTGACTGGTACAACGCCAAGCTCGTCGAAGATACCATCGAGGGCCTGAACGACACCGCCGGTGCCTTCGGTTACGCCTTCGCCGACGTGCGTCCGCAGTACAGCCGCGACAAGGACGACCTCACCATGGGGTTGACCTTCGTGATCCAGGAGGCGCCGCGCGTCTATGTCGAGCGGATCGACATCAACGGCAACACGCTGACCCAGGACAAGGTCGTGCGCCGCGAATTCCGTCTGGCGGAAGGCGATGCGTTCAACTCGCTGCAGGTCAAGCGTTCGACCAACCGCATCAAGTCGCTCGGTTACTTCCAGGAGAAGTTCGAGGTCGAGCAGAAGCCCGGCAGCGCCGACGACCGTGTCGTGCTCGAAGCCAACGTCGAGGAAAAGCCGACCGGCCAGCTCCAGCTCTCGGCCGGTTTCTCGAGCCTCGAGCGCTTCATCTTCCAGGCCTCGATCCAGCAGCGCAACTTCCGCGGGCGCGGCCAGACGATCGGCCTTTCGGGCAGCTATTCCTCCTATTCGAAGTCGGTCGAGGCGAACTTCGTCGAGCCGTACCTGTTCGACAAGAACGTCTCGCTGGGCCTCGACATCTATCGCCGCGACTACAACAGCTTCAACTACATCAATTCCAATCGCAATACGAACTACTCGCAGACCACCACGGGCTTCCAGGTCCGCGCCGGTGTGCCGCTGACCGAGTATCTGACGGCGATTGCCCGCTACACGCTCAATTACGACGACGTGTCGGTCGACAAGTCGACCTACTATTCGTACCGCGTCGATCCCAGCGTCTACCAGTGCGACCCGCTCTATGCCGGGCGCTACCTGTGCGACGCGCTGGGCAAGCGTCTCAGTTCGATCCTCGGCGGCTCGATCATCTATGACACGCTCGACAACCGCGTGCGCCCGACGCGTGGCCAGACGGCCTCGATCAACGTCGACGTGGCGGGCCTGGGCGGCGATGTGAAGTACGCACGCGTGGTCGCCAAGGCGGCCAAGTACTGGCCGCTGGGCAAGGGCTTCATCTTCTCGCTGTCGAGCGAGGGCGGCGCGATCACCGGTTGGGGCGGCGACGACGTGCGCCTGACCGATCGCTTCTACCTTGGCGAACCGCAGATCCGCGGTTTCGGCATCCGCGGCGTCGGCCCGCGCGTGACCCGCCAGTACTTCACGCCCAACGAAGACGGCACCGTCACCAACGGCACCAAGTCTGACGACGCGGTCGGCGGCAAGTACTACTACATGAACCGTGCCGAACTCGAGATTCCGCTGGGCTCGGGCGCGCGCGAAATGGGCCTGCGTCCGTCGATCTTCGTGGATGCCGGTGCGGTCTGGGGCAGCAATTTCAAGAAGTCGGACCTTACCGACTGCTCGAATGGCTGTATCCCGACCTACTACGTGCGCAATTCGGATGGCACGAACTCCTCCTCCACCACGACGAGCGCGACGGATTCGTCGACTGGTTTGGCCAATACGCCGACTGGCGATTATGCCTACAACTTCACCGAAACCTTCGCGGGTGATTCCTGGCATCCGCGTGTTGCGGTTGGTTTCGGCGTGAACTGGAACTCGCCGTTCGGGCCGTTCCGCATCGACATCTCGAAGGTGCTCCTCAAGGAGACCGGCGACAACACCAAGACCTTCACATTCAACGTGGGAACGCAATTCTGATGACCAAGATTCTCAAGTCCGCCGCGCTGGCCTCGGGTCTGGCTCTTGCCGCTCTGGCTTCGCCGGCGTTCGCACAGGCCGTTCCGGCTTCGAAGGTCGCCGTTGTCGACCTCGACCGCATCGCCAAGGAATGCAACGCCTGCCGCACCGCGAACCAGGCCCTGCAGGGCCAGGTCCAGGCTTTCGAAGCTCGCCGCAACCAGCTTGCCGGCACGCTGCAGCCCGAAGCCCAGGGTCTCGAGACCGCCGTCAAGGCGCTCAACGGCAAGCAGCCTGACGCCGCCCTTCAGGGCCGCATCCAGGCCTACCAGCAGAAGGAACAGCAGGCCGGTCAGGAACTGCAGGGCCAGCAGGTGCAGATCCAGCGCAACCAGGCCTATGTCGGCCAGCAGATCCAGCAGGCGCTGGCGGGCCTCTACAAGCCGGCGATGAGCAAGCGCGGTGCCAACGTGCTGGTCGAAGTCGGCCAGACCCTGGCCTATGATCCGACCCTCGACATCACCAACGACGTGCTGACCGCCCTCAACGGCGCGCTCACCACGATCAACACCACCGCTCCGGCGCCGCAGCAGGCTCCGCAGCAGCCCGCCACCTCGGGCCGCTGAGAGCAGGGCGGGCAGAGCGATGAGCGAACCGACTGAATTCGTGTACGATACCGCGAAGATCCTGGCGGCGCTGCCGCATCGCTACCCGATGCTGCTGGTCGACCGTGTGGTCTCGTTCGACGAGAACGAGATCCACGCGGTCAAGGCCGTGAGCTTCAACGAGGACTTCTTCCAGGGCCATTTCCCTGGCCGTCCGATCATGCCCGGCGTCCTCCAGATCGAGGCGCTGGCGCAGGCGGCGGGCATCCTTGCCATCGAATCGCTCGGGCTCGCCGGTACCGGCAAGCTCGTCTATTTCATGGCGATCGAGGAAGCGAAGTTCCGCAATCCGGTAACCCCGGGCAACCTGCTCGACCTGCGTGCCGGCTTCGTCCAGAAGCGCAGCCGCGTCTGCAAGTTCTGGGGCAAGGCGTCGATCGGCGACAAGGTGACCTGCGAGGTCAACTTCACCGCGATGATCGCCGACGCCTGATCGGGCGAGGGAGAAGGGCGCGGCTTTCGGGCGCGCCGTCCTTCGCCCTTGCATTTTCGAGGCTCCCGCTGTAAGGGCGCCGCTTTCCCAGCAGGCCGGTCGGAACCGGCCACATGCGAAGAGAGATACGACATGAAGGCCGATACGCATCCCGACTACCACATGATCACCGTCCAGATGACCGACGGCACCACCTTCCAGACCCGCTCGACCTGGGGCTCGGAAGGCGACACGCTGGTTCTGGACATCGATCCGACCTCGCACCCGGCCTGGACCGGCGGCAAGGCCCAGCTTCAGGACGGCGGCCGCGTGGCCCAGTTCAACAAGCGTTTCGGCGGCCTCACGCTCAAGAAGAACTGAGCGCGAAGCAAGCTTCACGAACACGAAGAAGGCGGTCCTCACGGGCCGCCTTTTTTGTTGTCCGGTGTGGGTTAAGCCCGCGCGGCGCCTGAGCGTTCCAAGCTGCTGATGCGGCAGCATCACTGCGGCTTGGTCTCACGCCCCGAGATCGATCAGCACGTTCCATTCGGCCGCGTCGCCGGGTACGGCCCGCAGGAATTCCATGCCAGCCGCCTCGCCCCCCGAAGGGCCGCGGCGGACCCAGCGCACCACGGCCTTGAGCGGCGGACGCGGGCCGATCCCGATGCTGACGAAGCTGCCTTGCCGCAGCACGCCGGCGGGGCCGGTCACGCAGCAGCCGTGCAGCGAGACATCGGTCAGCCGGACGTCCAGCCGTTCGGCCGGGGAGGTCTGCAGCCACGCGGCGAAACTGGTGGTGTGGCGTTCTTCGCGGCGTCGTTCATCGCAGGCGCTTTGCTGCTGCATCTGCGCGGTGGAATAGAGCCGTGCGAGCGGGGCGTTCATGCCGTTCTGTCCATTTGTATCGTGCGACCGATCTGTGTTTGCCGGGAGTGTGGCAGAGGTTCGTTAACGTCGGATCACCGCGCCCCACCGTTCGTCTCCCGCGGCATGCAATTGTTTGTTGCGAATGATTTGCAGGCAATTGCCTTTCCGGCCGCGAAGCCTAGTCTGGGCCAGCGGCATGAGCGCGCGGGGTCGGGCCCGGCGCCCGGCCGGGAGAAGGGTCCGCTCAGGATCGCGAAGGAGAATGTCCATGGTTCGTACATCCCGTCTTGTCCTTGCGCTGGGCGCTTCCTTGCTGGCTGCTCCGGGGCTTGCGGCCGATGCGCCGCCTCCGGTGCTGCGTGCCGAGGTTGTTGGCGCTGACGGTAAACCGCTTGGCACGGTTTCGGTGCAGCAGACACCTGCGGGCGTGCTGGTGACCACCGATCTCAAGGGGCTGCCGGAGGGTGACCATGGCTTCCACTTCCATGAAAAGGGCCTGTGCGACGCGGCGGGCAAGTTCGCCTCGGCCGGTGGCCACTTCACGGCGGGCGATCCGGTCCACGGCCTGATGTCGATGGGCGGCCCGCATGGGGGTGACATGCCCAACCAGCATGTCGGACCCGACGGCATGCTGAAGGTGCAGGTACTCAACACCGGGGTCACCATTGCGCCGGGGAGCAAGTCGATCGTCGATGCCGATGGCACGGCGCTGGTGATCCACGCCAATGCGGACGACTACACCAGCCAGCCGGCGGGCAACGCCGGCGGCCGGATCGCCTGTGCGGTGCTAAGCGCGCCCAAGTGAGCGATGGGGGAGGGGCTTGCCCCCTCCCGCTCGCGTCAACCCCAGGGGCGTTCGCGGTACCACTGGGTGATGACGTACTTGTGCCCCTTGCGCACTTTCATCGCGTGATGGAGCGTGGCGGCGTTGAGGCTGCCGTCGGCCCGGCGGTTGTTCCAGGCGACCAGCTTGCCGCGTTCGGGCTGGATCAGCTTGTCGATCACCTTGAAGCGCGTCGCGCCGCCCGCCTCCACGTCGTTCAGGTAGATCATGAAGGTCCAGGTCCGCTGGCCGGATACCGTGCAATACTGCGCGTAGTCCGAGTTGTTCGGCTCGAAGTAGTCGGTATGGGCCTTGAACTCCTGGCCGATCTCGTAGCGCTGGCCCTGGATCGGCTCGGCATGGGCAAGGTCGATTCCCGAGGCAGCGGCCAGCTTCTGGGCAAGGGCCGCCACGGCGGGAACATCGCGCGCGAGATCGCAGGTCGAACTCGTGCGGAAGACATCGTCGCCATTGTAGTTGGCGATCGTCGAGGGGCGATGTTCCGCCTCGATCATGGCCACGAGCGTTTCGCATTCGGCGGCGGTGAGAAACTGGCGCTTCACGAACAGGTCGAGTCGCGCGGAGGGGAAGCGCTGCATGCCGGGAATGGCGAGCAGGATGTCGGAAGATGATTCGCCGGGAGCCTTCATGGCGGCGACCCTAGCGAGGCGAGGGTGACCGGAAAATTGCAGGACTTGCGGGCTCTGCCGATTTTTTGTGGGCGTATGTGCATTTTTGCTTTGCAAGGAGGCTCAGCTTGTGCAAATGGCGCGCCTCCGAACGGGACGATGCACTGCACGCCGGTCGGTAACTCCGAAGCCAGCCACGAGTGCCGGTTTCGATTGTGTGGCGATTGTAGCTCAGTTGGTTAGAGCGCCGGTTTGTGGTACCGGAGGTCGTGGGTTCGAACCCCATCAATCGCCCCATTTTCTCCCTTGAACACCCCTGCGATAAATAGCTGTCCCGTCGATCTCGGCGGTTGAAAAGGCTGGCGCTTTTGCCGTCGTCCCTTGCTCCTTTCGCCCCGCGCGATAGAAGCGTGGCCGACATGCACGGCTTTGCAAATCCCGCCCGTTTCCTGCGCATCGCCCGTTGGCTGATGCCGCTCTGCATGGGCGGCGGCGCCGTTCTCGCGCTGGCCGCGCTGGGCTGGGGCCTGTTCTTCGGTCCGGCCGAGCGCCTCCAGGGCGAGACCGTGCGGATCGTCTATCTTCACGTCCCCGCAGCATGGCTCGGCATGGCGGGATGGATGGGCATCGCCGCGGCCAGTTTCACCGAACTCGTCTGGCGTCATCCGCTCGCAGGCATCGCCGCGCGCGCCTGCGCGGTGCCGGGCGCGGTGTTCACTGCGGTCTGCCTCATCACCGGTTCGCTCTGGGGGCGTCCGGCCTGGGGCACCTGGTGGGTGTGGGACGGGCGGCTGACCTCGATGCTGGTGCTGCTGTTCCTCTATTTCGGCTGGATGGCGCTTTCGCAGGCAAGCGAGGCTGCCGAGGGCGGCCAGAGCAAGGCACCGGCGATCTTTGGCCTGGTCGGCGCGGTGAATATCCCGATCATCCATTATTCGGTGATCTGGTGGCAGAGCCAGCATCAGGCGCCGTCGATCTCGCTGGGCAAGTCGGCCATGGCGGGCGCGTTCCTCTATCCGCTGCTTGCCGCCACGCTGGGCTTCACGCTGCTGTTCGCAGGCGTCTTGCTGGCACGGATGCGGGCGATTCTCGCCCATCAGCAGGCCGAGGCCCGGCTGCGGCGCAAGGCGCTTTCGGAAGGATATTGACGCGATGCGCGAGGCGATGGACCCCTGGACCTTCGTGGTCGCCGCCTATGCGGTGGGCCTGGGCGCGGCAGCGGCAATGGTCGCCTGGTCGCTGATTACCATGAAGCGCGCCGAGAAGCGCCGGGACGAGGCGAGGAAACGCTGAACATGACCGTGGGAACCGCGATCAAGGCCAAGCACCAGCGACTGGTACTGCTGGTCATCGCGCTGGTCGTGCTGGTGGCGGCGGCGCTGCTGGCGGCCTGGGCGCTGCGCAACCAGGCGAGCTATTTCTACGTGCCGAGCGACATCGTCGCCAATCCGCCCGAGGAGACGCGCGGCGTGCGCCTGGGCGGCATGGTCGAGCGCGGATCGCTGCGTACCGAGGCGGACGGCGTGACCATCACCTTCATCGTCGGCGACGGCAAGGCGCGGGTGCCGGTGACCTTCAAGGGCATTGTCCCCTCGCTGTTCGTGGAGGGGTCGGGCGTCGTGGCCGAAGGGCACATGGGCGTCGACGGCACGTTCGTGGCCGACAATCTCCTCGCCAAGCATGACGAGAACTATGTCCCGCGCCAGATGCAGGACATGAGCAAGGACCAGGCCCAGCAAGTGATGCGCGAGACCAAATGATCGCCGAACTCGGACTTGCCGCGCTCTGGCTGGCGGCGGCGCTGGCGGGGTTGCAGCTCATCGCGGGCGCGCTGGCGCTGACGCCGCGCGGGGCCTCGCTCGCGGGGGTGGTGCGCCCGGTGGCGGTGGTGCAGGGACTGCTGGCGCTGCTGGCTTTCGCCGCCCTGATCTATCTCTTTGCCGTCACTGACCTGTCGGTGAAGCTGGTGGCGATGAACTCGCATTCGCTCAAGCCGCTGGTGTTCCGCGTCGCCGGGGCCTGGGGCAATCATGAGGGCTCGATGCTGCTCTGGGTCACGGTGATGGGGCTCGCCGGCGGCCTTGTCGCGCTGGTCGAGCGGCGGCTGCCGGAGCCGACGATGCTGGCGACGCTGGCGGGCCAGGCCTTTGTCAGCCTGGGTTTCTATGCCTTCCTGCTGATCGCCTCCAACCCGTTCGAGCGCCTTTCGCCGGTGCCGCAGGAGGGCAACGGGCTCAATCCGCTGCTGCAGGATCTTGGCCTCGCCTTCCATCCGCCGACGCTTTACCTCGGTTATGTCGGGCTTTCGATCGCCTTCAGCTTCGCGGTCGGCGCGCTGGTCACGCGTGAGGTCGGGCCGGCGTTCGCCAAGGCCATGCGGCCCTGGGTGCTGGGGGCGTGGATCTTCCTCACCATCGGCATCACCGCGGGATCCTACTGGGCCTATTACGAGCTGGGCTGGGGCGGCTGGTGGTTCTGGGACCCGGTCGAGAACGCCTCGCTGATGCCCTGGCTGGCGGCCACCGCGCTGCTCCATTCGGTCAGCGTGCTGGCCTCGCGCGATGCGCTGCGGGCCTGGACGGTGATGCTGGGGGTGATTGCCTTCTCGATGTCGATGATCGGCACTTTCCTGGTGCGTTCCGGCATTCTCACCAGTGTCCATGCCTTTGCGGTGGACCCGCAGCGCGGCAGTTTCATCCTCGCCCTGCTGGCGATCAACATCGGCGGCGCGCTGACGCTGTTCGGCCTGCGTGCCTCCTCCGTTACCGAAGGCGAGCGCTTTGCCCTGACCAGCCGCGAAGGCGCGCTGGTGTTCAACAATGTCATGCTCTCCGCGATCCTGGGCATCGTCCTGTTTGGCACGCTCTATCCGCTGCTGGCCGAGGCGATGGGCGCCAAGGTCTCGGTCGGGCCGCCCTATTTCAATCCGATGGGCGCACTCTTTGCGGTGCCGATGCTGGTGGTGCTGGCGATCGGGCCCTTGCTGCGCTGGCGGCGGGACAGTTTCCGGCGGATCGGCAAGGAAATGGTGATCCCGGCCATGCTGGTGATCGCAGCCGTGCTGGCGATGGTGCTGGTGGGCGGCGTCTCGCTGCTGGCGACATTGGGCTTCGCGTTGGCGCTGGGGCTGGCCTGGGCCAGCGTGCTGCCGCTCAGGGGGCGTAACCTGCGGCGCACGCCGCTGCCGATCTGGGGCATGGTCACGGCGCATCTCGGCATTGCCGTCTCGCTGCTGGGGATGAGCTGCGAGAGCGCGTTCTCTATCGAGAAGCTGGTGGCCATCCGAACCGGAGAGGCGACCGAGGTCGGCCCCTGGCAAGTCAAGCTCGATGCGATCGAGCCGGTGGCGGGCCCGAACTGGACCGCGCTCGAGGCGCGTCTGCTGGTGCGCTACGGCGACAAGGGCCGCGTCCTCGCGCTCACGCCGCAGGCGCGCAGTTTCTGGGCACCACCCCAGCAGACCAGCGAATCGGCGCTGCTGACGCGCTGGAACGGGCAGCTCTATACCGTGCTGGGCGGCGAGGCGGACCGGGGGCGCTGGCAACTGCGCCTGTGGTGGAAGCCGTTCGTCACGCTGATCTGGCTGGGGGGCCTGATGATCGCCCTGGGCGGCTTGCTGGCCTTGATCGGGCGTGTCGCCGCCGACATCCGGCGCATCGTCGCCCGCGACAAGATCGAATATCGGCGCGAACGTCAGGGCCGCGCAGGAAGGTACTCATGAGCAGCCAAACCTCTCCCGGGGGCAAACCCCGCGCGCCGCGCTGGGCGATCTGGCTGCCGCTGGCGCTGTTTGCAGGCTTTGTCGTGCTCGTCTCGGTGCAATTGCGCAATCCGGCGGATACCAATGTCGCCAGCACGCTGATCGGCAAGCCGATGCCCGCGTTCAGCCTGCCGCCCGCCTTGCCGGGGCGCCCCGGGCTGGACAGCAAGGCATTTGCGGACGGCAAGCCGCACCTCGTCAACATCTTCGCGTCCTGGTGCATCCCCTGCGGGGTCGAGGCGCCGCAACTGGCCGCGCTGGCCAAGGCGGGCGTGCCGATCGAGGGTATTTCCGTGCGCGACCGCACCGAGGACCTCCAGGCTTTCCTGAAGCTTAACGGCGATCCCTATCGCCGCATCGGCGCCGACGATGACGGCAAGGTCCAGCTTGCGCTCGGTTCCTCGGGCGTGCCGGAGACTTACGTGATCGATGGCAGGGGCGTGATCCGCTACCAGCACATCGGCGAGATCCGCGCCGATCAGGTGCCGATGATCCTCGAAAAGCTGACGGAGGCCGCACGGTGAGGCGCCTGCTTGCCATTCTGCTGACGGCGTTCGCGCTCTGCGCGGCCCCGCCGGTCATGGCGCAGGAGGAGCAGTCCACCGCGCCCTATGCCTATCGCCAGCTGGACGATCCGGCCAAGGAGCAGGAAGCACAGGCGCTGATGGTTTCGCTGCGCTGCCTGCAGTGCCAGAGCCAGTCGATCGCCGATTCGGATGCGCCGATCGCCGGATCGATGCGCAGTCTCGTGCGTGAACGCATCGCCGCAGGGGAGGATCCCGAGGCGATTCGCGCCTGGCTGGTCGAGCGTTACGGTGATTACGTGAGCTACGCTCCGCGCGTGACCACGCTGACCTGGCCGCTGTTCGCGGTGCCGCTCGCGCTGCTGGCGCTGGCGGGGCTGCTGCTGCGCGGCCGGTTCCGCAAGGGAGGTCAGGCATGACCTGGGTTCTTGTGGCCGTGCTGGCACTGGCCGTTTTCGCGCTGGCCGTCTTTGTCTTCAAGGTTCCCAAGGGCGGGCGCGAGGCGGTGGCCGCCGCGCTGGCGCTGGGTATCGCGGGTTATGCCGCGCAGGGCACGCCCGCGCAGCCCGGTGCGCCCAAGGATGCCGAGGAAGGGCGCTCGGGCGAACTTGGCGAATTCTTCGCGCAGGCGCGCGCCACTTTCAGTTCGAGCGTGCTGCCGCCGAGCGACCGCTGGGTGGTGATCGCCGACGGGCTGGCCCGGCATGGTGAATATGCCGATGCCGCCGAAGTGCTGCGCGGCACCGTCGAGAACGAACCGGCCGAGCCTGCCCGGGATCCCGATGTCCGCGCCTATCGTTCGGATGCCTGGCTTTCGCTGGGCAACGCGCTGGTGGCCCATGCCGAAGGCCAGCTGACCCCGGCGGCGGCCTATGCCTATCGCCGGGCCGCCAGGTCCGATCCCGAGGCGGCCGGTCCGCCGTTCTTCCTGGGCCTGGCGCTGGCGCAGAGCGGCAAGCTCGCCGAAGGCCGCGCGCTCTGGGCGGATTTGCTGGCCCGCGCGCCCAAGGATGTGAAATGGCGCCCGATTCTCGCCCAGCAACTGGCCCGACTGGACGCTTTCATCGCCGCGCAGGGCGGCGGTGGCGGTGGCGGTGGCGGCGGCGGGGCAGGACAGCCCCGTTCCGAATCGCCGAATTCCGCCACTCCCGTCACGTCACGGTGAACGACCTACTAAGTATCGTTGCCTGCTCCTTGGCATGCTGCTAACGGCGGGCGCTTGTCGCGGCATGACATCGTTATCCGGTGTCATTACCCGACAAGGCCATTACGGGGCGCTGGAATGAGTGTTGCAAGTTCGGATACCGCTGAGGTCCCGACAGTGATCGATCCGGCTACAGGCCGGAAAACGCCTGCCGGGGGGCATGGCTCCGGAAATATCACCAAGCTGGCGCTCGGCGCCGTCGGGGTCGTCTTCGGCGATATCGGCACGAGCCCGCTTTACGCGTTTCGCGAAACCTTCGTCGGCCCGCATCCTCTGGCGATTGACGAATTGCACATCCTCGGCGTCGTCAGCCTGATTTTCTGGTCGATGACGCTGGTCGTGTCGGTCCAGTACGTCGGTATCCTGATGCGGGCGGACAACAAGGGGCAGGGCGGCAGCCTTGCGCTCGTCGCGCTGATCTCGGGCGTGATCCGCAAGTCGCGCTGGGGCCCGCTGGTGGTGCTGCTGGGTGTCTTTGCGACCTCGCTGTTCTACGGCGATTCGATGATCACCCCTGCCGTCTCGGTGCTCTCCGCGGTCGAGGGCCTGACCGTCGTGCAGAGCGACCTTGCGCCTTTCGTGCTGCCGATCGCGCTGGTGCTGCTGGTGGCGCTGTTTGTCATCCAGAAGAGCGGGACGGCCAAAGTCGGCGCGCTGTTCGCGCCGGTCATGGTGGTCTATTTCACGGTGCTGGCGGTGCTGGGCATCTACCATCTGGTGCAGCTGCCCCATGTGCTGGTGGCGCTGAACCCGTGGTACGCGATCCAGTTCTTCATGACCGACAAGGTGCTGGGTTTCCTCGCACTGGGTTCGGTGGTGCTGGCGGTGACCGGTGCGGAGGCGCTCTATTCGGACATGGGTCACTTCGGCCGCGGTCCGCTGCGTCTCTCGTGGTTCGGCTTCGTGATGCCGTGCCTGCTGATCAACTATTTCGGCCAGGCGGCGATGATCCTGGGTCTCGACGATGCGTCGGCGGCCGAGGCGATGGAGAACCCGTTCTTCCACCTCGCCCCTGAAAGCCTGCGCCTGCCACTGGTGATCCTGGCGACCTGCGCCACCTTCATCGCCAGCCAGGCGGTGATCTCGGGCGCGTTCTCGATCACCCACCAGGCCATGCAGCTGGGCTTCATTCCCCGCCTTTCGACCCGCCACACCAGCGAACACGAAGTCGGCCAGATCTACATTCCCTTCGTCAACTGGGCGCTGATGACCGGCGTGATCGTGCTGGTCCTGGTGTTCCAGAACTCGTCGAACCTCGCCTCGGCCTACGGCATCGCGGTGACCGGGGCGATGCTGATCGACACCTGCCTGATGAGCGTGCTCCTGATCGTGCTGTGGCGCTGGAAGCTGTGGCAGGCGATCCCGGTGATCGTCACCTTCTTTGTGGTCGACGGCGCCTACTTCGCGGCCAACGCGACCAAGATCAAGGATGGCGGCTGGTTCCCGCTGATGATCGGCGGCATCGCCTTCACCTTGCTGACGACGTGGAACAAGGGCCGCCGCCTGATGCGCGAGCGCATGACCGAGGCGGCGCTGCCGCTCAACGTCTTTGCCAAGAGCGCGCATGGCTCGGCCGCACGCGTGCCGGGCACGGCGATCTTCATGGCCTCGACCAACGCCGGGGTGCCTTCGGCGCTGCTGCACAACATCAAGCACAACAAAGTGCTGCATGAGCGTGTGGTGGTGCTGACGGTAGAGGTGCAGGACGTGCCCTATGTCGAGCCCTCGGAGCGTTATTCGATGACCGAGCTGGGCCAGGGTTTCTACCGCATGACGCTGCGCTACGGCTTCATGGAGGAGACCGACGTGCCGGCCGCGCTCGCCCATAACGAGATCTGCGGCGGGCCGTTCGAGATGATGAAGACCAGCTTCTTCCTCTCGCGTCAGACCCTGGTGCCTTCCTCCAAGCCCGGCATGGCGATCTGGCGCGAAAAGCTCTTCGCGTGGATGATGCGCAATGCAGCGAGCGCCATGGAGTTCTTCCGCCTGCCGACCAACCGCGTGGTGGAACTGGGCAGCCAGCTGGAGATCTGACCAACCGGCTATGCTGGGGTATGGTCCGTGCACGTCGCATGGACCATGCCCCATGCCCCATGCCCCATGCCTCATGCCCCGTCGCCATTCGCATCGCTTATGTCGGCATATCGCGAAATGTGGCCGGGAAACGCGTCAGGCCGTGCGGGCGGCAGTTCCATCGAGGAGCGCTCGCAATGTACTCAAGGCGCGTTCGAATTCGCTGTTTTCCAGCCGGTCGCAATCGTGATCGCAGGCAAGCATCGTGATCCGGGCGTGGCTGGGCAGCCTGTCCTTCAGCGCTATGGGGTCATTGCCGTAGGGATCCCGGTCGCCCTGCAGCAGCAGCATGGGTTTGCTCACGCCGGGCAGATGCTGTGTGCGGTACGCTTCGGGCGGATTGTCGGGGTGTTTGAATGGATAGCCGAAGCAGGCAATCGCGCCGATCGCAGGATGCTCGGCGATGCGTGTGGCCGCTATGCCGCCCGCGGAGTGGGTGATCAGTGCGATCGAGCCTCTGGCCATCCTGTCCAGCAGCAAGCCGAGTTCACGCGCCTCATTGGCGATAATGCCGTGCCGGATGGCGTAGCCGTGATCCAGGCGATGACGGTCACAGGCGATCAGCGCCAGTCGCAAGGCCAAGCGCGCGGCGCGGCGTAGACGCTGAAATTTACCGCCATTCGATGTGCTGACGGCCGGGCAGCGGCGATCGATCCATGCGGTCATGCGGTCGTAGGAGGTGCGGTAGTTCGATTCGAACCAATGCAGCGCATAGCCTTCGCTATGGAGGCAGTTGACCATGCTTCGGATCGCGTCGGATTCCCGTGCCTTGTTGGTGCGGCCGACGATGACGATGGTATTGATGGTCTGCATGAGGTCCCGCTGGTGCCCTGCGGCTCCCGGGCCGTGCATGGACGGCCCGATGGAACGGCGGCGGCATTATGCTCGCCGCCTCAGGGCCGCTGGCATGGGCATCTGCCTTGCACGTCAGTCGTGCGGCGGGTTCTCGATCACTTCTTCCTTTGCCGCCTCGCCCATGCCGTGCTTCAGAACCATCGGCAGCTGCGAGAAGGTGAAGACGAAGGACAGCACGGTGAAGCCCCAGAGCTTGGCCTGAAGCCAGGCCTCGAAACTGACGGTGAAGACCAGTGCGGTGTTGAGCACCGCCAGGAACAGGAAGAACCACGCCCAGTTGCGCGAAAGCTTGAGCCAGCCTTCGTCGCTGAGACCCTCGAAGGCGGACTGGAGCAGGACTTTCAGCATCGGCTTGCCGCGCATGAGGCCGAAGAACAGCACGCCCGCGAACATCAGGTAGACGGCGGTGGGCTTGATCTGGATCCAGAAGGCATCGTGGAACACCACGGTGAGGGCGCCGAAGCCGACGATCAGCACCGTCGTCAGCCAGAGCATCGGCGAGATATGGCCAAGCCGCCATTTCGACAGGCCCAGCGCGATCACGGTCGCCACCATGAAGGCCATCGTGCCCTTGATGACGGCGGTGACGGTCGCCACCGGATTGGCATCTCCCGGCGGCGAGAAATGCTTGTAGGCGAGGAAAAAGACCAGCAGCGGGCCAAAATCGACGACGAGGTTCACCCAGCTCGACTTCGGCTTCCGGGGAGCGGCGGATTCGGTGGTCATCAGGCGATCCCGGCAATCACGCGGGCCAGCAGGTCCGGGTTGAAGGGGCGCAGGTCGTCGATCTTCTCGCCGACGCCAATGGCGTGGATCGGCAGGCCATACTGCTCGGCCGCCGCGACGAGGACGCCGCCGCGCGCGGTGCCGTCCAGCTTGGTCATGATCAGGCCGGAAACGCCCGCCACTTCCTTGAAGATCTCGATCTGCGAGAGCGCGTTCTGGCCGTTGGTGGCGTCGAGCACCAGTACCACGTCGTGCGGCGCCTCGGGATTGAGGCGGCCGAGCACGCGGCGGATCTTGGACAGCTCGTCCATCAGTTCGCGCTTGTTCTGCAGGCGCCCGGCGGTGTCGACGATCAGCGCGTCGATGCCCTGTTCTGTCGCGGCCTTGACCGCGTCGAACACGATCGAGGCCGGGTCGCCGCCCTCGGGACCCTTGACCAGCGGAATGCCCAGGCGGTCCGCCCAGACGCCGAGCTGGCCGATGGCGGCTGCGCGGAAGGTGTCACCGGCGGCGAGCATGACCGAATAGTCCTGCTCCTGGAACAAGTGCGCGAGCTTGGCGATCGTGGTGGTCTTGCCCGATCCGTTGACGCCGATGACCAGGATCACCTGCGGGCGCGGGAAGGCGACGACGTCGAGCGGCTTGGCCACCGGACGCAGGATCTCGGCGATCTCGCGGGCGACCACTTCCATGATCGCGCGTTCGTCGGCATCCCTCTCGAAGCGTTCGGCGGCAAGACGCGCGCGGATGCGGGCGGCGGCGCGGGGACCGAGATCCGACATGATCAGCGCATCCTCGATATCGTCGAGCTGCGCTTCGTCGAGCGTGGTCTTGCCGACGATGCCGGACAGGTTCTCGCTCAGGCGTTCGGTGGTCTTGCGAAAACCGCCGAACAGGCGGTCGGACCAGTCGCGTTCAGCCCCCAGTGTTTCAGGGTTCTGGCCGTCGGTATTCATGCTTCCAGTATTCCTTCGACTACCCTTGCGGGCGTGACGCGGACCAGCGTGCCGGCCGGAACGGACTCGGGCACGCGGACCTTCGCGTAGTTCTGCGCATGGCCGGTGCCGCCTCTTTCGGCAAGCACCGATAGCGGCTGGCCGACAAGACCGGCAAGCCAGCGCGCGCGGGTTTCGGCAATCGCCTCGCGCAGTTCGGCGGCGCGGCGGCGGATGGTGGCGCCGTCCACCGCGGGCATGCGTGCGGCGGGGGTGCCGGGGCGCGGCGAATAGGGGAAGACGTGGCCATGCACCACATCGAGTTCGCGCACGATGGACAGGTTGGCGGCGTGGGCCTCCTCGCTCTCGGTCGGGAAGCCGGCGATGAGGTCGGCGCCGATCGCGATGTCCGGGCGGCGGGCCTTGAGGTCGCTGACCAGCGTCACGGCATCGGCGCGGCTGTGGCGTCGCTTCATGCGCTTGAGGATCAGGTCGTCGCCGTGCTGGAGCGAGAGGTGGACATGCGGCATCAGCCGCGCTTCATCGGCAAGCAAGCCGAACAGCCTGTCGTCCACTTCCGCGCCGTCGATCGAGGAAAGGCGCAGGCGGGGCAGGGCAGGGAAGCGGGCGAGGATCGCCTCGCAGAGCGCGCCGAGGCGCGGCGAGCCGTCGAGATCGCCGCCCCACGAGGTGAGGTCGACGCCGGTGAGCACGACTTCCTGCACGCCCTTGTCGGCATGGACGGCGATGTCGGCCAGCACTTCGTCCACCGAGCAGGAGCGGCTGGGGCCGCGCCCTTGCGGGATCACGCAGAAGGTGCAGGCATGGTCGCAGCCGTTCTGCACTTGCACGAAGCCGCGCGTATAGGCGCGGTGCTGGCGCACGGGCGGCGCGGCAGGCACGTTCCAGGCGCGCGGGTCCAGCTTGGCGGTATTGGCGACGATGCCGTCCACTTCCGGCATCGCACAGAGCATCTCGCGCTCCACTTCCGCCGCGCAGCCGGTGACGATGAGGCGCGCGTCCGGCCGTTCCTTGCGCGCACGGCGGATCGCCTGCCGGGTCTGGCGCACCGCTTCTGCCGTGACCGCGCAGGAATTGACGACAACGAGGTCTTCTGCGCCGCCAAGCAGGCCGCGCAGGGTTTCGCTTTCGGAGATATTGAGGCGGCAGCCGAGCGAGTGGACTTCGACGGTCAAGCGGGGACCTTGTCTCGAATTCCGTAGTCGGCGGTTTCGAACGAACCGCGGAACGATTCGGTGGCCGGGCCGGTCATCACGATTACGTCGTCCGCACGCCATTCGATGGCCAGCGGGCCGCCGGGCAGGGTGACGGTGACCTTGCGGTCGACCAGGCCGCGCTTCATCGCGCCGATGGCGGTTGCGCAGGCACCGGTGCCGCAGGCGCGGGTAAGTCCGGCGCCGCGTTCCCATACGCGCAAGGTGATGGCATCGCGCGCGGTCACGGCAGCGACGTTGACGTTCACCCGCTCGGGGAAGATCGGGTCGTTCTCGACCAGCGGGCCGAGGCGGGCCATGTCGATGCGGTACGGATCCTCGACGAAGAAGATCGCATGCGGATTGCCGACATTGACGGCGATGGGATTGACCAGCTCTTCCCAGGCGACCGGCATGGCGTGGGTGTCCATCGCATAGCCGAGCGGGATGTCCTGCCAGCCGAAGCGTGGCTTGCCCATCTCGACGGAAATGCCGGTGTCGGTGGGCGTGGTCGAGACGATGCCGCCGAGTGTCTCGATCGTGGCGGGGCGACCATGGAGCAGGCCGACCGCACGCGTGGCATTGCCGCAGGCTTCCACCTGGCTGCCGTCGGCATTGAAGATCAGCATCTGGAAGTCGCCGAGGTCGGACGGGGCCAGCACGATCAGCTGGTCGCAGCCGATGCCGGTGTGGCGGTCCGCCAGCGCCGCGGCAAAGGCCGCGTCGATCGGCGGCAGTGCGCCGGTGCGTCCATCGAGCACGACAAAGTCGTTGCCGAGCCCATGCATCTTGGTGAAGTCGATCCGCATGGGCGCGATGTATGCGTTCGGCGCCCTCAGGTCCAGTCTTGAGGGCGCTATCCGACGCTGGCCTTGGGCACCTGCTGGGCGATCGAGAACACTTCCTGCGCCACGTCGCCGTTGGCAACGATGCCGATCGTGCCCAGCCATTCGGCCAGCTCCGCGGCAGGGCGAGGGCGCCCGTAAAGATAGCCCTGGCCCTTGATCTTGTCGTACTTCAGCAAATGTTCGAGCACGTCGCCGGTCTCGATGCCCTCGGCGGTGATCGGCAGGTCCATGCCCTTGCCGAGCATGGCGATGGCATGGACGATGGCGGCGCTGTCCTTGTTCTCGGCAATGCTGGACACGAACGAGCGGTCGATCTTGATGCGGTCGAACGGCAGGCTGCGCAGCTGCGCCAGCGAGCTGTAGCCGGTGCCGAAATCGTCGAGGCTGATCGTGATGCCCTGGTTCTTGAGGCTGGTGATCAGCGAGCGGACTTGCGCCAGGTTCTGGTGCAGGCACGATTCGGTGATCTCGATCTCCAGCCGGTGTGGCGGGAAATTGGCTTCCAGCAGGATCTTGAGCAGCTTCTGCGCAAACCAGGGATCGCGCAGCTGGATCGGCGAGATGTTGACCGCCAGCGTCAGTTTCTGGTCCCATGCCTTGGCGTCTTCCAGGGCCTGGGCGATCACGCTTTCGGAAAGCTCGGCGATCACGCCGATTTCCTCGGCGATGGGGATGAAGATGTCGGGCGAGACGATGCCGAACTGGGGAGAATCCCAGCGCGCGAGCATTTCGAAGCCGGTCAGTTCGCCGGTCTGCAGGTCGATCTGCTGCTCGTAGAACGGCACGAATTCGCCGCGCGCCACGCCCTTGCGGATGCCGTATTCGAGTTCGTTGCGGAAACGCATCTCGTCGGCCATCGGCGCTTCGAACCAGAAGTAGCTGTTCCGGCCCTGGCGTTTGGAGTGGTACATGGCGATGTCCGCCATTTCGAGCAGGGTGCGGGCATCGGGCAGGGTGCCTCCGCGCGCGTGGCTGTCGCTGCGGGCGAGGCCGATCGAGGCGGTGACCTCGATGCTGATGGCGTTGATCGTTGCGCTCTGGGCGATGGCTTCGACCAGCGAGGCGGCAATGCCGTCGATGCGGTCGGGCCGATTGCGGTCGAACTCCACGGCAACGGCGAACTCGTCGCCGCCGATGCGACTGACCAGCGCCTTCGACGGCAGACAGCCGGTGATGCGCTTGGCGCATTCCTGCAGCAGCCGGTCGCCGGTATTGTGACCGTTGAAGTCGTTGACCTGCTTGAAGTTGTCGAGGTCGATCATGATCAGCGTCACCGCGCGGTCGCCGGTGAGCGCGGCCTGGCGGACCATCGTGTCGACTGCGTCGTTGAAGCTGCGGCGGTTGAGGAAGCCGGTCAGCGGATCGGTTTCGGCCAGGCGCCGGGCCTGGCGCTCGGCTTTCTTGCGCAGCTGGATCTCTTCGCAGAGTTGGCGATAGCGGCTCCACCCGAAGATGATGATCGCCACGTTGAGCAGGAAGGCGTTGAGGATGAAATTGTCGGGGCCGGGGCCGTGGCCGAGCAGTGACTTGACGACGTCGGGGCCGACTTCACTGCCGGTGGCGATGAAGAGAAGGATCGCGGCCGTGACGATGCCGAGCGCGATGATGTCGATCTGGCGGTCGCCATCGAAATCGTCGCCGGCGTTATCCGGCTGTGCGACCAATGCAATCTTCACGGGATGTGTCCCCCCAGAACGGCTACCCATGGCCGGGGGATATCCGGTGGGGTTGAAGTTTTGGTTAAATTTTTCAACCCGGACGATCAGACAAAAGTCGTAAAACGGCGATGTCTGGCTGAAAGTTCCCGGTCACGTCCGTTTTGCGTGACCCAGGGCCTGAGTGCCCCGGGGAGACGCCTTGGCGACGTTCCCCCGGGGCACCGGTTTCAGGCCTTGAGGCCGATCTCGCGCAGGCGTTCCTGCAGATAGTCGTCGGCGGTGATGCTCACCGGGTAGCGGTCGGGGTTTTCCGGGGTGATGCACTGTTCCAGCGTCTTGAACGGGAAGTCGCTGCGCAAGTGCAGGAAGAAGGGCATCGAGTAACGGCTGTGCGCGGCGCGCGCGCCTTCGGGATTGCGTACGCGGTGCGTGGTCGAGGGCAGCACGTGGTTGGTCAGGCGCTGGAGCATGTCGCCGATGTTGATGACCACGGCGCCTTCGGGCGGGGCAACCGACAGCCACTCGCCGTTCTTGCCGAGCAGTTCGAGCCCGGCTTCCTGGGCACCGAGCAGCAGGGTGATGAGGTTGATGTCCTCATGCGCGCCGGCACGGATGGCGCCGCCCGCGCCTTCGCCCACCGGCGGGTAGTGCAGCAGGCGCATGACCGAGTTGCCGTCGTCGATGGCCGGATCGAACCAGCGTGCGTCGAGGCCGAGGTCGACCGCGATGGCGGAGAGAATTTCGGCACCGGCCTTGTCGAACTGGGCATAGAGTTCGGTGAAGGTTTCCTGGAAGCCTTCGATCTCGCTGGGCCAGATGTTCGGCGGCATCGAGGCGGCCAGCGGCGAGCCTGCGGGCAGGTCGCGGCCGACGTGCCAGAATTCCTTGAGGTCCTTTTCGGTCGCGCCCTTGGCGACTTCGGTGCGGAACGGGGTGTAGCCACGCGCGCCGCCCTGGCCTGCGATGAAGTACTGGCGCTTCGCCTCGTCGGGCAGCGCGAAGAAGCGGGCGGTCAGGTCCCAGGCGCGGTCGATCAGCGCCTGGTCGATGCCGTGGTCGCGGACCATGGCAAAACCGAAGGTGCGGAAGCTCTCGCCGATGCGCGCGGCAAATTCGGCGCGGTCGGATTCGAGGCTGAGGACGGGAATCTGGGCAAGGTTCATCATGGTCTTCCAAACAGGATTCGGTCGAAGTGCTTGAAGATCAACGACTGGCACGGGCCGAATCACTGGTGTTGTCTTCGCGGCTGCTATTGCTATGCCGCCCCATAAAAGTTTCTGTCCCAAATCAAAATTCGAAAGGCTCGCGATGGCGAAGCGCTACTGGCTGATGAAGTCCGAACCCGATGCCTACGGCTGGGCCGACCTCGTCAAGGAAGGCGAGGGCACCTGGGATGGTGTGCGCAACCACCGTGCGGCCAACAACCTGCGCGCCATGGAAGTGGGCGACGAGGCGTTCTTCTACCATTCCAACATCGGCAAGGAGATCGTCGGCATCGCCGTCATCAGCGTGTCGGGGCTAACCGATCCCAGCGATGCGGAGGGCAAGTGGGCGGCGGTCAAGGTCAAGCCGGTGCGCAAGCTGCGCCGTCCGGTCACGCTGGCGCAGATCAAGGCCGATCCCCGGCTTGCCGAAATGGAGATGATCCGGCTCTCGCGCCTGTCGGTGGCGGAAGTGACGGCTGAGGAATGGGACTATATCCTGGCGCTCTCCGAACGCTGAACGCGGCAGGGGCACGGTTCGGCGCAGCGGCGGCAACCGTGCCGCGGGCCATGCGCTTTTCCCTTCGTGAACGCGGCGATAGTCCGCCGCGCCAGACCAAGGAGAACAGCCATGGGACAGCTCAAGGACACCATCAAGGGCCTCGGCAACGAGATCGCCGGTAACGCCAAGCAGGTCGCGGGCGATGTCCGCAATGACCCGGCGCAGAAGGCCGAGGGCAAGGTCCAGGAAAAGAAGGGCGAGCTTCAGCAGGGCCTCGGCAAGGTCAAGGGCGCGCTTGGCGACCGTGTCTGACCGGTCGACCCTTCATCGACGTTCGAAAGGGCTGCCGAAAGGTGGCCCTTTCTTTTTGAGAAGTGCTTGAATGTTAAAGGTTTGAAAGCGCGATTTGCGGCGCATTCGTCCCGATTTGGGATGTCCCGTTTCGGGCGTCTGGCAAGACGGTAAACAAAGTCTTAATCTTGCCGCCATGAGACGATTGCAACGCCGCACGCTTGTGCTCACCAGCGAGTCCGCCCGGCATCCGTTCCGGCGCACGCTTTCTCCCCGCGTCTTCGTGGCCGCGCTCCCAGCCGATGTCGAGGCGGCTGAAAACGAGCAGGCGCGCCGTGCCTGGCGCCTCAGCGGCGCTGATTGGCGCGGCTTCCTTTCCGCCTATTGCGCTTCGCTGGTCGCGATCGTGGTCTTCATCGCCTGAGTGCAGGGCTGACTGCTGGCGAAGGGGGCGTGCCGCGCGGTCAGGCCGTGTGCGCCGACTTCTCGGCGCGGAACAACAGGTAACCGAGCCAGGCCGAGGCGCCGCAGGCAACCGCCACGACCATCATCTGCTGCACCACCGGCAGTCCCAGCCAGGTCATCGCGCCGGTCACCAATGCGCCGACCACCATCGCGCCGGAATTGACGATATTGTTCGCGGCAATCGTCCGCGCCGTCAGCGACTTGTCGACGAAGGTCGTCAGGAAGGCATAGAGCGGCACGACAAACATGCCGCCGCAGATCGCGATGCCCAGCAGCGTGCCGAGCAGGGCGAGAGCCAGCGGCTGGACCAGGAATGTGCTGACGTTCATCAGCGGGTCCGTGGCCAGATGGCCCGGCCAGATCGCGCAGACTTCCTGGAACGCGATCAGGAAGGCACCCATGCCGATCACCGAGATCGGCGACCAGCGCGCCGAAACGGTGCCCTTGAGCAGGGCATTGATCGCCATTGAGCCGATCGCCACGCCCACCGAGAAGATCACCAGGAACAGGCTGGCCACTTCCTTGCTGGCATTGAGGATGTTCTTGGTCAGCGGCGGGAACTGGATGAAGAGCACGGTGCCGATCGCCCAGAAGAAGCTGATCGAGCAGACCGCGAGGAACACGCGTCGGTCGCTGAGCGTGGTGCTGACGAGCCGGATCGAGGCGCGCAGGACATGGAAGTCGAGTGGTTCGGGCGTGCACATCGGCGGGGCGGAAGGCACCTTGCGGCCGGCGACATAGCCGAGGATGGCGACGATCACGACCATGATCGCAGCGTGATCAACGCTGATCCAGCCGGCGACGATGGTGCCCGCCAGCACCGCGATGTAGGTTCCCGCCTCGACAAGGCCCGTGCCCGAAAGCACTTCGCCTTCACGCAGGTGCTGGGGCAGGATCGCGTACTTGATCGGTCCGAAGAAGGTGGAGTGCACGCCCATCGCGAAGAGCGCGAGCAGCATCAGCGGAATCGCCAGCGCGTCGAGCGCGATATGTTGCCAGGCCAGCGCAAGACCGGTGCCGCCCACGACCATGATCGCGATTTCGCAGGCCTTGATGACGCGGATGATCTTCGCCTTGTCTCGCATGTCGGCGAGTTGGCCGGCGAGCGCGGAGAGCAGGAAGAACGGGATCACGAAAATGCCCGAGGCCAGTGCGCTGAAACGGGCTTCGGCGGCCTCGGAGTTGTAGACCCCATAGACCACGAAAAGTACCATGGCGTTCTTGAACAGGTTGTCGTTGAACGCCCCGAGCAACTGGGTGACGAACAGAGGCAGGAAACGCCTCGCGCGGATGAGTTTGGTCGTCGTGGTCATGTCGTTGGAAAAATCGGCGGCCTCACTCTTCGTGCCGGGACACTTAATGCCACAGGGCGAGCGCACAAGCCCTGATCGGCATTTTCTTGGGTGCGGCGGGTGCATGGCGGCGGTGACGCAGGGGAGGAAGCCCTCTCCGCGACAATTCGCGTTCCCGCGATTTTGTCCGAAAAACCGAAGACTCTTGAGTCACTCTTCCATTCTCAAACGCGCACATCGCCGCTATGGCTGTGCGGCGATGCTTACCTTGCCGAATATCCTCACGCTCTCCCGCATTGTCGCGATGCCGCTTCTGGCCTTCCTGCTGTGGTGGCCGAAATGGGAATTTGGCTATGGCCTTGCCTTCGCGCTCTACTGCCTGATGGGCATTACCGACTATTTCGACGGCTATCTCGCCCGGTCGAGCGGGGCGGTGTCCAAGCTCGGCGTGTTCCTCGATCCGATCGCCGACAAGATCATGGTCGCGGCGGTGATCCTCGTGCTGACCGCGCAGGGTGTCCTGACCGGCCCTTACGTGGGCGACATGCATGTCATCGCCGGGCTGATCATTCTCGTGCGCGAGATCGCGGTCTCGGGGCTGCGGGAATTCCTCGGCGGATTGCAGGTCTCGGTGCCGGTCAGCAGGCTCGCCAAGTGGAAGACCACGTTCCAGATGATCTCGCTCGGCGCGCTGATTCTCGGCGCCGCGATGCCCTGGTGGAACCTCGATCTCGGCGCGCTGGTGATCAACGTGCCGCACACGGTGGGGCTGACCACCTTGTGGGGCGCGGCCGTGCTGACGCTGATCACCGGCTGGGATTACTTGCGGGTCGGCCTCAAGCACATGGATTGAGCGCGGCGATTGAGCGCGGCGATCGAGCCCGGCGACCAAGGGCGGCGGAGTCCTCGAGGCAGGCGCGATGGCCCGCGCCTGGTTGCAAAAAACGCTAACCCGAGTGCGCTTGTTGCGTTTGGCTCAAGCGTTCGCCTGCGTCAGGTGCCTGCGCAGTCGGGGGACATCGCTATCGCAAGGATGAATCCCATCACCGCCTCTCGTCGCCTGCTTGCCGCCCAGTTCCGCAATCCCAATCCGAAGCCTCGGAAATTCGGGCGCGCGCTGGTGTTCGCGCTGGCGGCCTCGGCGGGGCTGACGGTCGCCAACATCTATTACGGCCAGCCCATGCTCGGCCTGATGGAGCGTGACGTTCCCGGCGCCGCGATCACCTACGTGCCGACCGCCACGCAGCTTGGCTACGCGGCGGGCCTCATGCTGCTGGTTCCCCTCGGCGATCTGGTCGAGCGCAAGCGGCTGATCGTCCTCCAGTGCATTGCCCTGGCGATCGGGCTGGCGCTGGTCGCGATTGCGCCGAGCGGGGCGATGGTGCTGGCGGCATCGCTGGTGGTCGGCCTGCTGGCCTCGGTGGCGCAGCAGATCGTGCCGCTTGCGGCCAATCTCGCGCCGGAGGACAAGCGCGGCTCGGTGGTCGGAACGGTCATGGCCGGGCTGCTCTGCGGCATCCTCCTGAGCCGCACCCTGGCCGGGTTCGTGGGCGCCGAGTTCGGCTGGCGGGCGATGTTCGCACTGGCGGTGCCGCTGGCGCTGGGAACTGCCGGACTGCTGGCCTGGCAATTGCCGCGCAGTCAGCCCAGGCCTGCGGGCATGGGCTATGGCGGGCTGCTGGTCTCGCTCTGGGGGCTGTGGCGCGAATTTCCCGCGCTGCGCCTCGCCACCTTCACCCAGTGCACACAGTTCGGCGTGTTCAGCGTGTTCTGGACGATCCTGGCACTGCATTTGCAGGAGCCGCGCTTCGGGCTCGGGTCGGAAGTGGCCGGGCTGTTCGGCATCCTCGGCGCTGCCGGGGTGCTGGCCGCGCCGATCGCCGGCCGGATCGCCGACCGCCGCGGGCCGCACATGGTGATCGTGGCGGCAAGCGCGTTCACGCTGGCTTCCTGGCTGATCTTTGCATTCTGGACTTCGATCGCCGGGCTGGTGATCGGTGTCCTGGTGCTCGACTTCGCGATCCAGGCCAGCCAGATTTCCAACCAGAGCATCATCTATGCCCTGCGTCCTGAAGCGCGTTCGCGCATCAACACCGTCTACATGGGCACGATGTTCCTGGCCGGTGCGGTGAGTTCGGGGGCGGCGACGGTGGTCTGGCACCACTGGGGCTGGAACGGGGTGACGATGCTGGGCATCGCCATCGCTTCGGTCGGCATGGCGCTGCAGGGGCTGCGCCGCCGGGGCTAACCGGCGCGCAGTTCGTCCGCGAGCAGCCGGAATTCTTCCGCGCGCGGCGAATTCCGGCGCCAGACCAGCGCGATCTCGCGGTTGGCGTGGGGGGAATTGAGCGGGCGGGCGACCACATTGGTGCCGTTCAGGATACCGGCATCGATGGCCATTTCCGGCAGCATCGTCAGGCCGAGCCCGTTGTCGACCATTTGCACCAGGGTGTGCAGGCTGGTGCCGATCATCGTCGCCGAAGCGCGCAGTTCCGGGCGGTTGCAGGCCGCCAGCGCGTGGTCTTTCAGGCAGTGCCCGTCTTCCAGCAGCAGCAGGCGATGCTCGTCGATGATGTCGGGGCCGACTTCCTCGGGCGGGTTGCGCGGATCGTCATTGGGAAAAGCGACGTAGAAGGCGTCGAGCTCGATGGTTTCCTTCTCCACTTCGCCGGTGGCGTAGGGCAGGGCGAGCAGCACGCAGTCGGCGCGGCCGT
This sequence comes from Novosphingobium sp. KA1, assembly GCF_017309955.1. Classification (NCBI taxonomy): domain Bacteria; kingdom Pseudomonadati; phylum Pseudomonadota; class Alphaproteobacteria; order Sphingomonadales; family Sphingomonadaceae; genus Novosphingobium; species Novosphingobium sp. KA1. Next base: position 46,477 of record NZ_CP021247.1, on the reverse strand, counting down.
GGTGGAGCGATTCGATGGCGGCCTGGCTGGGTTCCTCGCGCAGGAACAGCTTGAGGTTCGGGCGCTCACGGCGCAGGCGCGGCAGCATGCGGGGGAGCAGGAACGGCGCGATCGTCGGGATCACGCTCATGCGCACTTCGCCCGAGAGCGGCTTTCCGCTCGACTGCACGAGATCGGACAGTTCCTCGGTCTCGCGCAGGATGCGGTGGGCTTTTTCGACTACGGCATTGCCCAGCGGAGTGAAGCGCACCGCGCGCTTGGTACGTTCGACCAGCGTGACGCCGAGCAGGGCCTCCAGATCGCGCAGGCCCGCCGAAAGCGTGGACTGCGAGACGAAGCAGGCATCCGCGGCACGGCCGAAATGGCCATGCTCATGAAGCGAGACAAGGTACTGAAGCTGCTTGAGCGTGGGCTGATAGACGGTCACGCGCGGGCTATCGCACGAAGAGGGGCGCTTCGCCAACCATTTGCGCGCGATCCGTGAATTGAGGGCAGGCCGGTCACTCGGTGACCGGCACCTCTTCCGCATCCTCGACACGAGTCATCTTCAGCTTGCCGTCGACGACCGCGAAGGCGAGCTTGCCCTCCACGAGGTCGAGGGCATCATGGCCGAAGACTTCGTAGCGCCAGCCTTCCAGGATCGGCAGGTTCTTGCGCACGCCGGCGGCCAGCAGTTCGAGGTCCTCGCTGCGCGCCAGCAGGCGGGCGGCCACGTCGATCTCGCGCGCGCGGATCTTGAGCAGCAGCTTGAGCAGGTCCGCCACCAGCGAGCCTTCCTTGCCGAGCGGCGCACCGCGCGGGGCGCGCGGCGGCATCTCGTCATCGGTCAGCGGCTGCGACTTGGCGATGGTGTTCATCAGGCGCTTGCCGATGTCGTTGTCCTTCCAGCCCTGCGAGAGGCCGCGCACCTTGGCAAGGTCCGACTGCTGCTTGGGCGGGTGGCTGGCGAGGTCGGCCAGTGTCTCGTCGCGGGCGATGCGGCCGCGCGGGATGTTCTTGCCCTGCGCCTCGATCTCGCGCCATTCGGCGATGGCCTTGAGGCGGCCGAGCATGGCGGCGTTGCGGCCGGCGGCCTTGATGCGCTTCCACGCCTCGGTGGGGTCGTTGCGGTAGTTGGCCGGATCGGCCAGCTTCTCCATTTCCTGGTCAAGCCACTGGCCGCGTCCGGTCTTCATCAGGCGCTTGAGGATCTTGGGGAAGATCTTGGCCAGATGGGTGACGTCGCCGATGGCGTATTCGATCTGGCGTTCGGTCAGCGGGCGGCGCGACCAGTCGGTGAAGCGGGCGCCCTTGTCGATGGTCAGGCCCTGCCACGATTCGACCAGGTTCGAATAGCCGATCTGCTCCGACTGGCTGATCGCCATCATCGCGATCTGCGTGTCGAAGATCGGGTGGGGGGTGCGGCCGGTGAAGTTGTAGATGATCTCGACGTCCTGGCCGCCGGCGTGGAAGACCTTGAGCACGTCCTCGTTGTCGGTCAGCAGGTCGAGCAGCGGAGACAGGTCGAGCCCGTCCGCCTTCGGATCGACGGCGGCGGCTTCCTCGGTATTGGCGATCTGCACGAGGCAGAGTTCGGGCCAATAGGTGTTCTCGCGCATGAACTCGGTATCCACCGTCACGAAATCCGATTTCGCGAGGCGTTCGCACAGAGCGGCGAGCTCTTCCGTCTTTGTAATAAGCGGGTGAATGATCATTGCGACTGCGGCGTTACGCCGAACCGGGCGGGGGATCAATCTCCCCGACCGGTCCGACTTCCAGTTTTGTCGGAGAAATCCGGCGACGATGCTATTTTTTGCCGAACAGGCGTTCGAGCAGGCTGCTGACCAGGCTGGCCGGGCGCTCTTCCTCGATGGCGATGGTCTCGCGGTCGACGAAGCGGCGGCGCAGCTGGGTGCCGGTGACGTGGATGCCTGGCGGCGGCAGGTGCAGCGCTTCCTCGTCCTCCTGAACCGGCATCGCTTCGCGTGCGGGTTCGAGAACCGGAAGGGGCGCGGTCGCAGGCGTGGCGGTCGCCGCCATGCGCAGGCCGTCGAGCGCGGCATAGTCGGTTGCGGCGTCGGTCGCGGCCAGCTCCGCCGTTTCCTCGCTTTCGAGGTCATGGTGCTGTGTTTCGGCGGGCCAGTCGTCGAAGCCGGCAGCCTCGAAATCGGCCGCGCCAAAGTCGATCCGTTCCTGTGCCTGCGGGAACTGGCGGAACACGCTGCCGGGCAGTTCATCGGCGGAAGAGGGCTGCCCGGGGGCGTCGAACAGGGGCGGCGCGGTCTCGGTCGATGCCTCATCTTGCGCCAGCGGCGGTGCAAAAGGCGCGCGGCCGGTATCGAAGATCGGCGCCGGGAGTTCGGTGGGCTGCAGATCGGACGGCGTCAGGTCCGATGAGGGCAGGTCCAAAGAGGGCAGGTGTGAGGGCGGCGCGGGCATCGCGGCAAGATGCGCGCCGAGGTCCAGCGGGCGGCGCTCCAGCACGGCGCCGATACCGCGGGCGGCGGGCGCCGGTTCGGCCGATACAAAGCCATCGCGCGCACTCGCGGCCGGGGCCTCGAACCAGGGGTAGGCCTCGTTGCTGCCCACCAGCACCGCCATGGCGCGGGGAAGTCCCTCGGCGGTAACCTTGTCGCGCACGGCCTGGTGGACCAGCACGGCGAGATAGCAGGCGCCGACCACGAAGCCGCGCTGTTCCTCGGGTGTTGCGCTGCCGCTGCGGCAATGGTTCTCAAGCGCGGCGATCACCGCGTTGAGATCGTCGAGCCCGGCTACCCGCAAGGTGTCGTCGAGGTCCTCGAAAGCCCCCTGCCAGGCATTGGTAGTGCCGGTATAGCCGGCGCAGAGCCCGTCGCGATCGGCGTGGGAGAAGCCCCAGGCCTGGTCGGTATAATATGTGGTCTCGAATGCGAGAGTGGGCGCGCCGCCGAAACCCGCCTGCATTCCGCAGACATCGATGCCGATCGCGGTGATCGGATCGCCGGGACTGTCGAGTTCGCCGATCCGTTCGATCAGGCGGTCCCAGCCGGTGACTTCGAGTTCCGACGCGGCAATGAACCGGAAGCGCGCGGGCAGGGGCTGGCCCTCACCGCACAAGTAGCCAAGTTCGGCCTTGAGCGCGCGGGCGGCCTGATCGGCGTCGCCGGCGCGCAGCATGGACTCGATCGCGAGGCGGAATTGGCTTTCCGGCCTGCCGTCGACCGTGACGTCCGCAAGCATTGTCATTCTCCATGAGACCCTTTGATGCGGGGATAGCTCCGCAATGGTTGATACCGGGTTACCGCGGCCGCTATGTCTGGCGCGCGCTTGCGGCAGCGGCTGCGCATGCGGGGCAAAAGTGCGTCAAAGGCGGAGTGGAGCGTGTCCAGGGCCGGGCGGGGCGCGCGAATGCAAATCCCCATCTGGAAATAATCCGGCCACTCGACTAGGGGGCACGGCTTGCAACCTGTTTCAGATCAAGAGAAGCGCGAGCCCGCCATGACTCATCCCTATCGCTCCCACACCTGCGGCGCCCTGACCGCTGCCGAGGTCGGCCAGGCCGTCCGCCTCTCGGGCTGGGTGCATCGCAAGCGCGATCACGGCGGCGTGCTCTTCGTCGATCTGCGCGATCACTACGGCATCACCCAGATCGTCACCGACAGCGACAGCCCGGCGCTGGCGGTGCTTGATTCGCTGCGTGTCGAATCGGTGGTCACCATCGAGGGCGAAGTGAAGGCCCGCAGCGCCTCCACCGTGAACCCGAACCTGCCGACCGGCGAGATCGAGGTCTACGCCCGCGCCGTGACCGTCCAGGCGAAGGCCGAGGAACTGCCGATGCCGGTCGCCGGCGAGCAGGAATATCCCGAGGATATCCGCCTGCGCTATCGTTTCCTCGACCTGCGCCGCGAGACGCTGCACGCCAACATCGTCAAGCGCACCAAGATCATCTCGGACATGCGCCGCAAGATGGAAGGCATCGGCTTCACCGAATACGCGACGCCGATCCTGACCGCCTCGTCGCCCGAAGGCGCGCGCGACTTCCTGGTGCCCAGCCGCATCCACGCCGGCAAGTTCTACGCGCTGCCGCAGGCGCCGCAGCAGTACAAGCAGCTGCTGATGGTCGCCGGTTTCGACCGCTACTTCCAGATCGCCCCCTGCTTCCGCGACGAGGACCCGCGCGCCGACCGTCTGCCGGGCGAGTTCTACCAGCTCGACCTCGAAATGAGCTTCGTGACCCAGGAAGAGATCTGGGAAACCATGGAGCCGGTGCTCCAGAGCGTGTTCGCCGATTTCGCCGAAGGCAAGCCGGTCACCCCGGCAGGCAGCTTCCGCCGCATTCCGCACGCCCAGTCGATGCTGGATTACGGTTCGGACAAGCCCGATCTGCGCAACCCGCTGATCATCAAGGACGTGACCGAGCACTTTGTCGAATCGGGCTTTGGCATCTTTGCGGGCATTGTCGCGAACGGCGGCGTGATCCGCGCGATCCCGGCTCCGGGTGCGGGCGCGGGCAGCCGCAAGTTCTTCGACGACATGAACGTCTGGGCGCGCGGTGAAGGCTATTCGGGCCTTGGTTATATCAACATCAAGGACGGCGTCCCCGGCGGCCCGATCGCCAAGAACCACGGCGAGGAAAAGACCGCCACGCTGATCGAGGCGCTGGGCCTTGGCCCGAACGACGGCGTGTTCTTCGCCGCCGGCAAGGAAGAGCAGGCCGCCAAGCTGGCAGGGCTCGCCCGTATCCGCACCGGCGAGCAGCTCGACCTGATCGACAAGGACCGCTTCGAGCTGTGCTGGATCGTCGACTTCCCGTTCTACGAATGGGACGAGGACAACAAGAAGGTCGACTTCGCGCACAACCCGTTCTCGATGCCGCAGGGCGGCATGGAAGCGCTGGAAGGCCAGGACCCGCTGACGATCAAGGCGTACCAGTACGACCTCGTCTGCAACGGTTTCGAAATCGCCTCGGGCTCGATCCGTAACCAGTCGCCGGAACTGATGGTCAAGGCCTTCGAGATGGTCGGCCTGACCAAGGCTGACGTCGAGGAGCGCTTCGGCGGTCTCTACCGCGCCTTCCAGTACGGCGCCCCGCCGCACGGCGGCATGGCGGCGGGTGTCGATCGCATCGTGATGCTGCTTTGCGGCGCGCAGAACCTGCGTGAAGTGGCGCTGTTCCCGATGAACCAGCGCGCCGAAGACCTGCTGATGGGCGCGCCGACCCCGGCCGAGCCCAAGCAGCTGCGCGAACTGCACATGCGTGTGGTGGAGCCGCAGAAGCCGGCGGCCTGACAGCAGGCTGTTTGCCTCTAAAAGAAGACCCCGGTTTTCCGGGGTCTTTTTCGCCGAGGCGGCTGAAGAATGGGCGATATGGGCTGGAAAAGCCCGGCGCAGGTCGATAAGGACGCCTGCGATGCCTCGCGCGACGGCACCAACTTGCGCGCGAGGCTTGCCAGCGCCCCGCCCAATCATTAGGGCGGCTGGCGAGATACAATACTGACCGATTTTTGAAGGGGTCTATTCACATGAGCGATACCGCCGATCGGGTTAAGAAGATCGTCGTCGAGCACCTCGGCGTGGAAGCCGACAAGGTCACCGAAGAAGCAAGCTTCATCGACGATCTGGGCGCTGACTCGCTCGACATCGTCGAGCTGGTCATGGCGTTCGAAGAAGAATTCGGCGTCGAGATCCCGGACGATGCGGCTGAAAAGATCAGCACCGTCTCCGATGCGATCAAGTACATCGAAGAGAACAAGGGCTGATCCGGCCTTCGGTCACAATGGCGTTTCCGGTCTCGGCCGGGGCGCCTTGTGTCCACTCACGGATTGAAATCGACAGGCTCGACCTCTAAGGGGGCGGGCCTGTTGCCGTTTCTGCCGGTGGAGTTTCCAGCGGTGCAACCACGGCCTATTTGAGTTTTGGAGAGCGTGAATGCGTCGCGTCGTCGTAACCGGTCTTGGTCTGGTCACCCCGCTCGGGGCTGATGTCGAGACCACCTGGGCCAACATCCTTGCTAGCAAGAGCGGTGCGGGTCCGATCACCAAGTTCGATGCTTCGGACCAGAAGTGCCAGATCGCCTGCGAAGTGAAGCCGGCCGATCATGAGTACGGGTTCGATGCCGGCAAGCGCGTTGATCACAAGATCCAGCGCCAGGTCGATCCCTTCATCGTCTTCGGCATCGATGCCGCAGGCCAGGCGCTCGAGGACGCCGGTCTCACCGACATGAGCGAGGAAGACAAGCTCATGGCGGGCTGCTCGATCGGTTCGGGCATCGGCGGTCTGCCGGGCATCGAAAGCGAATCGCTGGTTCTGGCCGAAAAGGGCCCCGGCCGCGTCTCGCCGCACTTCGTCCACGGCCGCCTGATCAACCTGATCTCGGGTCAGGTCTCGATCAAGTACGGCCTCAAGGGTCCGAACCACGCGGTCGTCACCGCCTGCTCGACCGGCGCCCACTCAATCGGCGATGCCGCACGCATGATCAAGGACGGCGATGCCGACATCATGCTGGCGGGCGGCGCCGAATCGACTGTCTGCCCGATCGGCATTGCCGGTTTCGCGCAGGCCCGCGCGCTCAACTGCAGCTACAACGACCGCCCCGAACAGGCGAGCCGCCCTTACGACAAGGATCGTGACGGCTTCGTCATGGGCGAGGGCGCCGGCGTTCTTGTCCTCGAGGAATACGAGCACGCCAAGGCCCGCGGCGCGAAGATCTACTGCGAAGTGATCGGCTACGGCCTTTCGGGCGATGCCTTCCACGTCACCGCTCCGCATCCCGACGGCGACGGTGCCTACCGCTCGATGCAGATGGCGCTGAAGAAGGCGGGCATGACCCCGGCCGACATCGACTACATCAACGCCCACGGCACTTCGACCATGGCCGACACCATCGAACTGGGCGCCGTGCGCCGCCTGTTCGGCGATGCCATCGGCTCGGTGTCGATGAGCTCGACCAAGTCGGCCATCGGCCACCTGCTCGGCGGTGCCGGCGCGGTCGAATCGATCTTCTGCATCCTGGCGATGCGTGACCAGATTGTGCCGCCCACGCTCAATCTCGACACCCCGGACGAGGGCTGCGAGGGCGTTGACCTGGTTCCCCACGTCGCGCGCAAGCGTGAGGTGCGCGCGGTGCTGAACAACTCGTTCGGCTTCGGCGGCACCAACGCCAGCCTGGTGATGCGCAAGATCGACTGATCGCGAAAGGCTGAAGAGGCGATGATGTCGCGGCGCAACTGGTTTATCGTCGCGGCCATCGGCCTGTCGGCGGTGATCGCCCTCTGGTCCTTCGTGGGCGGCTGGTACGGTTCCGGCCCGCTCGCGAAGGACACCCATTTCATTGTTCCCAACGGGGCGAGCCTCGCCTCGGTGGCGGAGCGGCTGGAAAAACAGGGCGCGATCCGCTCTGCCAGCGGCTTTGCGCTGCGCGCCCGCGTGTTCGGCGGCGGCGGCGCGATCAAGGCGGGCGAGTTCGCCATTCCCGCCCACGCCAGTTCCTCGCGCATCCTGGCGATCATCTCCAGCGACGATGTGATCCGCCGCTTCGTCACCGTGCCGGAGGGCATGCCCTCGATCATGGTGCAGGAACGCTTGATGGCGCAGAGTGGTCTGACCGGCGACGTCGCCGTGCCGGACGAAGGCTCGATCCTCCCGGACAGCTACGCCTTCGGCAAGGGTGAAAGCCGTGAGGACGTGCTGCGCCGCATGCAGGCGGCCATGCGGCGGACGCTGGCCGAACTTTGGGACAAGCGCGACCAGGGTCTGGTGGTGAAGACGCCCGGGCAGGCCGTCATTCTTGCCTCGATCGTCGAGAAGGAAACCGGCAAGCCCTCCGAGCGGACGATGGTGGCCGGGCTCTATTCCAACCGCCTGCGCATCGGCATGCCGCTGCAGGCCGATCCTACGATCATCTACCCGATCACCCGGGGCAAGCCGCTCGGCCGCCGGATCCTCCAGTCGGAGATCCGCGCCGTCAACGACTACAATACCTACTCGATGCCCGGCCTGCCCAAGTACCCGATCACCAACCCGGGCAAGGCCTCTATCGAGGCGGTGCTGCACCCGGCCAAGACCGGCGCGCTCTACATGGTTGCCGACGGGACCGGTGGCCACGCTTTTGCCTCGACGCTGGCCGAGCACAACGAGAACGTGAAGAAGTGGTTCGCGATCCGCCGCGCGCGCGGCGAGATCTGAGGTCGCGATAAACGGGCAGGGGCGGTCAGGCGCGGACGGGCGCGGACAAGGGGGGGGCGTGGCGCCCGCTGCCCGCCCCGGGCCGTTTGCCAAGGGCCCGCGCCAATGCCCTGGGCCTGCGTCAATGCAACGTGCCGTCGGCCCGCTTGCGGCGTGCATACGTGACCGATGCGATCGCGATCGCCAGGATCATCAGCGGAAAGATCACCGAAGCCGGTCCCTTGGCGCCCAGCATCCCGAAATCGAGGAAGCTCCAGCCGAACTGCACGATCACGCCCGCCAGCGACAGCGCAAAGAAGGCCCAGGCGCTTCCGCGTCGCATCAGCAGCAGGAGCGCGCCCAGGGTTCCGCTCCATACCGCGATCGCATAGGCGCCCCAGGCCCAGGCGGGCATCTGCATCAAGGCCTGGGCGGCGACCGGATCGGTTCGGGCCAGTTCGTCGAGATCGGTGCTGGCCTGCATGAAATAGGCGGCGTCGCCCAGCAGGTTCCACACCAGGATGCCGGAGGCGATGATCCAGAACCTGCGCATGTTGCTCTCCCCAGGTGCACCACCATAGGATAGGGCGATCCTGCCGCATGGGCTGCCCGCTGACAATCCGCTCGTGGTGGGAGTGGGAATCGTCCGCTATCGAGGCGGGGTGAGACGGGAGCAGGCATGAAAAGAGCGGGTGAGATCCTGGCAAGCGAGCGCCGCCCCGGTGCGCCGTTGCTGGTTACGGCGGAACTGCCCGCCGACGTGCTGGGCTGGGCCGATGGCCTGCGCCGGGCACATTATCCTCCGGAGCGCAACCGCCTGCGGGCGCACGTCACGCTGTTTCACGCCTTGCCGCCGTCCGTGGAGGCCGAACTCATGGCGATTCTCGGCGAGCTAGCGCGCTCGGCACCGCCGCCTGCACGGATTTCAGGGCTGATGAAGCTGGAGCGCGGCACGGCGCTGGCGGTTCACAGCCCGGCGATGGAAGACCTGCATGCGCGGATCGCCGATCGCATGCACGGCCTGCTCACGGTTCAGGACAGCCGTCCGCTGCGATTGCATGTGACGGTGCAGAACAAGGTCTCCTCGGCGCAGGCGCAGGCCTTGCAGGCCCGATTGCAGGCGGAACTGGCGCCCGTTTCGTTTCGGTTCCGGGGCTTCGGGCTCTACGCGTGGGAGGAGGGGCTCTGGCGGGAAATTCGCATCGTAAAATTTCGCGGCTAAAGTGCTTTTTGGGTGTTGACCGCGGGCAACCTTCCCCTTAGAGGCACGCACCTGCCCGGGGCGCTCCCCGCGGCACCATGCAGAGCCACCTATGCGGTGGTATTGGTATGGCGGAGTAGCTCAGCTGGTTAGAGCAGCGGAATCATAATCCGCGTGTCGGGGGTTCGAGTCCCTCCTCCGCTACCATCCATAAAGCCCGGATTTTCCGGGCTTTTTTATTGCCATTTTCTCGTCATTGTTGGGACGCTTGAAGGGCATTTTACAGCTCATTTTACAGAGCGGTGGTCCTCAAGCTTGCGGATGGCGGCTTCGCTCAGCGCGGGGTCGCGGTGCATGTAGTGGGTGTCGAGGATAGTCCCGACCTCCTTCAGGCTGTGTCCGGTGATCGCCGCGATTTCAGGAACGGTTGCGCCTGCGATGGCGAGACGCGTGACGGCGGTGCCGCGCAAATCGTGGAAGGTCAGCCCGGAGATTCCGGCCTTGATGCAGGCCTTGCGCCACGAGGCGCGGAAGCCCGATTCGGTCCATTGCGTTCCCCGTTCGGTGGCGAGGATGGTGTCGGGCAGCGACTTGCCCTCGGCGGCATAGCGAGCCCGTGTGCGCTCAAGGGCTTGTCTGAGCGGCGCGCCTGTCGGCACGGCGATTGACACCTTGGTCTTGCGCTGGCGTAGGCGGATCGTCTTGCCGTCGAATGCTGCCCATTTGAGATGCAGGAGGTCACCCTGTCGCTGGCCGGTCCAGAGGGCCAGCGTCAGCGCCAGATGCAAGTGCTGTGGGGCAGCTGCATAGAAAGCCTGTTCGTCTGCATCGGACCACACGTTTTCAGAGCGCGAGGCCTTATAAAGTCGTCCCGGTCGTTCGCACGGGTTCAAGGGCACGATGCCGCGATTGTACGCCCACGACATTGTGCGGGCGAGGACGGCAAAGGCATAGTCGGCCTGCCGGCGCGACTTCACCGCCAGTCGTTCACGCCAAGCCAGGAATTCCCCGCGCGTGCGGCGGTCTTCGAGCGCTGCGATCGGGAAGTCGGCGAATTCGCGCTCGATCACGATCAGTTGCCGGCGATAGTCCTTGCGGGTGCGCTCCGCGAGGGCTGCGAACTCGCTCGATTCCTCGAAGCGGTCCAGCACGGAGATAAGCAAATCTTCGTTGCGATTGCGCTGACGGGCAATGGCAGCGTTGTAATTGCTCATGAATTCCGGCGATCCGGGCTCGCCCTCAAGGCGTGGGCCACCACGCCAAGCGTAATAGTAGGTGACGCGCTTGCCTGAGGCGAGCTTGGCGTTGACCTTGTGCAGGCCCTTAATTCGCACGCGCATCGCGCTTGCTTCTCCATTTATCGAAGGGTGATGCGGGGGCTTCGGGAAGCGCTGTAGTGAGGATGCGGATGGTTCCATCGGGCGCGATCTCCACGCCTGAGACGGTCATATCCGCTGAGCGAGCGGCCTTCACGGCACGCACCACGTCGGTTTGACGGAAGGCTGAGGGGGCTCTGCCCACTGGAGTTCCTTTGTCGTTTCGCCGGCAGGTGGCCCGCAAAGGGCGCCCGCGTCACTGCCGTGCATTGGGATGGGAGGCTGACCGGATGAAGCCCGGTCAGCGCGGGTCGCCTTTGCTGCCCGAAAGCGCGCTGGCGACGATGAAGGGGATGGTCAGCACGACCGCGACGATGACCAGCACGCGCGTGGCCGTGCGGGCGAGATCGGCGCGGCGCCGAGGTACTGCGGTCGGCTGGCAGGCCTTGCAGGCGCAGCCGATGGGGTGGAGGGCGGAAGCCGGGCGGCGGGCCATCAGTCGATCCCCAGCGCGGTCTTGTAGGTATCCAGCAGCAGGTCCATTTCGCGGCGATCATCCGGCTTCATTTTCCGGATGCGCACGATCTGGCGCATGATCTTCACATCGTACCCGACGGCCTTCGCCTCGTTGTAGATGTCCCGGATATCGTCGCCGATGCCCTTCTTTTCTTCTTCCATGCGCTCGACGCGCTCGATCAGCAGGCGCAGGCGGTCGTCAGTGGTTTCGGCCATTTTCGGTCCCTTTACAGCATGAGGAGTTGTGGATCGGGGCTGGCCGCAATCCAGTCGGCGCGGGCGGCAACGGCCCGTTCATAGGCGGCCTGCGCGGCGGCGGTTTCCGCTTCGGCGGCGGTGAGTTTCTCAGTCGCGCGGGCCTTGCGGCGCTCGCAGCAGCGCACCAGTTCCTCGATCTTGCGAAGATCCGGCGTGCCGGCGAACAGGTCGTTGAAGCGAAATTCCGCCATGACCGTCAGCCCGCAGCGCCGAGGCGCATGGCGATCTGCGCGACGACGCAGGCCGAGCCAAGGACGGTGATCGCGGTGATCAGGCAGCGCATCGCGACTTTCTCTGCCTGCCGGGCGAAGGCCGTAAGGCGCTGCGTTTCTGTGCAGACCGGGCTGAGTTCCACGACGATGGCGCGGATTTCGCGGTGATCGAGGGGCGCGCTCACTGGCGGCGATCCTTCGGCAGGTCGATGGCGCAATCAGGGCAATAGGCCGATGTTGTGCCGTTGACCGTTTCCGTTGCCCAGCCTGCCGGAAGGTGAGGCGTGAGGGTGTTTCCGGTTGCTTCGCAGCAGCTGCAGATGGCGGAGAAGGCCCGCAGCAGCGGAAGCGTTGGCGCGGCCTTGTGAGTGGATGGCATGGGGCGGGCTCCGAATTTTGGCAAAGCAGGGGCGTTCCCGGAAGCGAGCCGGGCAGGGGAGTGCGCTTAGGGGCAGATCAGGCCGGGGCGGCCCTGAGGTCAGTCGCCGGGGGAAGCGTTCCCCGGTTCGGGCGGCAGGCTGTTGTCGTTGTCCGCCCGGTCATTGGCGGCATCGCGCCACTGGCTGAGCGGCAACTGATGCAGCGGCTGAGGGTAGCGGCTGGGCTTGATCGTGCGGATCGGTTCGAGCGCGACCACGAAGGTGTGCCCGCACGCATCCGGGTTGCGGCAGTGGTAATAGACCTCGCGATAAAGCGCGCTGGTCTTGCCGGAAGTCCGTGCGAAGGCGCGGCCTCCGCAGGCCGGGCAGGTGACATGCGGCAGTTGGGCAGGACGACCCGACATCAGTGATTTACCCCCGTGGCTTCGCGGCCGGCGCCATTGCCGGGCAGAAGGGCTTTCAAGCGACCGATCAGGCGCGGGAAAATCGCGTCGGCTTCCTCGGTTTCGGCAATGGCGCGGTAGATCTGCGCGGGCGTGGCGCCCGGCTGCAACGCCTGGATGCAATGGCCGATGGCATCGCCGGTTTCGCGCGAGATCAGCGCGACATCATCGGCCAGAGCTTCACGGCACCCGGAGGCATCGACCATGGCAACGTCCAACTGGCGCGCGTAGCTTTCAAGGATGGGGGCATAGCCGCCGCCGGCAAGGATAAACGCGCGATCGAGCGCGATGGCCTGATCGAGCGTGGGGGAGCCGTGCTTGTCGCTTTCGCTCCAGTGCCGGACAGTGCGGACCGCACGGCGCGTGATCGAGCCCGCGGCTTTCCAGCCGATGCGGCCGACGACCGTGGTGACAGCGAGGGAGAAGGTGAGGGGCGCGCGAACCTTGGTCACTGCGGGCGACCCTTTCGTTGCGCTTTCGGATTCTCATCGCAAACGACGGAAGCCTCGGAACCGGCTACATCGGATGCAGGATGGCCAAGCGGGAACACGACATGCTCGGCGGTTACGGGGAAACCTAGCGCCGCGCCTTTTGCGAGGACCGATGCTTGCTTTTGCGCAGGAATATGGCCGGCGCGCTTCCAGCCCATGACCTTGCTGGGGCTTTCATCAAGCGCGCGCGCCATTGGACGGATGCCGCCAAACAGGTCGAAGATTGAGGTGAGCCGTTTCATGGACGATGGTGTGTAAGATTTACACACGACTGTCAATGTAGATTACACACACAATGTGTCCAAAAAATTTATACGCAAGAGAGATGTCGTCTGTAGCACCTCTCTTAAAGCAACTCCGCCAAACAGCAGTCCCGACCCTGTCCATCCGCAAACTCGCGGACAAGCTGGGAATGGGGCATTCGTCGTATGCTGTTTACGAGAATGCCAACGTCTACAAAAAGCCGTACCTCCCAATTGATCTCGCGCGTCGAATTGCGGCGGTGCTCGCAGAACATAGCGTGGATCCAGCGGACGTGATGAAGCTTGCCGGTCTGACTGACGCGGAAAGCCAACCCGAAGCGCGAGCGATCGAAGCTGCGCGCCCAGCAATTCAATACGTGCCGCTTCAAGTGGCGCTCCCTAGTGAAGCTGCGCTGCGCGATATGTTCCGCAGTCTCTTGGTTCTTGTTCCAGATGGGTCGACCAAGGACGAGACCGCTGAAATTCTAGCTCGATGGCTTCCATCTGGCTTTGCAGGTATCGGACCCTATCTGCCCGATCCGGGCGCGGGTGCGTCGCCTGCAGGCGATACTCCCCCTCCAGCTGCTGCCACAGATCATCGCGAATCTGGACCATCGTCGCGCACCTGACGGAGCAATTCAGACAATCAAACTCGCAACCTGGGGTCGCCCGGATGGCACGCGCACTCAACCTGACACTCCTTTGTTCCTGTTACGTTCTATTTGGGCGTTCGCAGGTTTGTAGGAAAGTGACAATCGCTGCTGGAAAAAAGTTTCGTGTGGACAGCGGCATAGCGGCGGTCTTACCCGTGTCTCGAATTTCTGAACGGGGGCTCAGATGAAGAAGGTCATCCTCGCGGGCGTTGCCGCGATCGCAATCGCGGCCGGTGGTTGGTACTGGCTGTCGCCCGGGATGGCCATGAAAGGCCTGCGTGACGCGGCGCTGGCGGGCGACAAGGATGAACTGCGCGAGCGTGTTGATTTCCCGGCCGTTCGTGAGTCCTTGAAGAGCCAGATGCGCGCGGTGATGGTCGCTGAAATGGCGAAGGAGAAAGACACCCCCTTTGCTGCGATGGGCATGGCCTTCGCAGGCGCCATCATCGACCCCATGATTGATGGTGTCGTGTCACCGGACGGCATCAAGGTCATGGTTCAAAGCGGGAAGATGAAGGATCCGGATAAGCCGGTAGCCGATCAGACAAAGGGCGGGGAAACCGAGTGGGCGATCGAGCGGCGAGGGCTGGATCGGTTCATTGCAAAACCGAAGGTTGCTGATGGAGAAAAGGCTCCGTCGCTGGTGTTTAAGCGCGATGGGTTGGGCTGGGAACTTGTTGATATTGAAGCGCCAATTGTTGAACCTCCGCATGATGTCGGAGCTTAAGCGGTTCGAGACGAGGGCACTGTTGGCATCAATGATGGGTGGTAAAATATGTCAAGTGAAGTGCGCCAAGAATTGGACGTCAATGAAGTTCTTGATTTATTAAGGGTCATGGATTCCTTTACGGGGTATGAAGAAGGTCCGGATGCTCAGTTATTACTTGCGCCGGTTCGCCGTTTGGATTTGCTTCGTTACATGATGGCGTCGTTAGCCGCGCAATCGTTTATCATTGATACTTTGGAAGAGCTTGCCAAAGCTAATCCATCCGTGAATGCGAATCTCATCAATGCACGAAAATTGATGGCTGAAGTCGCAAGGGCTGCGGCCAAATCCACTGGACTTGCTGGATTGGCTGATCGGGTCGCTCCTGTAACGCCCGAGGGAGGTCAATGATGGCTGAGCCAGACCTCAGTCTGCTGAATTCTGTCGTTGCTCAAGCGCTGAATAGGGCGCTTGGCAAGGAAGACCCATTGAACTCTGGTGGAGGCGGTGGCACATCAGGTGGTATGGAAGCACGCGTTGCACGCCTAGAAAGCGACATGGAGCATGTCAAAAAGTCCGTGTCGGAGATATCGACGGACGTTAAGGCTGTTCGGACTACGCTTAGCGATCTCAAAGTCGAATTTGGACGCTTCGATGAGCGGTCGAAGCAGATGCCGACTAAGGGCTTCATCTTCACGACGAGTGCGAGTTTGCTCGCAGCATGCGGCGCCCTCACTGCCTTGATCGTGAAGTTTTTGGCCTAAATAGAGGGCGCTCAAATGGACATTGCATCTGGCATTGCCGCTGTCACCCAAGGATTGGGCATTGCCAAAGCCCTTCGCGGAATTGAAAAATCTTACGACGAAGCGACCTACAGGGCGAAGGTCGCGGAAGTAATCGAAGCACTGACCGATGCGAAGCTCGCACTGGCAGAGGCCAAAGAAGTGATGGCCGGGAAAGACAGAGAAATTTCGCGGCTGAAGATCGCATTTGAAGACAATGGCAAGCTGGCGAAAGGGCCTGGAGACTACGACTACAAGACTGATGACGAAGGTCGACCAATAGGTTATCCTATCTGCCCTAAATGCCAGCCAACGAGTGGCCGCATTGTTCAGCTGAAGCAAAAAATTCATCACTATGTGGGTCAATGCCCTGTGTGCGAAAGTTCCTTCAGTCCGGTTACTGCCTTTTTAAGGTATGACGGAGATAAGCCTTACACCAAGGCAGACGAACACAGCCAACGTGTTGCCGAGGCCTCCCGCAAGAACTCCGAGCTAATGCGGGGACTTGGTCGTACGCTCGCTTAGACTTGGCGGATAGTCGACCCACAAAAAATATGACGGCTTCGGGCCACACGTTGCTCGATAAGCTCGGTGTCAAAATCGACTCCCATCATCATTTGCATCTCTGACCAAATCTCAGGAATGAATGCTTAGGGCGCCATCTCCATCCGCAAATCCGTGGTGAAGCCGCCGGATGTATCCATCCGGTGCGTCACCTCAGAAATCAGCCAGGTCGTCCCGTCGATCTCCCGCTTGTATCCGGTGACGGTGACGCGGGCTTCGGGGGAGGCTTCGGGGCGGCCGAGCGCCAGGCGGATGTCGAAGGTGGCCGGGGCACGTTTCAGGCGGGCGTTCTCGGCCGTCGCGGCGCGGCGGGCTGATGCTTCGTCGGGGTAGACCTTGCGCAGCTTCTTCGCGCCGTCTGCGGTGCCGGCGGTGACCGTCTTGCGCTTCGCCCCCTTGCGATCGTGCCACTGCGCGGTGACGCCCTGCTGACCGTCTCGCTTCTGGCGCTGCCAACGGTGGCCGTCGCCGCTGCGGCGGGTGATGGTGAGCGTGGGCAGGGCCTGCCCGCCGCTGGTCTGGCCGGCGCCCTTAGGGGCGAAGATCAGGTGCTTGTCCTTGATCGTGGCTACCGCGTCATTCTCACGGCCGAGGCGGCGCAGGAAGGCGACGTCGCTTTCCCGGCTCTGGCTGATCGAGGGCAGCGCGATCGCGGCGAGCGCCGGCGCAATCCGCGCGGTGAGGCCGTTGCGCCCTGCTACATCCCGCAGCACGGCGCCCAGCGTGGTATCCTTCCAGCTATGCGCGCGGCGGTTGCGGATCTCGCTGGTGAAGTCGGCCGCGCGGGCCTTGATCGTGATCTGGTCCGGCGGGCCGCTGTGGCCGACATCGTCCACCTTGAAGCTGCCCTTGTCGATCAGGCCCACGGTGACGTCCTTGCCCTGTTTCCAGCCCAGCTGGAGTTTCAGCACGGCGCCCTCGGGCGGGATGGCCAGCAGGCCGTCCGTGTCGGTCAGCACGATGTCCAGCTGGTCGGCCTCGTCCCCGCGCTTTTCGGAGAGGGAGAGCGAGACAAGGCGCGGGCGCATCCGGTCGGACAGGTCCACGCCGTCCAGCGTCACGCGCCAGTCGGCGATGTTGTTGGCCGCCGCGCTCATGCCGGGGCATCCGTGTCCCTGGCATCGGCCGGATCGTCCACGCGCAGGAGGTCGATCGCGAAGTCGATGCGCAGCGGCGTGCCATCGGGCAGGAAGGCGGCGTGGCGCTCGTCCAGCGCGGTGATGACGTAGTTGCCGAAGACGGTGCCGTTGCCGCTGACCAGTGGCAGCGCGTCGCCGGCGTTGCCCATGGTGCGCAGGTCATCGAGAGAAACCCGGCCGTCCGCGATCTCCGCATAGACCGATCCGGACATGCTGACGGTTTCGTCTCCGGGGCCGATGAACTGCGTGGCATCGCGCGCACCGATGCGGCCGGCGCGGGCGTGGCGCCAGTCCGTCTTGCGCTGGAGTTCGTCGTGGGCGAGCGTGCCGATTTCGAACAGGAACATGCCGAGAGCGATCAGGTGCATGGCTGGGATCCTTATTCGTCGTCGCCGAGGCTGCGCCCGCGGTTCTCGCGCTCGATATCCTCGATCACCCTGCGGATTTGATCGGTAATATCCTGCGCAGGCGTGCCGCCGGTGACTTCGATCTTGATGGTGTAGTGGTTGACCTGCGCGGGCATGGCGCCGCCGGACCCAGCGCCTTGAGCGGCGGCGGGGCTGGCCGCTGCGAGGGCAACGCCGCCGGCGCCGACGGCAAGGGCCTGCGTCATCTGGCCCGACAGGTCGGAGATGCGCCGCAGCGGCCCGCCGGTGTTGTTGGCAAGGCCCTGATCGAGCCCGGCCATGACAAAGCCGCCCAGATCCGCGAACACGCGGGAGGGTGAGTGAATGCCCAGCTTCGATTTGAACCAGTCCGACACCGCGCTTGCCGTGCTGATGATCGTGTTCTTGAGCGCCCCCAGCATGCCGGTGACGCCGTTGATCAGGCCCTGGATCAGGTTGCGGCCGATCTCGGTGAAATTGAGCGAGCGCAGGTAGCCGAGGGCCGGGGCAAAGGCCTGCATGAGCAAGCCGAGCGGGGTGAAGTTGAGGAAGGCCTGCACCAGGAAGGAAAAGGCTCCGCTGACCATGGCCTTGATGCTTTCCCACAGGCCGCCGAACCATGCGCTGATCGTCCCCCAATTATCGTAAATCAGATACGCGGCAGCGGCGACTGCCGCGATGGCCGCGACGATCAGCAGCAGCGGGGTGAGCGCAATGCCAAGCGGGGCAGCGGCAGCGGTCAGCGCGGCAAAAGCCAGGGCGATACCGCCGAGCAGGATCAGCAGCGCTGAACCGACGCCGAGAAACATCATGATGCCCTTGGCCAGGGCGGGGTGCGTCTGCGCCCAGCCACGTACCGCTTTCGCGACTGCGCCCACCTTCTCGGCAACGACCTTCACGGTCGGCAGCAGGGCCTGCCCCAGCTTGATGTTCAGTCCATTGACGGCGTTCATGGCCAGCCCGGTCGCGCCCTCGGTGGTGGCGATACGGTTGAGGAACTCGCCATGCATGGAGCCGGCGGTCTTGTCGGCATCGCCGACCAGCGCGAGACGCTGGCGCAGGCCATCAAGGTTGGTGAGCATCGGGGCGATGGCCGCAACGCTTTCCGAGCCGAATAGCTGGGTGAGGATCCCGGACTGCTGATCGGGGTTCAGCTTGCCGATCCGTTCCATCACATCGACAATCGCGCCGGCGGCATCCTTCTGCATGCGCTTGCCGACGTCGGTCGCCTCAAGGCCCAGCGTCTGGAAGGCCTTCTGCTGGCTCTTGGTCGCGGCTTCGCCCTTGGTCAGCGCCAGCATCGTGTTCTTGATGCCGGTGGCGGCAACCTCGCTGGGCACGCCGATGGAATCGAGCGTCGAGCCCAGCGCGGCGATCTGCGGCGCGGCAAGGCCGGCCACTTTGCCCAGCGGGCCGATGCGGGTGATGATATCGGTGACGTTGGCCGCCTTGCCGCCAAAGGTGTTGGTGAGCGCGTTGACCTTGTCGCCCAGCGAGCGGACGCCTTCCTGCGGCAGTTCGAAGGCGGTGCGCCACTTCGCCATTGTCTCGCCGGCGACGTCGGCCGTCAT
Source organism: Novosphingobium sp. KA1 (assembly GCF_017309955.1). Classification (NCBI taxonomy): domain Bacteria; kingdom Pseudomonadati; phylum Pseudomonadota; class Alphaproteobacteria; order Sphingomonadales; family Sphingomonadaceae; genus Novosphingobium; species Novosphingobium sp. KA1. The sequence goes on along the minus strand of NZ_CP021247.1, from coordinate 27,496 downwards.
GTCGAAGGCCACGCCCATTTCGGCCGCGTCGTTGGTGAACTCTTCCAGCTGCTTGCGCTGGTCTGGCAGGGCGTTGCCGAACTTGTCCATGCCAACACCGGCAGCGCCGGCGGCAGCGGCAATGGTAGCCAGTTCGCTGGCCGCCATCGGGATCTTCTCGCTCATGTCGAGGAAGTCGTCAGACATCTGGGCAATCTGCGGCCCGGTCATGTTGGTGACCTTGGAGACGTCCGCCATGGCGCTTTCGAGGTTCATGGCCTGCTTGGCGGCGTTGACCACGGGCGCGCCCATCGCGGCGCCGGCGGCGACCATGCCGAGGCCCGCGCCCGAGGCCTTCGAACTGACCTCGTTCAGCTTGTCCGAATTGCGCTTGGCCTGATTGACCTTGTCCAGCTGCGCGGTCTGCTGGCGCAGTGCGCGGTTCGCCTCGGCCGTGTTGTCGGCAAGGCGGTTTTCATGGCTGGCCAGCTGGGCGACGTCGATGCCGGCGGCCGAGAGTTTCGAGGCCAGCTGCTGCAGTTCGGCGCCGCCGGCATCCAGCTTGGCGGCCAGCGCTGCGGCCTGCCGTTCGGCCTGCGCAAATTCCTTGCTCAGCTTCTTCGTCGGGTTTTCGGTCGCCTGCAGCTGGGTGCGCAGTTCGGCCATGCGCTGGGTTGCCTGCTGATAGGCGCGGGTATCGTCGCCGAAGCGCGATTCCTTGGCCTTGTAGCTGCCGACCTGCTTTTGCAGGGCATCGAGCCGCTGCAGTTCCTCGCCCGTCCTGGCAAGATCCCGGCGCGCGGCGGACGACGCGCCGGTGATGGACTTGAGGGGCGTGGTGATACGGTCCAGCCCCTCAAGGATGACCTGCAGTCGAAGGTTCTTGTCCGCCATTATCGCTTTCCGGGTGTCTCAGCAGGTTGGGATCGGCGGGCGGCCCTGGCGCGCCAGCCCATGAGTTCGGACAGGTCCATTTCGTCCATGGAGGCGGGCGGCCAGTGGAAGATGACCGCGATGTCCGCCATCGCGTCGTCTACCGATCGAGGACATCCGTGCGCTGCGACTTCTGCAGCAAAAAACCGCCGATCTCCGCGCCGCAGGCGAGCAGGTCCGCCGTTTCCATGTTTGCCACTTCGGGCTCGGAAAGGGTGGGCACGGAAATGCGCGGGATCAGCTTGATAAGGGCGTCCACCTTCAACTGCCCGAGATCGACCAGCGAGAGGCTGCGCAGTTCGCCCGAGCGGGGCTTGCGCAGCTGGATGGTGGCAACGTCACCCGTGGGGCGCACGATCGGCGTGTCGAGGGTGACGGTGCGGAACACGGGCGCGGCCGGCGCGGGAGCGGGGTTGGTCTTGGTCATTGGAATCTCCGGTGGTCAAGGGAAGGGAAAGGGCGGCCCGGCGCATGGCCGGGCCTGAGGGATCAGAACAGGCCGATGGCGGCGCGGCGCGCGGCCATGAGGTCCACGCCGTCGACGACGAAGATCATGTTGAGCGGGTCGATCTCGATTTCGGTCCGGCCGTTCCAGATCAGCTTGTAGTAAGCGACCTCGGTCACGACCTTGAATTCGCCCGCTTCGCCATCCTCGGCATCGCCCATGTCGATTTCCGAATGGCGCCCGCGCACGATCACCTCGATCGTGTCCAGGCTGGCGGTGTCTTCCTGCTGGTAGTTGCCGGCGAAGCGCAGATAGGTGCCGTCCACCGTGGTGACGCCGTACTGGCGCAGGATATCGCGCATCGGGCCGCCATAGGTGTGGGTCATCGACATGGCTTCCTGACCCATGTCCATTTTCAGCGTGCCGCCGCCGACTTTCCAGTCCTCCATCTTGCGGGCGAGAACGGGCAGGGTGAGCGACTTGCACTCGCCAAGGTAGGCGAGGCCTTCGTTAAACAGCATCTTGTCCTTGAGGACGCGGGGCATACCCATGGCGGGCTCCTGTGATCGAGAGGCGGGGAAGGGTGGTGGCGGCCGGGGATCAGGCCTCGGTCAGCTGGGCCGAGAAATCGGCGAAGTAGCTGTCCGTGATGCGCTGGTTGAAGCCGAGGTCTTCGAGCGGCGGCGGCACGGTGTAATCGTAGTCGATCCGCAGCTTTCCGGCCTTGAGGCTGTCGGTGCTGTTGTTCGCCTCGTCGTACCAGGCGTTGAAGCCCAGCAGGATGCCCTGCGTTTTCAGCTGGCGGCCGAAGCCGTTCACCGTCTCGATGATGTCCTTGGCCAGCGCCGGCGTCAGCGGCTTGTCGATGGCCCAGAGCATGCCGGCGACGATGGTTTCGGCGATCAGCTGCGCCACGCGCGTGGTGCTTTCGAAGACGAACTGGCTTTCCGCCTCGGCGGCGGTGCGGTTGCCCCAGAAGCGATAGCCGCTGTCGGTACGGATCAGGGCGGTGACTTGCGAGGCGTTCAGCACGCCCGCCTCGCTCGACTGGTCTTCGATATCCCAGTGGATGTCCTTGGTGAGCCCGACCACGCCTTCGACGGCGACGTTCGACAGCGTCTTGTGCGGGCCGGTCTGGGTGTCGATCAGGGCGCGCAGGCCCATGGCGCGGGCGGCGGCGTAGCTGGTGACATTGGCGCTGGTGTCCGTGTCCCAGGCGAGGAAGTCCGGCATCAGCAGCATGAGTTCGCGGGCGCTGAAGTTGGCGCGGTAGGCGGTGGCCGCCACCACGGTTTCGCCCAGCGCGCGGGCATAGGCGAAGCCGCGCAGCTTCTTTGCCACGACGGCAAGCGCGGTGGTGACGGCCTGCGTCTCAAGGCCGGGGGTGCCGAGGATCTTCGGCTTCACACCCAGCTGCGCCTGCGCGGCCAGCAGGGCCTGCATGCCGGTCTTCTGGCCATCGGCGGTGGTGGTGCCGATCACGTTGCTGGCGGTCTCTGCCGCGTCGTCACCCTCGGCCACGCGGACAACGACCAGCACCGGCCGGGTCTGGTCGGCAATGGCGCGCAGGGCCCTGGCCAGCGTGCCGTCCGTGCCGGCCTTGCCGATCGCGGTTTCGATATCGGTGATCAGCGCCGGGCGATCGAGCGGGAAGGTGGCCGCGTCCGCATCCTCTGCGGTGGCGACAAGGCCGATGATGGAGGTGGAAACGGCGGTCAGCGTGCGGGCGCCGTCGCTGATCTCGGTAATGGTGATGCCGTGCTTGAAGGCCATTGCGGGCTCCTGAGAGGTTGAGGCTAGAGGGGCAGGACGAGGCGGGTGCGGGAGTTGGCGGCGCCGGTGTCGGTACGCACGCCGTCGAGCGTCAGGGTGGCCGAACCGGCCTCGGCACCGGCGGCAAGGCTGACCTTCCGCAGCTGCAGGCGATCTTCCCAGCGGGACAGGGCAACGGCCGAGGCCGCGTAGATCCGCAGGATGTTGGACCGCGTCATGGGCAGGTCGATGAGATCGGGGAGCAGCGAGCCATAGTCGCGCAGACCCACGCGGGAGCCGATCGGCGTGCCGAGAATGTCGCCAACCGACTGCGGCAGGTCATCGTCCAGCGCTTCGCCACTGGTGCGGGACATGCCGGTCATGGCACGGGCGCTCCGCTCTGCGCGGTGCCGGCGGCAACGGCCGAATGCTTGTGCCTCTTGAGGCTGATGCCGCCGCTGACCACGTCGTCAGATGCTTCGGCCTTGCCCGCGATCGAGACGTTGCCGTTGATCGTGACATCGGCGTTGATGGTGAGCCCGGCCGGTGCGTCCACGGTGGCCGAGCCGCCGGCGGGCAGGCTGGCGGCAAGCGCATGGGTGCCGTGGTGGTAGCCCACGCTGGCCCCATCGGGGAACGCGATCAGGACAAGGTCAGGATCGGTGGAGGGCGGCGGGTTCGCATCGGACCAGAGGCCGAGCAGCACGCGGCCATTGTCGATATCGCCTTCGGGGCACAGGACCGTGCATTGCTCGCCGGGCACAGGCGGCGACCAGACGGTGACGCCGCCGGCGCGCGGGGCGAACCACGGCAGGTCGCCGGTGACAAGGTCGCCCAGTTCCACGGTGCAGGTCGCGGCCGCGTAGTCCACGGAGGCCACGACACCGTCCTGAAGGAGTTCGCCCGATCGGCGTTCAAGGTCTGCGGAATTCGCCATGGTGCGACCATGGCAAGAGGTTCAGCGGGTTTCGCGGGGCTGCATTTGTATGGGCGGCAGGCCAAATGATGCCACTCGAAGGCTGATTTGTGCGCAATCATGGAAAGCGCTGGAGATTTTTCCATCCCAGCTGCGATAGGCAACCATATATCGGAATCCCTCTTGCGCGGTGTTAAGAGAAACCTTAACTCAACCAAGTATGACGGACGGCAACGGCGAAGAGCAGTTTACTAAACTCGGATGTAGCCTGTTGGCCGAAGAAGGAGGATCGCGTGTTGTCGCGATTAAGTCCCCGCTCAAAGATTTTGAATCGCTTCAGGTCAAGGAACAGGGTCGCTTCGTAGGTATTATGAAGGGATGGTGTGCGGGCAGGAAGTTGATGCCTAAAATGTTTAATTACAATGAGGGCAGGTCGAAAATTAACAATGTTATGCTGCAGGCGTTTAAGGGCTTTAAGCACAGGTTTTACGGATTCCCCACCGAAGTGGACGGTATCCGGACCTTCGTGGTTGTAAAAGCAGACTTAGACAAGAAACAAGACAAGGCCGATCCCATCGTGCTCGGCCGGGCGTTGGAGATTGCAGACGAATTGCAATCCAATTTGAACGCCAACGCGAAAGGAAAAGGACAATGAGCAGCACCAATGATCGGGAACGGAACGCGATTTTCGCTGAAGAAGCGTTCGTTGTTGATGCACAGCTCTTCCTTCACTCCCTGATGGAGGAGAAGGGTTTTACGCGCGCTGACTTGGCCAACGCGATGGGTGTCTCGCGTGCGCGCATTTCCCAAGTTTTCAGCGATGAATGCAAGAATTTCACGTTGCGCCTGTTTGCTCGGGCGGTTCATGCGTTGGGGGAAACTCCCACGTTGAATTGTCAGCACTTTGCTCGGAAGTGTGAGCAAGATCAGGTAGATGAGATGGCGAACTTGATCGAAGCAGCGCCGAACGTCTTCCCGATCTGGCAGGAGGCTGGCGACGATAGCGAGGCTGAGTGTGTGAATTCCAGTGACCAGCGGTTGGCTGGACTGCGGCGAAAGGCTGCGTGATGAGCGATATCACTAACGAAGTTGCAAAGGAAATTCCTAAGGAGGGCTTCTCCGGGGATGAATATAATCACGTTGCAAAAAATTCTGAGCTCGAAACAATCAGGCTCTTGTCTAGCAAATTTATTGCTGAGCCGGATGCGGGCAATGGCAACGATAAGTTGAAGTTGAATTACAGCCGTAAGATCGTTGCTTGCCAATATATGCGCGAAGATTCTGCGGTTGTCGCAATTTTTCAATACCATGTAGATGGCAAGCGCGCTCGTAAGAAGGCCTTTAGTCTCGTTGCGGAATATGGTGTTTCTTATACCGTTCCCAACGACGCGACGGAGGCCGCAGCGCTTGGTTTTTGCAGGAACGTCGGAAAGTTCGCTGCATATCCTTATTTCAGAGGGCTCGCGGCTCATGTTTTTGCTGAAGCGGGATTGCGCGTCCCTCCGCTGCCGGCGATTGCTTCGACGGCGCACATTCAGAAGAATGCGCCCGCTAAGGTGAATTGACGCAAATTATACCTAGCAAATATCGCTAAAGAATAATCCGCGCCCCATATGTGAGGCGCGGATTTTTTTATCGTCTAGTCGTCATTGTCAGCCAGCGGGAAGTTGCTGATCAGTACCTCCCGCGCCGGGCGGGACTTCGCCCCCACCGAGTAGGTCGTATCGATCGGCATGATCATGAATCGGCCAAACGTCTCGCGCACGCCTTCATTGTCGTTGAGCGACATGAGGAACTTGCCCTTGATGCCGGCCAGCTGGTCGGCCAGCGCGGCGAAGTCGGCGCGGGTGAAGACGTCGGGGCCGTAGTCCTTTTCGCAGGCCCAATAGGGCGGATCGAGGTAGAACAGCGCGCCCTCGCGGTCATAGCGGCGGATGAAATCGCCATAGGGCAGGCGCTCGATCGTGACCGACTGCAGGCGGTCATGGATATCGGCCAGCATGGGTTCGATCTTGCTGACATCGAAGCGGGCAGGGTTCGATGCGTCCACGCCGAATGCACGGCCGGAAACCTTGCCGCCGAATGCCAGGCGCTGGACGTAGAGGAAGCGCACGGCACGTTGCAGGTCGGTCAGGCGATCGGGATCCTGCCCCAGCAGCCGCTCGAACTCGGCCCGGCTTGAAACGCGGAAGCGGAGCATGTCGACAAGGTAGGGGTAGTGTTCGGCAAGGCAGCGGAACAGGCCCACCACGTCGCCCGAGATATCGTTGATCGCCTCTGCCTTGGGCCGCCGCGTGCGGCGCAGGAAGATGCCGCCCATGCCCACGAAAGGCTCGGCATAGCTGCTGTGCGGCGTGCGATCGATGATGGCGCAGATGCGCTTGGAAAGGTTGCGTTTTCCGCCGATGTAACCGGCCGGGGGAGAAACGGGGCGAGTGAGAACAAAAGGGGTAGACATGATGGTTTTCCTGCACGATGTCCCTTCCGCGCCTGAGACGCGGAAGGGTATTCGAAGGGACAGGCGTGCTGCCCTGAGAGTGCGAGTGCAGGCTCGCTGGTTTCGAGATGCGGGAACATCCGAAGCCCCCTTCCGTAGAGGGCAAATTGAGCGCCGTGAAGTGCCTCGGCGCGGTTACGCTGCCACCACACCGCGCAGCGCCATCCGCGCCTTTGCAGAGGCGATCAGGGTATCGAGGCCTGCCACGTCCTTCGCGCCGGCGTAGATTCCGAAGAGCCCCATATCGCCGAGCGTGGTGTTGGGCACGGAATAGCGTCCGTACCCGAAGAGATGATGACCCGCCGGGCCGAGGAAGGCAGTAAGATCGGCGGGCGAGGTGAACGTCATGGTCGCGCCATTGGCCCGCAGGATCAGCTCGCCCGTATCGGCGTTCACCGAAAGCGCGAACGCTTCCCACGTTGCACGCGGCGCCACGTTAGAGCCGCCGGGTCGACCCGACCCGGCGCCAGTCCACGCGCCGCCTGCGGCCTTGGTGTTCAGCAGCGAGATGTTGGAAAGGTCAGTGGCGCCGGTCGAATCGTTGTTCACGAAGAGCGCGCCGTTCGCCGTGACGACGGCCTGCACGAAACCAGCGCCCACACCGGCAGACCCATAGTAATTGGTCTTTGAATGGATCACCGGGTACGACGAAGCGGTGGACAGCGGTACGCGGTTGCGGATGACGCCGACGACCGAGCAGCTACCCGTGTAATCAATCGGCGCGTCGAAGAAGAAGCCGTTGCCCAGCGCGTCCCCGGTCTTCACGCCCTCTGCAATGCGCGTGACGGTGGAGCCGGTGACAAGCGATGCGGTGCGTCCGTTGCCCGAACTGTCGATGGCCTGCGTGGGCGCCGTGTTGATCGTGGTTGCAGCAACAGTCTGCGCCGCGCTGACCTGATAGGAACCAGTGCCGCCGGTGCCGGTGCCCAGCGCCGTGATCGTGGTGCCTGCGGTAATGCCGGTGCCGGTGATCACTTGGCCGACAGCCAGCTTGCCGGCGGCGACAGCGGTGACCGTCAGCGTGTTGCCCGTGATCGAACCCGTGACCACGGCGCCGTCCTCGAACAGGTACAGGCCCTGCAGGCCATCGGAAGGGAAGCCCGCCACGGTTTCGATAAGAACGCCCAGCTGGCTCGCGCTGTCGTCAAGGTCAGGGATATTGATGATGAGGGACATGCGTCCTTGCTCCTAGCGAGAGTAACCAACGGCGCGCTTGAAGGGCACGCACCAGTTCCAGAGGGGGTAGGGTTTGCCGACCAGCGCAGCGATGTTCTCGGCCGCGTACATCCCGGTTCCGGCGAGGTATTCGAACACATCGTCGGAACGCGTGGGATCGCTGTCACACAGGTTGCCGCTGCCGGCGGTCGCTTGGCTTGCGTACCAGATGAACGCGTTGGCGCCGGGCTTCCGGTCCAGCGTGATTGCCACGATGCTGCCGCCGATGATCTCGACCGAGGCCACATTGGGCGTGCCTGCATCGTCCGAAACCCGGAAGCCCTTGGCGGCATAGTCCGTGGCCACGTTCTGGACGTAGGCAGATCGGAACTGGAGCGGGGATGACGGCGCGAAGTGGACGTAGATCGTCTTGCCGATAGCCTCGATCTTGATGGGAGCCAGCGGTTCGAAGCCGGTCCGTTCGACCATGACCTTGCGCAGCACCTTGCCTGCCTGCGCGGCCATCCAGCGATAGCCGTTGGGGTTCAGGTGTCCGCCCTTGTCCGTGACGGGGTAGGCGGGGCCGAAGCACCACACGCCCGGCGTGGACAGTGCCCAGTCAACCTGCGCGTTGCTGATCGAGAGATCGACGTTGTCGCGCACGTAGGAACCCGACGTAATGTAAGTGAGCCACGCGGGCGGCTTGGTCTGGCCGGTTATGGCGGCAATGTCGGCGTTGAGGTCAGCGCGCAATTGGTTGAGTAGCGCGAGATAGCCAGGACCGTCCGTGGTGCCGCCATAGGTGGTGACGTAGTTCCACTCGCCCTGGGCCCAAAGCACGGCAGCAACGGCACTGCTGCCAAGCGGATCGGCCAGCGCCTTGAACTTCGTTACCGCGCCCGTGCTGCGCGAATAGAGATCGGGCGAAGCGCCCTTGCTCAGCGCCTCGATCGTCCGGCCGTTCACAGCGGTGTTGACCGCCACGAAATTCCGCGTCGGCGCGCCTGCCTGATCGCTCCAGGCGCGGGCAAGGTGCCGGACGGCGCCGGTGATGATAGCCTCACCCTCGGCGCTGCTTCCGGCCGGAAGTGCCGCGACGGTGGCATCATCCAGAGGCGCGCGACCCGAGTTGACCTGCGCCTCCACCGTCGAAATGAGCGGGTTGAACGCTGCGGTTCCCTGCGTATCGTATCCTGCGGCCGTGGCTGTCGCTGGTCGGATCGATTGCCCCATCATGAAGGTATTGGGCTCTGCCGTGCGGGGAAGCGCCGGCCAGCCTTCCTGCGCCGACATAAGCGACTGACCGTAGCCGATGATCAGATTGTAAAGCGCGGTGCTCAGCCGCAGGATCTGGATGTTGTGCGGGGTGCCGGTGACCGAGCGGCCGCGCGCCATGTTGGCGGCATCGGCATAGAGCATCGAAATCTTGGCAGAACTGCCTGCGCGGGAAAGGTGCACGTCGCCATCGCGCACGCCGATCACGGGGCGCTTGGTGGCGCCATGGATTGCCCACGCCCAGTCGGCTTCCACGCTGCGTTCAATGCCCCCGCCCGCGAAGCCGCGGAGAGTTGGGCTGATGCTGCCGATGTTGAAGCTGCCGGCAACGCTGAAATCGCCCGCCACCGTAACGCTGGACAGGAATTCGCCGGTGCCGCGCACCTGCACCTTATGCGTGATGAACTTGCCGGCATAATCCAGCGCGATCACGGGTTTTCCCTGACCGCCCGCGACACCCCATGCATAGGTTGTTTCGCGGTTGTGCAGATTGGTGGAGCCGAGCGTCAGCTTGCTGCCCTTGGGCGCATAGAAGCCCTTGGCCGCAAACCAGCGCAGGGCATCGTCAAGGCCCGCCGTAAGGCGATTGGTGGACCCGCTGAACGAGAACTTGATGCGGGAACCGTCCGGCAGGGTGTTGCCGATGTCGATGCCCGACCTGACGTCATCGAGCGTGTTCAGCGACTGTTTGCCCAAAAGGTTCGGACGGAACTTCAGGAGGTCGAGCATCGCCGATACCGTCCGGCCGTCGTAGTCGATCAGCCGCGCCGCGCGCAAAATGGAGCTGAGTTTCGCCACGTGTTAAAATCCTACTGCGATGAAACAGGTGACATCGCCTTCGTCATCAGCGCTGAAAACGTTGAAGCCATCCTTGGTGATGGAAGAGGCAATGACGGCCGGAGTATTGTCCTTCGAATCCGCGCCGAGATTGGTCACGCCGCTGACAACGGCGGCAAAGCAAGCGGACGGGAACGGCTCGATGAACCAGACTGGGGTGGTGCCGTTGGCTGCGGCGGTGAAGCGGCCCCAGACGATCTGGAAACCGAAGAACCGGATGAAACCGTTCTGGGCCAGTGACATCGAGATCGGGCCGAGGCGGCGCGGGGTTACAACCTTGGTGCCAGAAGTGCCCGCCGTTATGTCCTCGGCGTCGGCCTCCGTGACAGTCAGCGTGCGATCCGCGTAGAGATCGCCGCCGCCCGTAACGAGGCCACCTCCAACGATGCGGCGCTGCCTTAGCGTTTCCAGTCCGGCATCAAGTGCCGTGCTGAGGCTGTTGAGCCCATTGTTCAAAGCAGTGTTGAGCGCATCGATACTTGCGCTCACCGCCGTGCTGAGCGCCTGCAGGCGCTGACGTAGGGTTTTGGGCGTGACGATCGTTTCTGCGTCGTCCTCGCCATCTTCCTCCGCGTCGACGCGTTCCTGCGTTGCAAGACGGGCAACGCCCCGGGCCTGCTGTGTGGCAGGCGGGTATGCGAAGACGGCATTCCCGTAATCGATGTTGGCAGCGAGATCGGAATCGAAGGCAATGTCGAAAGCCATGAGGCCGAATGCCAGTTCGGCCTTGGTCATGATGACAGCGGCGCTGGTGTGCACCGCAAACAGCTGACCGTCGCCCATGAACAGGCCGAACCCGGTGATGGACCAGTTGTCGCCAGACGTGTCGTAGGCGGTCAGGTGGGTGATGTTGGGGGCGGATGCCGTGCCCGATGCCACCTCCAGGCGCTTGAATTCACCGGGCAGGGCCACGAGCGTGGGCGCGTAGTCGAACGCGGTCGCGGTCAGCCCGAGGTGCGTGATGGAGACCGGGTCAGAACCCGATGCACCTTGCACGGCAGCAAGCCCCGCGTCCGTCAGCTTGAGGGAAAGCGCGGCCATTACTCGTCCTCCAGAAAGTTGCCGTCTTCATCGCGGATCGGCTCGCCATCATCGGTCTGCAGGACCATCGACCAGTCCCGGCTAGTGTCGTGCACGGCAGCGTAATCGGCCCGGTGCATGGCTCCGATCATTCCGCCGGCGGCCATGAAAAGGGTCGCCTGCGATTCCAGCGTCTGCACAAAATTGAAGTGGGCACGGGCCGGCTTGGCCACTGCGACATCGCGTATGATCGCGTTGGCCGTGTCGGCGGTCAGGAAGCTGGCCGGGATCTCGGCCGCAGGTGCGCGCACCTCGAAGGTGTAAGGTGCTTGGCGCGGGCTCGCCTCATGCCATTCAACGATACGAAGCGATGCGTGATAGCGCGCAAGCACCTCTTCCACCGCGCGGCGGCTGCCCTTGCGGCGATGGTAGGGGATTGCATCGGCAATTTCGGCACGCTTTTGCGCGATCGTCCATTCCGTTTTCCAGTGGCTGATCGCCAGCGCCCATGCGAGCCATGGCAGATGCGTGGTGGGGCAATCGGCGGCAGACCAGACCGAGCGGATGGGCGTGGGAAGGTCGGTCAGGCGTGCGGCGACTTGTTCAAGCCCTTTCTCCAGCGGAGTGGACGCAGGCGGGAGGACGGAGGCGTAAGTCATTCGCCCGTGCCCGCCAGCTGGGCGCTGATGCCGGTGCAGTAGGGCGCCTGCAGGCGCGTAATCGGAATATCGGCGGCGGGCGTGCGCAGGACGACATTCTGCACGCCTTCGACATGCGCGGCGCGGAACAGGGCCGATCGGGTAACGTCGCGGCCAAGGCGATGGCTTTCTGCGACGTAGGCTTCGACCGAGGCAAGCGAGGCAGCAAGGACTACGGCGGCATCCGGGCCGCTGTAGGTGGCGAGATCGTAATCCACGCCATAGCGAACGATATCGGCAGACTGGACAGTAACGAGGTCGGTCAAGGGCCGCCGGGTATCCGCCGAGACATAGGCGAAGACAGCGTCAACGAGGGCCTGCGAAGCTGCACCATCATCTGCGCGAGACATGATCGTGACGATGACATGGCCGGGATCGAAGCTAATCGCCGTGGCATCGAGCACGTTGGAATCGGCCGAAAGCGCGTGAAACACGTAAGCGCCTTCGGGACCGGCAACGGAGTAGCCCTCGGGTGCCAGCACCATGCGGCGTCGAAACTCCGTATCGCTTTCCATGACCGCTGCGGTGCCGGTGTCCGTATCGGCGGGCGTGATTGTCAGGCGGGCGATGCCGAACAGGGCCGCGATGTTGTCCAGATCCGCGCCCACGGCATAGGCGGGCATGACCGCGCGCACGGCATCGTTGATCCGCTGGCGCAGCAGCTGGGCAAAATAGGTGAAGACTTGGAGTAGCTTGGTGGCCGGATCGCTATTGCGGCCCGTGAAGGTCAGGCCGCTTTCAGCCATGTAGACCTTCATCTGCGCGATGCAGTCAGCAAGGATCGTCGCGAAATCGAGATCCTCGACGATATCCGGCACGGACATGCGCGAGAGATCGACAGCGGTGAAGGAAGTATCGGCCATGTCGCGCATGTCGCGGCAGGCTAGGGGCTTGCGCTATCCCCCGGCATTGGGATGGGCGGCAGGCCAAATGCTTCGATATGCAGTGGCTTCAAGGGGCCGATTGTGGAATGTCTGATACCGAGCAGTCCTATTGGAAAAGCGGACATGCCGACGTGGCTTTGCCGACACCCCAGAAATTAAAACCCTTTTCCCAAATGCCTTTTGTGTGGTTGAAGCGCACAAACACAGGAGGTGAAGTTGGCCAAGTACCAGCCATATGATCTGCCCGAAAAATTTTCGGATTTTGCTATGATGCCAAAACTCAATGAACACATTGAGGCATTAGCAAATCTTGCTGAAAATGAAGATTGGGAGTATCGGCACACTGCTTCCACTCAAGCAAAGCCTATTCTCAAAAACTACGTACTCCACACCTACCAACGAATTGCAGAAGAGAAAAAAGTTTCTGTCAGTGCAGACGAAAATTTCTGCTGCTGGAACACAGGCCTCATAACCCCCACGCAAGAACCGATTTACATGTTACTTGTTCGCAATAAGATACCTGAAATCGACTCTTATTGGCATTTCTCAAAGTGGGCACGGCGCGGAGAATGGGATCTCAATAAATTTCCTTCTCTGCCGGATATGGCTCATTATTTTGACGATCCTTCAGTTCTGGTATTAGATACCCGAAAAGAACTCAGAATGAATGTTGAGCATGTAGTAGCCGACAACGTGGATCGCTTTCCTGATGCTCTCAAATCAATGCCACCATTCGGATTGCAAAATCTAGTGAGCGGCGCGAAAGATTCTGCATGGCAAAGAGCCCGAAGGAACTATAAGACAGCCATTCCCCAGTACTACCAAGGCCAAGTACAGCTTCTTGTTCCACTCGCTCTGACGGATCCCGCGCGTGCAGACCTCGCGTTAGTGGTGGAACGATATTCCGATTTTTATCGCGCTGCGACCTGCCTTACATTGGATATGGCATATAATAACGCACGGCAACTTGCTCGCCCTGATAGGGATTGGCTCGCACCATAAAGGGCGTCCGCATACGGCTTCGAAAGGTCAGGCTGTAGCCTCATTTTCCATGGGGCACTGAAGGGGCGGCTGCTTTCGGGAAACTCAATTCCGCCTTCGAGCGGCAATAAGGGGCGCTACGCTGCTAGTGCAATCCGTTCTACCTTGATCTCATCTTCATGCGCGCGTGCGCCAGCGAGGTCATAGGCCGACTGCATGCGAAGCAGCGTGTCGGCCTTGACCCCGAATGCCTTTTCGAAGCGGATCGCCATGTCGGCCGAAATCGACGAATGCCCGTTCAGCAGGGTGCTGAGGGCTTGGCGCGAAACGCCGAAGTGCTTTGCCAAGTCCTTGGTCGTGTAGCCGGACGGATCCACGATCTCTTCCTTGAGCCAGACCCCCGCATGGACACGGAGCGAAGGATGCATCTGCAGAGCCATCAGTGATAATCCTCCAAATTGAGGTCGGCGATGGTTGTTTCGTCAACCTTAGTGAACGTCAGTCGCCAGTTCTTGGTGACGGTCATGGCGAATGTACCTGCCCGCTCCCCGGTAAGCGGGTGGAAGCCGAAATTCGGGGGAATCGCGAGTTCATCAAACGAACCCGCATCCACGATGTATTGCAGCATGTTGATCACACGGCGATGCTCTATAACGCCCTTGGTCATCCCAGTGGTGAACATTTTGCAAAGCGCTTTGTGAGTGATGCTTTCGATTTCCACGTGTCAAGCTATACACGACATGGCGCCGGTTCGTCAACCGTCGCTTGACACGGCAAAACCCTAATCGGCCCTACCGGCAAGAGATAGCCGATGGGCTGGTTCCTGGAGCGTCAAATCGGCCTTCGGGCGACCAACTCAGGGCGCTAAGTGGCCGTACGAGCCTACCCTCAGACCAGAGAAATCTGAGCGAGGAGGGTGTCTAGCAGTCGCTCACGATCTGCGGCCGTCGCCCCAAGCAATTGGCGCTGCGGATAAGCAACTGCCTTTGCGCGCAGCGATGGCTTGTCCCGCAAGCCGAACTGGTGAACCTCCGCGATCTGCGAGACTTTGCCGGTGAAGCCAACCCAGATGCCCTGATCGTCCACGCCAGAGCGCAGGAATCGCGCGCTGGCGAGGCGGCGGAACATGGCCTTGCGGCGAAGGCTTCCCTGCCGGCGCAGGCTGCTGCCGGCGGTGTTGCGGTGTTCCTCGGGGACCGGGAGCCACTTCACGATCTTGTCGAACTCGAACGTACGGATATCGCCGGCCTCGATATCGAAGCCGGTGAGCATGCGGCCGGTGCCCCATGTGAAGCTTTTCATGATCACCCGGCGCGGTTCGCCGCTGCCGTGGGCGGGATAGAGGAAGCACGCGGCGCCCCGGCTTGAGACCGGCGGTGCCTTCTGCTTGCGCGCTTCGAACGGGGCGCCGCCGGGATCGCGCTGGGCGGCAATGCGCTTACGCTGACTGGCGGCAAGGTCGCGCGCCATGCGGTGCATCAGCGCGCGGCGCGGGCCGGGTTCAAGGCTGCGCAGGATGGCACCGGCGATGCGCTCCAGTTCGCCCAGATCGTCCATCAGTCGGCGCCGCCCAGCATCAGGGGTTCATCGCCGGCAAATGCATCGCTGAAGGTCGCGGTGACGCCGGCAAAGGCATCGGTAAAATCGGGTTCGGGCAGCGTGGTGATATCGTAGCCGCTGCCGTCCGCGCGCAGGTTCACCAGCACGCTTTCGGTGAGGTCGATCGAGAATTCCACGTCGGCCGTGTCCGCATCGAGCAGCTGGGCTTCGAACCCGAAAGGCTGGCTGTCCGGCTTGCGCAGCAGGGCAGGCTGTTCGCGCTGGATCCACGCTAGCAGGGGCACGATGATGTCGTTGGCATCGCCCGCGTAGTCCATGAAGAGGGCCTTCACGGTATAGCCATAGGCGAACGACAGCGTGGCAGAGCGGCGCGCGTTCACGGTGCCGCTCTCGATGTAGATCTGCAGCTTGTCCGGGTGGACCTTCAGGTAGGGGATATAGGCGGTGAGCCAGCGGCGCAGCCTATCGGCCTTCTGCATCGGTGCCTCCCATGGCGGTGCGGACTTGCGCCTGGAGTTCGACCAGCGTCGCGCGGATCTGCCCGGCGACGTCATAGAGCGCGGTCAGGCTATTATGGGCGTCGGCGCCGTCCATGGTTCCGGCGCTATTGTGCTGCACCCTGGGCAGCGGCGCCGGGGGCGCCAGCAGCGCTGGCGACACCCGTGCCGTTCGCGACGTCGGCTGCGCGGCCGAGCAGGCCGACGCCATCAGCATCAATGCAGACATTGCGATAGACCGGGCGTTCAACGACCTTCTGGCTTTCATGGTAGATTTCCCTGACACTTGCCTGCCGGGTGTATTCGGCGGCCTGGCTGCGTTCGGTGGAGGCGTCGATCTGGCCCTGCAGTCTGGCGCGCACCGCTTCGGCGGCATCGTCCGCGCGCTTCCGGGCGGCCTGTTCCTGTGCGGCGCCGACGTGCGTGCCGTAGAAGAAACCGCCGATGCCGGCGGCGCACGAAGCGAGCGCGCCGGCAAGAGCGAGGTGGCCAAGACCGAGCGTCACGCCCAGCCTGCCTTGATCAGTGCCGACTGGATGCGATCGGCATAAGTGGCGATATCATCGGCCCGGTCGGTGCCGTTGATGATGCGGCGGGCCATGATGAATTCGGAATGGGTGCCGGTGGGGCTGACGTAGTCGGCCAGCTTGCGTCCGGTGAACGCGCCGGCCTCCATGCCCATGATCAGGATCCGCACCGAGATATCCGGTTCGAGCGCGCGATCGAAGTTCCTCAGCAGGGTGCCGCCGAGGCCAAGGGCCTTGTCCGCCCACTCGTAATTGCGATCCCACGTCAGCTGGACAAGGCCCCGGCCGTACTGCGACTGGCCGTACTTGCCGGGGACGGCATAGGGTTTGCCCCTGCCGAGCCCCCATTCGCGCTGCGGCTTGAAGCGGGCTTCGTGCCAGGCGGTGGCAAGGGCATAGGCCATCCAGCTGGCCGGCCAGAGGGCACCGGCGACAAGGATGGCGTTGACGATGTTGACCTGGGCCTGCGTCAGCGAGCCGGTGACGCTGCGCAGCGCGGCGAAGAAGGCATCGGGCGAGGCAAGCGCGCGGCGGCGCGGCGCGCTTGCGGTCCGGGGGCTGGCTTTGGTGGCCATGGCGATCAGTCCTTTTTCGGGAGGAAGCGGTCTGCGAGGCGACCGGGGAGACTGGTGAGCGCATCGATCACCGCCCTGGAGACGCGCGGGGTGGCGTCAAAGGCGAGCAGGGCGATGGCAAAAGCGATCGACTGGGCGACAAAGCCGTTCCAGTCCGTCACGGCGACGATCGCGAGCGTGGCGTAATAGCTGACCGTGGAGCCCACTGCCCACTGCAGGAAGCGCTGGCGCCACGGCAGGCCGGGCTTCCACGCCTGCGCGACGGCGGATCCGATCAGCGAGGGGCTGAGCGAGCCGACGAATTCAGCCGTGGTTTCAAGGATGCTGCGAAAGTCCGACATTCAAAGGCTCCAGAGTTGGACGAGGGGCAGCACTTGCGCGGTGCCGGCATCGGCCGAGGCCGGGACGATCACGACGGTGCCGAGGGGGAGGATGGGGCCGAGATCAGCCAGGCCGGGGTTCGCGTCGAGAACGCGCGCCAGATCGGCAATGCCAAGCCCGGCATCGCGCCAGAGCAAGAGGTCCAGCTTGTCGCCGGCCTTGGCGGTAAGGCGCTGCTGCGCGGCCATCAGATCAGGTCGACCGTGGTGCGCGGCTTGCCGAGGATGTCGCGCACGGCATGCATGGCATCGCGGCGCAGATCGCCGATCGAGGTGGTGAGATCCTCGCCCTGCGCGTTGCCGGCGGCCGTCGTGTCAAAGTCGCGGTGGCGTTCGACCAGTTCGGCCTTGGCATAGAGGGCGACCGCGCGCTGATAGCGGATCAGCTGCACGCTCTGGCCATCCAGCTGTTCGGCCGGGACACTGGCCAGCGTGGCATAGCCGCCTGCCTTGCAGGCGGCGGCATAGGCGGCAAGGTCGTTGCCCACGGTCATGATCGCGCCGAGGATCGCCGCGCGCAGCCGCGCCGGCGTGATGCTGGTCGGGATCCTTGCCTCTTCGCGCACGGCAGCGGGATCGACGTCGGGGAAGAAGCCGTCGTTGCTGACGGCCTGTTCCGTCGACGGCGGCTGTTCGATCTCGGGAGAGGGCGGCAGCGATACGAAAGACATGAGGGTCTCCGCGCACCCCGCCGGCTAACAGGGATGGGGATCGGGGCAGATGGCGGCCCTGCGGCCCGAAGGCCTCCCGCATCGCGCGATCCGCCCCTGAGCGCCGGGGGCGAGCTTGTCAGGCAGCGGGATCGCTGCCGGGTTCGGTGGTCTGGGCGGTTTCGGCGGCGGTCACGGCGGACAGCAGCTTGTCGGCGCGCTTGATGCGATCCTTCACGCCGATGCGGTCATTGAGGCGCTGGGCGTCGCGCAGCGTGGCGATCGTGGCTTCCAGCGCGGCCTTGCTGTCCTCGGCGGGCAGTTCCTCGGCCGCGCGCAGCTGCTCGATGCCGATCGCCTTCACCAGCTTGGCGCGGACCTCGTCATGGAGATCGAGGTGGGCGGTGAGATCATCGACGCGTTCGAGGATGCCGAGCGGGAAGGTGTTGCCAAGGTTCTGGGCCCTGGCGGCGGCAGTGGCGATTTCCTCGACCACGATGGTCGCCGTGTCGCGCTTGTAGCGTGCGGGCATGGCGACCTGGTGGCGGAAGAGGAAGGGCACAAGGTCGAGCGCCTGGCCGAATTCGCCGATGTCGATCAGCCAGACCATGCAGGTCGGCAGGACTTCGGCGGCAACGCCGGTGCCGGCGCCGCTGTCGGCGGTAAGCACGCCTTCGATCCAGGCTGCGTATTCGGGCAGCATTTCGCGCTTCGCCTCGATCTTGCGGTCGACCGAGCGGATGGCCTTGAGGCGGCGCAGGTCATGCGTGAAGCGCAGGACGATCTGGGCGGAGGTGCGCTGTTCGGCGGACGTGGCCCGCTCCGGCGCGGCGACGATGGCTTCGGCCGCCGCACGCTCGCGATAGATCATCGCAGGCGTGCGTTCGGCGCTGGTGGCATGGGAAGGCGCGGAAATGGGGTGCCCGCCCTCAGCGGAGGTGACGACCGGCTTCGGGTCGGCGGCCTGGGCTGCGGCAAGGGCGGCCATGCGCTCCCGGTGGAGACGTGCGGGTGTCATGATGTCGTTCCTGCTCGATGAGGGCGGGCGGCGGCGGAAGGCTTACGCCTTCGGGCCGAGCTGGATGTTTTCGAGGAGGGCGCACTTGCCGTATTCCTCGATCATGAAGGCGTCGTTGATGCTCTCGAAGTTATCGATCTGATCGAGCGACGGGTTGTCCAGGATGGCGCGCCGGGCGGTGCCGATCTGCCAGTAGTAGGACAGGTTCTTGAAGCTGGTGATCAGGATCGAGCCGGCCGGGAAGAAGGGCACCTGCACGGTGGGCTTGCCGCCCAGCTGGCGGCTCGACAGGATCACGTCGCGGGCAACCTGTTCGGTGGCGGTGTTGCCGGCTTCCTCGATGATCTTGAAGTACTTGTCGTGGACGAGATCGCCGCCGACCATCACGACAAGGTCCGTCGCGGTGCGGAAGCGATCGTGGATCAGGTTCTGGATCGCATCAAACACCAGCGCGTCGAGGTTCGCGTAGTCGGCCGTGCCGTCTGCCGACACGTAGATCTTGGCGGTGTCCTTGGTGCCGTGGGCCATGACGCGGCTTGCGGCATAAGTGCGGATCTTATGCAGCCAGCCATAGTTGACGTCCTGCAGCAGCGGGAAGGCATCGCGGTCGGTCTCCACGGCAGCGTCGACGCCGTTGAAGCCGATGCACATGATGTCCTCGGCCTTCTGCGCCAGCACCGCGTCGCGGCACAACTGCTGGAACTCGGGCATGTGCGCCCAGGCATCGAGCAGTTCGTAGGACCAGGCGTAGTCGTAGTCGGTCTTCTTGCAGAGGTACTGGTCGATCTGGTCGGAGCCGGTGACGTCTCCCGGCGAACGGCGGTTGCCGGCGGCGCGGTTGGTGCGGCTTGCCAGCGAGCGGTTCACGCCCACGCCGACGCGGCTGCCCTGCTGGTTGACCACGGGCATGACGTTGATGCGCGACATGAAGTCGCTGATCGTGCGCAGCTTGGCCTGCAGGCGCTGTTCGATGGCGGGCGAGACGTTGAATTCATCGAGCTTGCCCGGCACCGCCGTGAAGGCGGCGGGCAGGCCGTTCAGCTTCGCGACCTGCGCGACGAAGGCGTGAAGAAGCAGGCGGGTGGAAGTCTGCATGCGAAGGTACTCCGGTGAAAGGCGGGCGTGCGGGGAGGGGGCGCGGGGGAGGGGGGCGGCCGATCAGCAGTCGGTCAGGAACGCGGCATTGCCGCCGCCGCCGGTGGCCGGGGCGCGCGTGAAGTCCTGCGGCTGTTCCGTGGTTTCCAGCTGGCCCTTGAGGCTGGCGAAATCCGCCTGAAGCGCGGCAATGGCGTCGTTGGCCGGCTTGACGGCCAGCGCGACCTGTTCCCCCAGCGCGGTGCTGAAGGCGGCAATGTCGAAGCCATTGTCATTGGCGGGCTTCGGCTTGGGTTCTTCCTTGGGCTTTTCCGTGTCGCCCCGGCCGAACATCGTGGCAAGGCTGGCGAAGCCCGAGCGGATCGCATCGGCAACGCCGGCACTGTCCGTGCCGGAAGGCTCCATGACGATCGCGGCTTCGATCGCGGCCGAGAACAGGTTGTCGGGGTGCTGCTTGCGCGCGTCGAACATCGGCTTGAGCGCGGAGAACGACAGCGCTTCGGTGCCGAGCGAGGCGGGGTTGTCCGTCACGGCAAGGCCGATCAGGCCGACTTTGCCGGTACCGCCGAAGTCGGGCGAGATCTCGACCGAGGTGAAGATCTTCTGGCCCTGCTTGTTGATCCTGAGCAGCTGTTCGTTGGGCTCGATCTGGGCGTAGAGGGCGCGGCGGCGCACGGTTTCGCCGTCGATCACCAGTTCATCGGTCTGGGCCTTTACGGCGCTGACGCTGCCATAGGCATTGAACGGCGGCTCGGGGCTGAAGCCCTTGATGTGTTCGCAGTTGATGCGCGGGGTGTAAGTGGCCGCGCTGAACGTCGCGACAATGTCGTCGATCCAGGCGGCTTCGATCTTGCGGCCATCGCTGGCGGTGAAGCCTTCGACGAAGACGCGGAAAAACTTGCTCTTTGCCATGTTCGGTTCCGGTTCCCTGAGTTGCTCGGCAGCGAGGCGGGGGCTTTGACGGGACCAAAAGGGCGGGTCTGGCGCCTTGTCTCAAGGGGCAGCATTTGGCCGGGCGGCCAGCCAAATGGATGGCGGTGATCGGGGGGCAAATTGCGGGCCATGGTCGCCGCCATGCCCTACCAACCTGAACCCGGCGGCCTGACCGCAGCGTGGAAATTCGATCCCCGCCGACATGCGCGCAGCCTCTACTGGCGCGGGTGGGGCGTGAGCCAGATCGCGGCGGAATTCGCGCTGCACGGCGTTGCGAGCGACAATGGCAAGGCGCTCCCGCGCGCCACGATTGAATCGTGGAAGCAGCGCGACCGGTGGGACGATGCCCCCTCGATCAGCAAGATCGAGGACGGGCTGGAAATCCGCCTGCTGACCCTGATCGCAAAGGAGAAGAAAACCAGCGCGGACCTGGTCGAGATGGACGCGCTGGCGCGCCAGATCGAAAGCCTTGCCCGCGTGCGCCGCTATGAGCAGCCGGGCGGCCATAGCGGTGACCTTAACGAGAAGGTCGGCAACCGGAACGCGGGCGCGCGCAAGAAGCCGAAAAAGAACCACTTCACCGCCGAGCAGGCGGCCGAACTCAAGCGCATCTTCCTTGAGGGCCTCTACGACTACCAGCTGACCTGGTGGAACGCGCTGAGCCAGCGCACCCGCATGATCCTGAAGTCACGCCAGATCGGCGCGACCTACTACTTCGCCTTCGAAGCCCTGATCGACGCGATCGAGACCGGCCGTAACCAGATCTTCCTGTCGGCATCGAAAGCCCAGGCGCACCAGTTCCGCAGCTACATCGTCAGCTTCGCCAAGCTGGTGGGCGTGACGCTGGGCGGTGATCCGATGCTGATCACCTCGGACTTGCGGCCGGAGGAAGAGGCGGCGGCCGAACTCCATTTCCTCGGCACCAACTTCCGCACGGCGCAGGGCCGCCACGGCAATTTCTATTTCGACGAATTCTTCTGGGTCCATTCGTTCGAGGAACTGAACAAGGTCGCCTCGGGCATGGCGACGCACAAGAAGTGGCGCAAAACCTACTTCTCGACGCCATCGAGCGTTGCCCATCCGGCCTATCCCTACTGGACCGGCGAGCGCCGCAACCGGCGCCGGAAGAAGGAAGAGCGCGTCTCGATCGACGTCAGCCATGCCGCGCTTGCGGCGGGCAGCGTCGGCCCTGACCGGATCTGGCGGCACATCGTCAACATCCTCGACGCCGAGGCCGGCGGCTGCGACCTGTTCGACATCGACGAACTGAGGGACGAGTACGCGCCCGACGAATTCGCGAACCTGTTCATGTGCGACTTCGTGGACGACAGCCAGTCGGCCTTCCGCTTCAACGATATGATCGCCTGCGGTGCCGACAGCCTTGTCGACTGGACCGACTTCAACATCGAAGCGGCGCGACCCTATGGCAATCGCGCGGTCTGGGCGGGCTACGATCCGCAGGAAAGCGAGAACGGCGACAATGCCGCGCTGGTCATCGCCGCGCCGCCGCTGATGGAAGGCGGGCAGTTCCGTATCCTTGAGCGGCACCCGCTGCGCGGTCTCGACTTCGAGCAGCAGGCCGAATTCATCAAGGCGATGCTCAGCCGGTACAACTGCACTTATCTGGGCATCGACGCGACCGGCGTGGGCGCCGGCGTTTACCAGTTGCTGGCGAAGCCCGGCGCCATGCCCGGCTGCGCAGTCGCCAAGATCGAGTATTCGCTCGAACTCAAGGCGCAGATGATCATGAAGGCGCAGAACGTGATCCGGCGCGGGCGTCTGCTGTTCGACGTCGGCTATCTCGATATCGTCTCGGCCTTCGTCTCGATCAAGAAGACGCTGACCACCAGCGGCCGCAACGTCACCTTCAAGGCCGGGCGCGGCGGTGACGACGGCCACGCCGACCTTGCGTGGGCAACCATGCACATCCTCATGAACGAACCGCTCGACGGCAAGGAAAAGCCCAGGAGCACGATGGAGATCATCGAATGAGCAAGCGTACGCGCCGCCAGAATGTGCGGGCAATGAGCCGTCAGGAATCGGCCGCAGCCTCCAAGGGCGCGATCGTGCCGGCGGGAGAGGGCGGTGGCGCGGTGGAGGCGTTCACCTTCGGGGATCCCGAACCGGTGCTGAGCCGGGCCACGATGCTGGACATGCTCGAATGCTGGCACAATTCGCGCTGGTATGAGCCGCCGATCCCGCTGGACGGGCTGGCGCGGGCCTATCGCGCCTCGCCGCACCATTCGAGCGCGATCATCCTGAAGCGCAACATGCTGGCGGCCAGCCTCGATCCCGCATCGCGTCTGAGCCGCAAGGCCTTTGCCGGGCTGGTGCAGGACTACCTCGTGATGGGCAACGCCTATGTCCAGCAGGTCCGCAACCGCCTGGGCGGTGTGCTGCGCATCGATCACTGCCTTGCGAAGTACGTGCGACGCGGCGTGGAGCCGGGCCGTTTCTGGTGGGTGCCCGGCTTCCAGAACGAAAGCGAGTTCGAGCCGGGCAGCGTGCATCAGCTGATGGCGCCCGACGTCAACCAGGAGATCTACGGACTGCCTGAGTACCTCTCCGCGTTGCAGTCAGCCCTGCTGAACGAGAACGCCACGCTGTTCCGCCGCCGCTATTACGAGAACGGGAGCCACGCGGGGTACATCCTGCATGCGACCGGGCAGTTCGCGGATGGTGACGTGGAGGCGATCCGGCAGGCGCTGAAGAAGTCGAAGGGGCCGGGCAACTTCCGCAACCTCTTCATCCACGCCCCGGACGGCAAGGAAAACTCGATCCGACTGCTGCCGATCGCCGAGGCCGGCGCCAAGGACGAGTTCCTCGGCATCAAGAACACGACGCGCGACGACGTACTGGCCGCGCACCGCGTACCGCCGCAGCTGCTCGGCATCGTGCCGGCCAACGCCGGCGGCTTTGGCGACGTCACCAAGGCCACCGATGCCTTCTTCGAGCTGGAGATCGAGCCGCTGCAATCCGTGTTCCTCGAACTCAACGATATGCTGGGCGTCGAGGCGGTGCGGTTTAGGGAGCGGGTGAAGATAGTCCCTAGCTGATACCGCTGAATAGGCGCACGACATTTCCTGCATCTGCGATCTGCGCAAATGGAAGGCGACGACCAACCAGCACTTCGAACATTCCGTCTGAAATGCCAGCACCATTTGCGATCTCACGTAGAGCAATCGATCCTCCGCGCTCAAGCGTTCGGAAAATCGTGTCGAGAAGTTCGGGTTGTTCGGCGACAATCTCGTTGTCGAGTGCCTCAACCTTGCTCTGTCCCGTCTTGTTGAGATGGATATTGCCTGTTCGATATTTGTCAGCGGTTATTAGCCCAAGATCGTAAGCACGACGAATTATGGCTCTAGCTGACACTTTCCAGCGGGCCTTCAGGGCAAAAATCGCTGACCAATCTAGGTTCCGACTTCGAGGGAATTCACGTGCGAAAGCAGAGCGCGGAAGCAGAAATGCGCCAGCGAAGCGGTGCGCCTGACCTTCAGTTTCTCGGCAACCCGTATGCACGCCGCGATGCATGACTAAATGCCCGCATTCATGCGCTAGATCAAAGCGAAGGCGGCAGGCGGCAGGCTTTGCCTCGCTTCGAATGATGAGTGGGCGCCGCCGGTCCATGGACAAAGCGTCGACGCGCTCAGAGATGCCATCAAAATAACCAACGATAGCTCCCGCATTCTCAACCACCCGCATCATGTTGGTGATCGGACCTGAGAGACCAAGATTCCAGTGTTTCCGGCACTCTTCTGCGGCAAATTCAATGTCTTCGGCAGTTTCAATTGCATGCTGAGGGAAATTGACTGGGGGTAATTTCAACGCGCTATCGAGCCGCTCCACCAACTGATCCAGCAGTGTCCCACGCGCAAGCACCTGGCTGGTAATGGATACGGGCGTGGTGGCCTGTTTGCGGAAATGACATTGCTCCGGTTGCACAGGCAGTTTAGCACTTTGAAAGAAGAAGTATGGCGTAACGCCCAAAACGTCGGCTAGCAGCTCGACGTTGGCACTTGTGCCTAGTTTGACCCCGGTTTCGAGCTGGTGAAGGTATTGCCGAGTCATCCCGACCTTTAAGCCGAGTTCTTCGAGGGTGAATCCGTGCGCCAGCCGCGCAAGACGCAGCTGGTCGCCGGCGAATTGATCGCCTGTTTTCATATGAGTGCTCGTACTTTTTAATCGCGACTAATTTCGGGCAGCGAATCTAGCCGGCATCCTTGGCGGTATCTTCGTCGTCGCCCAACAAGCCCACCTTGGGTTCGGGGAGTTCGACGCCTTCGTCCTCGACCGCGATTGGAATGAACTTGGTTACCGTTGCGATCGGCAGCGGTACCTCCCAAACCAGCACAGCCTGCTTATGTCGTAGGCCGACAAATTTGATAGCAAGTACAGAACCGTCAAAATCGGTTTCGACCGCAAATCGATAAATCAGCGGTTCCGATTCTTCCTCGGGAAAAGCAATTGCCAACTGATCCAATTCAGGAAAGGCAACGCGGCATGTCTTGTTGGTCGGTTCGTCTGCATCGCCGCGATAGAATCTTACCGGGACCAATCCGATGCCGAAAATAAACCTCATGCTGGGATCGACGATGGTCAGCCAAGGGTGCGAGTCAGCTTCGTTAGCCTGAAGTATGCGAAACTGTCCGAATTTGTATGCTCGGCAGCCGAGTGTCCATCCATCGTCCCCAATATCACTGTCGAATCTCTCGACTGCGTCATGGCGGCCTTGTCGGATGAGCAGAGCAATTTCGGTCAGACGGTCAGCGGTGAGATCCGGATGGTAGTCCCACGGAAATTGCTTCGGCATCGGTTGTTCCCTTTACGTGCCGCTCAACAATGGGCGAATTTAGAATTCTGTCAAGCAAATTTCCATTTGTAAACTGACCCCATCTGACTGGTGCCTTGGCCGCAGAGGCGTCCTGCTTAGGCGGCCGCTTCGAACCGAATCTTCAGGCCAAGCGCCGGCAGTACCTTCAGCATGGTTTCCAGCGTCGGGTTCCCGTCAGGGCCCAGCGTCCGGTACAGCTGTTGGCGCTTGATGCCGGTTTCTTTTGCCAATTCCGTCATCCCGTGGGCGCGGGCAACGATGCCGATCGCCTTTGCCACGATGTGGGCATCGCCGGTTTCGAGCGCATCTGCGAGCAGTTCTGCCTGATCTTCGGGCTCAGAAAGATATTCGGCCGCATCAAAGCGGGTGAGTTCAATAGACATGGTACTGCCTCCTGGCTTGTCCCATCTGCGGCCGCTCACGGTATCTGAGCGGCCAGTTCCTTGGCCTTTGCGATATCCCGCTGCTGGCTAGACTTGTCGCCACCCATCAGCAGAATAATCAATTGCTCGCCCCGGCGGGTGAAATAGAGGCGGTAGCCGGGACCGAAATCGATACGCACCTCGGAAACGCCATCACCAACCGACTTCACATCACCCATTAGCCCGAGTTCAATTCGGGCGATGCGACCCGCGATCTTCGACTGTGCCTTGCGGTCCCTAAGGCCGTTAAACCAGTTCGCGAAGAGCGGAGTCTGCTGCGTTTCCATATTGTCATTTATATGTGACACGCAGTGAGTGTCAACATTTAAGTGACAATATGGCCTGTACTCCTGTCGAACTCGCCGATCGCACGCATTGCGACGACGTGAAATAATATTACGCGCTCGAACGCCTTCGTTGCCGACCCTCGGCGCGGGCTTTTCCCCCCACCTCGCCCGCGCACTTTTCGTGTCGGTTTTGATGCGTTTTGGGGAGGTCCGCAAACCGGCCCAGAGCCTAGGCCGGCCTCACGATACCTGCCGAGTATCGCTGATGCGGATTGATGCACCTGGCGGTGCGATTTCGAGCCTCGACCGGGCGGGCGTTTTCCGCCCGCGCGACGGCCGCTGATTGGCACGACCGTTGCTCTTGCCCCCCTGATAGCCATGGGCGGCGCAAGCCGCCCCGCACTCCGCTGCCGCTTGGGCTGCGAAGGAGACGGGGAACGTCCCGATAGGCATGGGGGCAATACAAATCCTGCGCCTGAAGGCGCCCTAGCGCCTTCTGTCCTTTCTCTCTTCTGTTCTGGGGGAGGGGTACAATGCCAAGTTGGCACTCGCACTCACCCCAAAGGAAAGACCGAGCATTTCCTCATGCTCCCGCAATGCAGCAGGGTCGTTGCGGTACATGTGCGCCATGCGATCCGCCATCGAGCCGCCAACGAGTGAGCGTCGTTCGGCGCGCTCACGCGCTCCAGGTGCGGACAGAGAGCCTGTGATGTTCGCCAGCAGCTTGGCCGTCTTGCCGGCGATGCGTGACGGCACGGGGCCTGAGCCTACCAGCTTGCGGCTTGTCTCCCGCAGCTTGTCGCCCAACTTCTGGCGCAGCGTGCGGCCGATCTCGACAGGCAGCTTCGCAAGATCGATGAAATAGGCGTTGCTGGTCTGTTGGCGCTTGGGGCCTTCGCCGGCGGCATTGCCGGTTTTCACCGTTCGGCGCACCCAGTTGACCAGGTTCTCCTTGCGGAGAACTTTCAGTTGGCGAACCACGGTACGTCGGGAAAGGCGGCTGCGCTTGGCGAGGCTGTCCAGGCTCGGATCGCAGCGGCCGGTCTTGCCGTCCATGAAGGCGAAGAGGGCCTTGAGAACCTGAAGGGCGTTCAGCGAGATCGGCAGCGTCTTGCCCGGCTTGCGCACCTGATCGGCGTAGGCAAGCACGGTGTCGCGATAGACATCGCGGAACCGGAACATGTTCGCGTTGTTCGCGGTCGGCTCCCAATAGATGGTCGAAACCTGAGCGCGCGTATCGTCGACGTCGTAGCTGCGTCGCCAAGTGGCGCACCGGGCTGCGCTGAGAGTGACAATAGGCGATTTTTCATTTTGTAATTCGCCCGTAAGTCTTTGATTTCTCACAATCC